>NZ_NQMR01000006.1 GCF_002276045.1 Pseudoalteromonas sp. NBT06-2 | reverse complement strand
TACTTCTGATAATCCTAATTATCGGAAGTAAATTGAAAGCTTATAAGCATATAAATTACAATGAGGTTTATAATTTAAGTTGTAACCGAAGACTTTACCTTCTCTAGAATTGAAAGGTCTGGTTTATTATGTAAAAGCTCAAATTCAAACCTGATCTTTTGCTTGAGTTTCTTACTTTTACTATACTGAACTTCATTTCTGTTTTGAAAAGAATTGATAATACTTTTTGACTCGTTCGAATAAACTAGGTTAGGGGTGCAATGTAAGACCACAAGTCCACTTTGCCACCAATTTTGTAAAATTACATCGGCAGGTTTTGCAAAGTTATCGTATAGTTTCAATATTTTTTCAGCGCCTTTTTTACTAACTAGTTGACCTAAGTTAGAGTTTGGGATCTTGCATGGAAAGCCTAAAGAATAACCCTTGTAGATTGGAATTGTTTTTAGTTGTTTTTTTGCTTTTTTTCCGCCGTGTAATTTTATTACATCCCAATTATTATAACTTGGGTGAACTTTACTTGAGAATATCAATAAGTCCTCGTTAAAATAAGCGTCATCTTCTAGAATTAACGCGACTGGATTATCACTTGTTTCGATAAACTTAGTCAGAGCTCTTTTGTGACTTAAAATACAAGCAACTTCCCCCTTATTTAAGGGTTTGTGGTATAGTTTTTGATTGAGTTTATCATTGTATCCAACAGAAGATAAATCAAAAATATCCTTACCATCAATAGCCTCTACGCGAGTAAAGTCAGCTTTATAACTATTGAACAGTTTATTTATACTATTTAACCTATCCAAACTGCGATTTAAATTAATAACAAAAATTTCCGGTAGCAAGTGATTTCTCAGCAAAAAATAAAAAGTAAACTTTACAAGGTAAAGGTTGCTAAATCAAATATGTTAAAGGGCTTTAGCAAGCCCTTTAACAACCACCGTTTTTTCCTAGTACTGCACCAGATCTCCACCGCCGCCGCCGCCGCCACTGCCACCGCCAACGCCGCCACCTTCGGTTGGGTTATTACAAGAACTAGCTTCTACAATTTGATATGAGGATATCTTGTCATTAAAACTCCAGGTGCTTAATGTAGCAACCGATTCTTTAAACTCATGCACAGTTCCTTGGTAACTTCCATGCTGAAAAACAATAGCACAAGAATCTCGACCAACAGTTATGCTACTAATCTCATCATTCCAATAACTTGAAAGTCCATCGCTATTACCTTTTGCAACAGCAAACTTAATATCGCCGTATGGGGCGTGTCTATGAAAGTAAGTTAAATCATTAGCATCACAATAATAGGATGGAAAAACGTGGATCGATGAAGTTTCATCATTAAACCCTTCATTGCGCAAATCAGAGTGTTCCCCTTGACCGAAAAACTTAGTTATACCGGTGTAACTATGGTTTTCAAAAAGAACGGCACATTCTCCTGGGCCAACTTTTAATGATGAAATAGAATCATGCATCCCGATTTCATCTTTAGTATTCTTAATTGATTTACTTCCAAATAAAACAGTTCTTTTTCCACCAAAATGTGAATCAGAAAAAAGTTCAACTGAAGCTTGAGTGTAAAAAGCTCCAAGCGATAACGAAGCTACAATTATTGTTTTACTAAAGTTCATTATTTTTTAATTCCTTGTAATATACATTTATTATTAACCGATAAAAATCGGAACAACAAGATAAAGCATAAATGACTGATTGTAAATATAAAAAAGTGGAGAAGACTACAGTACGCTGCGGATAATACAGTTACAGTTACAGTTACAGTTACAGTTACAGTTACAGTAAAACAACCATAAAAACCGTCGATAAAATATATTATCGACGGTTTTTTATTAGTCCGTACTTCGAGTAGACCTCAGAGTCAATCAACTGTTCAAAGTCCGCTTATCGCTCTTAAGGGACATAAGCTTTATGTGAGTTTTATTATAAAATTACTTAAAACAACGCTCGCTACCCAACATTATTCTTTATTAAAAAATGATCAATCATTAATGTAACTGATCAAACTTTATTGTCTTTCGACAGTTTAATTCACCTCATTTTAAATTTGATCTCCAACCAATATCACTAAATATTATGCTGTCTTCGAAACGACAATATCAAATATAAAGAGAAAATAAAACTAATAGCAACTTTTACAAAACAAAATGCGTATTAGCCTAGTTTAAAACAATGTTCTCATATGTTTTATATGAACACACTTTATTAGCTAAATAAGCATAATTAAACTTTCCTTTCATACCTTTGAACTAGAGAGTGAATTTGATTTGTTACAAAAATAAAAAGAATGAGGTTACAAAGAAAAAACACATGTAACCTTTAATGTAACATTAATTAATCTAGCTTTTTGAGAAACAGCATTAAAGGTTACAGCATTAATGATGTATTTTTTCCTGAAAGCCTTACTTACAAGGACTTCGGGGAAAACCGCTAAGAAATGAGTCACTGAGTAACCAGTATGATACTTTATTACTTGGTAAAGAACTTTATTGTTTTCCGACAAATTTCCTATATAAGCTAAATAAAGTACGCAACTAAGCGATCTATCTAAATGTATGATCTTACTAATAAAGTACGATCCTAGAAAAATATTAAAGTACAAAACTAAAATCACCATACCAATAGTTGGCAACTATCAAAGTACGAAACTAATATTTTAGGTACTTTTGATTGAGTGGTGATGGTTATGAAACAACGAGAAAAGGAATACTTACTTTATTATTTGGACCAATTGAGCCTGAAGCTTAAAAACAACATATCAGAGATGCAACAAGGGCTAAACCATATTAATGAAATAACGAAAAACATTAGCCAAGAAATACCAGCCCCCACAAAGCAAATCATTTATGACCCATTATCGACAGATAAACTCGCTGAAAAGCCACCTGAATGTCTAATCCGTATTAAAGAAGTGAGCCTTTTAGTGGGGGTTAGCCGTTCCACCATATATAGAATGGTAAATGATGGGAGTTTTCCTCAGCCTTTAGATTTAGGTTCTAGATTTAAAGCATGGCAAAAACAAACCGTACTTAGTTGGATCTCAGCACTCTCTAATAACTAATTTACTTTAAAAAGATTTACCTGAACTAATATCAGGTTATTATCAATGAGTTAGTGTATTGTAATGTATAAAAATATGATGATTTACGATTACTTCATTAAAGAATAATTTAATTAAAGGGAATTTAAGCTTGAAAAAACTATTTATTATCATCAAAACGTTCATCAATAATATTATGGTGTTTATGTTTATGCGCCAATTACTCACAGAACATTTAAAGGTTTTATTAATAATCACCTTATTATTTCTAACAGCCTTTACAGCTTTAGCTGGCTCATTAAACGTAGGGTGGACAAATATCACATCTGAACCTGGGTCATTAATATTAGTTATATCTAATTTTTTAGAATCTTTTTTAAATATGAACAAAGTAATCTTTGTACTAATAACTTATTTTATTGCCTTAATAGTCCATTCCTTGGCAAGCGAAATGATTGGAATTCAAACTAAACGCGACCAGACTCCTGAAAGAGATCTCGTAAATGAATTAAAGCAAAATACTCGAGCCGTTGTAATTACAATGAGTAATTCTCTAAGTTTGATGTTAAAGCTATTAATAGGTACTGCTATTGGATTAATTAGTTTAAAGTTTTTTGTCGACAATGAAGGAACAAACTACATTGCAGTACAAACGAAAGACTTAATTGAAAATGCCATATTATTTGTAATTAGTGATGCAGCACTATTCCTAATTCAACGTTATATTCTCTCAAAATTTACCCCAAGCAAGTTAATTGAAGGTACGATTATTGAGCAAAGCTAAAAATTTCACCTTATCAGTACTAGTTTTAAAGCATATATAGTTTATAACTAGTACTTACCACTATTAGCGTCTTCAATTATTTATTACTCCTAATATCTTTAGGGTGCTCAATTGAAATAGTACAGGAACCGTAATTTTCATCATAAACATCTAAAGTTTTCACTCCAAATGTTTTAGACATACAAAATAGGTTTTGCACTAAAGCATTCAGAACCTCAATAGTTTCTGTTTCACCTGGTGGTAATGTGGCAAATATGAGTTGTCCAAGCATCATTGCATGTTCAGCTGAAGCCTCGCCGTTAAATTGATGCTCTCCATCAAAGTCGACTAACGTTACTTTTCTTGGCATACCTTACTCCTAATACCGTTGACTAACGATTTAAAATTGCTCTTTAACTGAGCTAGTTTTCGATTTCAATACTTAGAAAATTATCCGCTAATTCCTTAATACGCTTATCATTTAAGCCTGATTCTCTAAGAAGCACCCAACGAGGTGGTAACTTGGGATAGTGAGTAATAATTGTTCTTGATAGCCTCCTGATCTGATAATCAGTCACTGTTTCTTCGTAGCGATTTAAGAACTCTTGAGTTAACGGTAATTTATTTAAGTTCTTTGATATGGTTTCCTTCCTATTAAGTTGATTCATAAACCAGTTTTTTGATTGCCGAGGCTGATCCATGTTTTCTTCCATGCTATTCCTAACTTTGATTAACTCCTTAACAACATTTTTATCTCTTCTACTCCAGTCAATGCGGTTGAGACTATGATGAATTGGCCTTTTATAGTGCCGATTTAACTTAAGTAACCAATTTCGCTGATGTCGATACAGCCAAGCATACACAGAACCACCGCCTGCAATACGTCCTAATTTTGTCCCTAAAAACCTAACGCGACTCAACCACTTTTTCTTATAAGTTCTAATTACTTCAGCATTTATAGTTCCCACTTTCTTTGTAGGTGAACAAACGATAATCGCTTTTAACGACAGAACATCTTCAATGACGTGGTTTATTGACCACAGGCCATCAATCAAAGCTTTCAAAACAACGAGATGTTCCAAATAAGAAAAAGACTTTCTGTGTTTTCGAGTTATTGCATGTAACCAGCTCGATTGTTCATCTAAGTGATGCAAGTTATATCGTTTAAGCCAGTCGATTGACCATTCAGCTAAAATCCTCTCCTTTATTGCTTCATAACTAACATACCTTCCTTTATTACAGTGATTTTTCCCTATGAGGTATTGATAATATTGAGTCCACTGAGAATAGTTTGGTGATAAAAGATCACCTCTATTAAGCAATTCACGTATCGGTTGATAGAGTCGAATATCATATTCACTATGAATCCTTTTGGGCTTGGCCTTGCACAAAATATTGCTCGCTGGAAAATACTCATGCCTATGAACTCTTGACTGGTAGTAGCTCGCAACCTCCAGTTTTGTATTGTGCTGCGTACAGCTTTCTAAACCTGAAACTTGATGGATACGCTGCCAATACGGCTCTCCATGCTCTGCTATTTGCTTCGCCATGCAATCAGGGCAATAACGCATACCTGTTATATTCGGTATACGTGAAGCGGCAAAGCCTGTAGCTAAGTATGGCTGACCAAAGGACTTATCGTGCATCGCTTGAACGCACATTAATCGTCGTTCTTCCGGTATGAATGGCGCATATAAAGGGAAGAGTGTATGGTTATAAATCAACTCTATCGTTGATATTGTAGAGTTGAGGTTACCAGATACCAAAGGTTGTATTCTTGACGGAAAATGAAGGGATGATATTACCGAGCGTGAGCCAAAAACCTTTTCTATTAAAACCTTAGGGCTAACTTCACAGAACTTCACTCTTGCTCGAGCTAATAAACTGTAAACTAATTCATCAGGTTGAGGGCTTGGAAAGTTGTACATTTCCCATTAAATCCTGCATTGATAAGACAAGACCGTTACTTTTCAAGAGCTGATAGAACTTGCCCTTTTCACACATAGCAAACTTATAGCGCAAATCATCTTCAGGCAACTTGCACCAATCCTTCTTTGGGATTTTCTTAAAATCAGGAGGCATTTGGTTACTGCTAGGTTGTACTTTTTTGTCCTTCGTTAGTTTTTTCTTTTGAAGAGTTTTCATTGGATTACTTTTAACATCAAAACTACCTGCACCTTTGATAATAGATAAAAGCCCCAAATCATTATTTTTATATGCCATTAGCATAAGCTCTAAAGGCTTAGATTCTTTGCGACGAACCCTGCGCATTAACTCAACAGTAATTACTTCTTCACCACTACTAATAGCCTCGATTTGGCACAAACTAAAAAAGTTCATCGCAAGTTGCACTATCCCTTGGCAGGCGTCATACCAAACGGCTTTTATCTCTTCGGTAAGAGGCACAGTTGAACTTCTCAAACACTGTTGTTTCCATAAGCGTTTAGTAAACAATGACCAACGTAATTGCGCTTCTTTACTCGTTTTTTCAGTGTGTTTTAAGGGATCCCAGTAAATACTGCCAAGTGATAGAGCGCTAAGCATCCAAGGCATATCAAGTGCTACAGAATTGAATACATCTGTTGTTGCTGAATATACAATAGGGAGGGATTTTCCAAGTGAATGGAAATGCTTAAGTATTCTTACCTTATTGGACTCTTGCCAATCATTTATACTATCTAGTGACTCTACCACTAAAATCCCAACATTATACGTAAGTACCAGCGACTCTATCTTTAGAAAAGCTGCACTAACATTACCGGAAACTTCCACTTCATAAGCATACTTTTCAGGACCTAACGCATCTTCTAAAGCCTTTAAAAAGACTGCACAGTATTCTAACGGCGTTTGGATTCCTGATAGGTCAACCGTTAGATGGACAATTTGGCATTGGTGAATCTTGTTATGCCAAAGAACTTGAGGGTTAGTATGTAAACAACGTTGAATAGCTTCTAACCTCTTTGACCCTGCCTCGCTGTATACAAAAAAACTATTCTCTCTCGAAGTTTGCTGAGTATGATCTCGCCACCCCAATTCATTATTTTTCATAGCGCAAGAAAAGTTAACCAACTGCTGCTGATAACTCTGACTGTTACTACCTCTACTTTTATAGCCATCTTTAATTGCACAATCGATTTTATCGTATAAATCTAGGACCTCATGGACTGGGACGAAGTATTCATTCACTAACGCTCGAATCGCTTGCTTGCGGATACCATTACCAGAGTTCACATCTGGCAAATTTCTATTTCCACTTGTTAGGCAGTTTTTTAAACCTACAGCGCCTAATGCTGGCCGTAACGAATCAATGAACAAGTTATTATTGTAGTACGGTGATTTTGAATCAACATACACGGCATCCAGGGCTTTTGGTGGTATCTCAGGAATAAGCAGTGATTGACGGTGGTTTTCCATAATTTAATCCTCATCATCCATGAAAAATTGTGTTTTGGATAAAGCAACAGAATCAGTTTTAACCTGTTCAGTTACATTCCTTTCCCCATGCAACTCTTCTGGCTTAATTGCACGATAGATTTTTGAGCTTTCACTACGCTGCTTTGATTTGTTGCCGAGATACAATAGTTTTTCGGATTTAGACAAAGAACCAAGCTTTTCCTTTTTATCCTGATTCACTTGAACAACCATATTTTTACTTTCAAAGAGGTAATCTACAGAATTTTTGTAGTACGTGTGCATGCCTTTATTATGTGCATCTTTAGCCTTTTTCAGCTCCACTAAAACATCTGCCCACGGCATTCCCTTATACCTCCGGAAATGAGGACTTAACTCACAACGAATGTAATCTGATTTTCCTTCACCTGGCACCAAATAAATTGCTGATGCATCATCCATATCTCTTACGACAGTGACCTTTTTACGCGAGTGATATTTCTTAATTCTGATCCCCGCCAAAGTAGGGCAACTGTATTGGATCTGGTCGATTTTTAGTAAATCATTACTTACCGTTGCTTCCTCCCTTTTTAACATTGAAAACCAGAAATGATTTCTTTCTGCGTGCTGCAATAACCCAGTTCTATTTGCTATACCCCATTTCCATATATTGTTAGGCGTTTTTTTTAAATCACTTGGAAAGTCGGCATCACCATCCCAATCCTTTAATGGTTTATTGTTTAAAGTGATTACAGCTTTGAGTAGAAGTTTGTTCAACTCCTCTAAGCATAAAGTGTATTCAGCCTGGCTATTTTTACCGCCAGCTTTTTTAGGCAAATATTCTGAAACTACCCCTGGGCATTTATGATTTATTTGCCCGTGAATTCTATCAAAGACTTTTTCACCAATACCACGCTTATCTGGTTGACCGGCACCACTATTCTTAATTGAGCGATGATAAACAGTAACGAATTGTTCTATTGGTTGCCGTTTGAATTCAGGGCCTAAATCGCAAAAGAAAGCTTGAGGTATTCCTTCCATAATCCAATCACCTGCATACTTTTCTAGGCCAATATTTCGACAAAACTCTTGTTTAGAGCAAACGGCAACAGTCATACAATTCACGGCATTGAAATATGAAGGAGGTGTTAATACCAATAAAAAGCCAACAATTGCACTTGAAAACTCGTCTGTTGCAGCGTACAGGGTCGGTCTTCCAAGAGGAAATCTATCCTCATTAGCTGCACCGATTTCAAGAGGTGTAGAATCGATAATGACAGATTGTCCGGGACCAATTAGGTTCTCCCTTACAGTTGATGTTAAAACTCGATTATTGGCATTAAAGTGTTTTGTACCATGTTTAGCTTGAGCACGCCTTTCAGGGGTGAACTTTTCATAATAATATCTACTAAACAGTGCCTTACTAGGCTTTTTATCATCAAGTTTTATGGTATCACCTTCGCAGTATCTTAGAAGAAGTTCTATATAAGCTTTTTCAATATCAAAAAGGTTCTTTTTTGTACCTTTTAAATCTATCCTATACCTTCCAGATAAGATCGTATCCAAAACTGCTGAATGCATTAAACTTTCTAATTCAGGGGATAATTCGACTCCATTTAATCCAGCAGTTTCGTTTGGCCTACCTAAAGATTTATCTCCTCGAGTTTTCTTTGTTCCTTTGCCACCACAATTGTTGTAGTCAGGTAGCAAAGCATTTTTACTCTGGCCACGCTGCCAATAGCGTCTAGCATAACGATATATAGTACTTTTGGAAGCAGTACCTGTCTCAACCAAAATATTTGTGATTGACCCTCTAATATTACGACTATAAAAGTTCGGGTGAGTAATAAGAGGCTTTATTAACGCGTAGTTTTTATCACGTAAAATTATGTAATCATGATCAGGTTGAAAATGGCGGCTTCTTAAATGTTGCCAAGGGTCTTTAACCTCAGTAATGGTGCCTGTAAGCACCTCATCATCTAACTCTTCAAAAGTAACTAACTTTGGCATAGCATTGTTATCAACGATATCAATGAATATATAGCCTTCATCCGTATCAGCTAAATAGCGAAAAATGCCACTTTCTCTTGAGTAAACCGCGTTAATACAAATTAGATCACTCATGATTCCACCTCGGGTGTTAATTCAATATCTTCGCATGATAAAAAGAGTACATTTTTAGTTAAATCAAATGATAGATACCCGAATTGCAATAGACATTTAAGCTCCATGAGGTGATAGCCATCTTCAACTTCCCCTTGACGATCCAATTGATTAAGAACTGTTGTTAATTTTTCAGCTGGGTTCGCTTGTAACAACTCATACATCTCTGCTGCGTAATCAAAACTTAGCTCTCCTTCCATTTGGGATGTGTGAACCGAAAGTATCCAATCAATACTTTTCATTATTACTTTATCGATTGATTCTTCCGATGATATCAACATGGAAATACCTAATTGAGCAAGGGATTCCCGCTCGAGATGAAGTTTTTCTACGGTTCGAAAATTGTTAAAATCTTTCGCATATTTTACGTATATTCCAACAGTTTTATTAGGGCCATCTAAACCTGAAAATACAGCAACAAGGTCTGTAGTTAATGGCTTTTTCTCTTTTGCGTTTTGAGGTGGGTGGTTAATACCAAGTTTTTGCGTCAACTCCAGTGACAGGGACAAATCATGAGGATACTGATCTTTAATATCAATAACGTTAGGATTCAAATCAAGCAGAAGGTGAGTACAATATTCAAGTTTGGAAAAATACTGATGTACTCGACCAGTAGTGCGAGAATATACTCTCCAAGCCTGCCCTTCAGATGAAAAATCTTGAACTGTTAACCCTGATTTATAAGGCTCTTGTGAGTTTTCAACCAAACTATTTGATGTTACTAAATCCAAACTCAGTTGCTCCTTTTCACGATGACCAACTAATTGATTACTATTCATGACTAAAATCCTTTTCAGTTACTTCCGTGTCATCCTGACACCACTTCAATAATTTAATTCTAGCACAACCAAACCAAAAAAAACCAACTACACCAAGAAAAAACCTTCTATATCAACAAGTTACTGGTAATATAATAAAACAAAAGAAATACTTAGATTTTAATGATGATATAAAGCAACAGGTTAGCGAGAGGAGTTTTATTTAAAAATAAAGTAAATAAATTGGTTTATTAGTACTTATCAGTAAGAATTAGAGTTTTGCACTAAAAATGAAATTTATGGACAAACAAACATTTATCAATTCATGCTACTCACAGTTAGCCGGCATATTAAAAAATGCGAAAAATCACCAAAAGAACGATAAACAAAAACATCGCACGGAGGGCTTTATTCAAGCAGGGAAGGTTTTAGGCTTAATCTCCAATAAGGAAGCTATAGATTTAATGGAAAAAGCCCACTTTCAAGTATTTGATGAATCTATAGAGTCTAGGAAGTCACGTAAAGCAACGCTCAAAGAAGCTGTAGCACGGGGTGATGATGAATACATTGATATTCCTGCATATGCACGAAATAAAATATAGTAACTAAGATATTTTGGTTAAAACTTGGAAATCTCTCTAATTTATTTAGTAGCTGTTAAACTGCTTATTAACACGAGTATTATTCACTAAACCTGAGCCACTTTCTTAAACGACCATTTTAATAAGTAATTTATATTAATTCGACTTACTTCAGCTTCTGACTAAAGATTTTTGCTAAAGAACAACCCAAGTATTATTCGTATTTTCAATACTTAGATTATTTCAGGGTATGTCTTAAACGAAAAATTTAAAATACCGGGTCGCTAAAATAGTGCCCTTATATTTTCAACAGGATCAGATCAACATAAATAGACGTTGATCTGATTCTGTTTACCTCAATGCCTTAAGCAAGTCCGAAAGCCAAGAGTCAGCTTCCCGATTGGTTGTAATTATGTCCAGCCTTGCTGTCGCACGGGTGAACGCTACATACAAGTCTTCTTCTGCCAATACTGGATTCATCCCTGGCTTGTCCGCATGTATAAAAATTACATGTCGAGCCTCCAAGCCTTTAAATGATTTAATCGTAGAATAAAACACAAAACCCGGTTCGCCAAGCTTGCTAATATCTTCCGTTAAGTTAAGGCTATAGGCCTTTCTAGAAGAATTCATACATGAATTTTCTAATTTGTAAGGGGAAAGAATCACCGCACCACCATCGGCACTCAATTCATTTACTAGATCCCAAGCCTTTTGTGCCATAGAATCAACTTTGCAAATACTAACATGGGGTACTTCACCGTTAGGTACACCAGGCATAGGTTTAACCACACCACTACAAACTTTGTTAGTTGCTGCGTTAATTCGTTCTGTGTTTCTACAGTTGTGGTAAAGGCGGAACGTCACTTCAGCACCTAAGGTCTCGTTGGTACCTTGCCCATATAAGTCCTGCTTATTATCTCCAAAGTAAAGCCACTGGGAGTTATTACTGTCTTTAAGTAATTCAAATAAAGCAAAAATTCTCTCATCGCCAAAGTCCTGCCCCTCATCAATAACGATAGCATCATATTTAGCATCTTCACTATAAAAAGAATCCATAACTCTTTCAGGTAATACAGTAGAATAGAAGTCTGATGCACCGCTACCAGAATGATCATCAACTAGGTTCCAAAATAGTGAATCGACGCTAAAAATAGCACTCGCCATATCGGGATGTTTAAGTCTTAAGCTCTCTGCCAATTTCTTATTAAAACATACGAAAATTGCTTTTTTCTCTTCTTCTAGCAGAGCTGACAACTTCCAAAACGCAAGCAATGTTTTACCTGAACCTGCGGGCCCAATGATTGCAACTCGTGGTAATTCAAATGCCCCTCGCAATGCTGCAAACTGTTGACGAGTTAGCTCCTCAATATTTTCTGCATCTTCATGAGCGTCTAATTCAGTATCAACTTTAATCACTCGAAAACGTTGATTAGTCAAAATTTTTGCAGTGTCAGCAGCTAATTCTCGGCTGAATTTTTTACCTATATTCTCATTTCCTTTCGATAACAATGCTCCCCGAATTGCCCCACCTAATTGATGCATGCGACTTTTAGTTATAAGAGTGGAGTCATCATATAGGTCCATTTTCCCTTCAACTTCCCCGTTTGGGTAAACCACTACCCATGCATGTAAACCGGGAAAAGCGTTCCTTTCACCTACAAATAGCTCATCCTTTACTACCTTAGTAAGCGTATGTAAATTTCGATTTGCTTGCTCAGGTGGTGATTCTTTCAGCTTTATTTCATGACCACTAAAGTCTCGCCTGTACCATGTTCCATCTTCGCCAACATATACTGACTTTGACCCCTTAACCTCAATAACAGCCAAGCCTAAATCTGGCGCCAAAATCACAAAATCAGCTTCTCCATCTTTAACAGGACCAAATCCATCTTTCAATGCCCAAGCAACACTGCAGATCACTATCCAACTATCAGGTAACTGCTTAGACAATTGCCTACGGACTTCCCTTTCCCACTTATCTGATGGAACAGGTCCAATTAATCGTGGCATAAATAACTACTCCTATAATTTTTAATTGGCCACAGCCAACACTTTTAAGCTCGCCCATTGATTTTTAATCAATGGGCTTTTCCCTATTGGTTTCACTCGTGTATTGCCAGGTAGAACCTGCACCTTAACGATAAAAGGGGAGATTCCATCTTTTGCAACTATGTAAGTTCCTTTCTTAATAGACCATACATCTTGCTCTAGTATTCTTTTCCAAGTCTCTCCTTCATAGTCAAACAGGCTTCCTACCTCCATTTCAGGTATTAACTGATTCTGATTACCACAGGTACCATCACTAAAAAAACTAATCTCATATTCTAGAAATAAAGATGAGTTATTCCTAACCCATGACATTCTTCGAGAAAGATTAAATGAATCCAAAAGTCTTACATTTTTGACAAAAGCTTGCTTTCTAGCAAAGATAATAATAGATTTCGAAACTTCGTCTCTCATCTGATGATCAAGTTCCCAAAGTGGGTGGGCAACTATATCCAAAGTTTCTCTATCTTCAGAAATCCAACCGTGAAGGTAAGAACCATCGGTGATTGGGATAATGTTTCCATCACCAAATGCCGAACAATAATTCTTAGCTATTTCAGCAAACTCTTCCTGTGAGCTTTGCAGACCAAGACCCCAGTCTTCAAAATATGGCGTTACACCTGGTATGTAGGTAGAGTCACGTACTACCGATAATAAATCTAAGCCAAGTCGCCAATCGATTAAGGGGTGTAAATGACGATTGCGGAACCCCTTCAGAAGTAAATCAGGGCTTCTCCATTCTTGTCCTAATATTTGAGCACGCTTGCATTCATCGCGTAAAAATCGACCCAATTTCGAAAATTTATTATAATTAACAGGATCAATACAACCCGAAATTAAGTCAGACCATTCCTTCACGATCTAAGCTTTGCTTAACTAATCATGTCACAAATATATAAAAAGCGACTCCTCTATGAGAAAGTCGCTTTTTTGATTTCGTACTTTTAATTCTAGTATCGATCTTGTTTAGTTTCGATCTATTCTGTTTTGTATCGCACTATTAGCTAAGTTGCGAACATTCAATAACAGCTATATTTCCCATACCGACTATGATTTATTATTCAACTGTAACTGATTTTGCTAAGTTACGTGGTTGATCAACATCTGTGCCTTTAATTACAGCTACGTAATAAGATAATAACTGTAACGGTATGGTATAAACGATAGGCGCTAGAATATCTTCAACCTGATTCACATTTACTACACGCATCGTTTCATCTGACTTAAATTCTGACGCTTTATCAGCAAATACATAAATAATGCCACCACGTGCACGTACTTCTTCTACATTAGATTTAAGTTTTTCTAATAACTCATTATTTGGAGCTACAACTATGATTGGCATATCTGCATCAATAAGTGCTAATGGACCATGTTTTAACTCACCAGCTGCATACGCTTCAGCATGAATATAAGAGATTTCTTTAAGCTTTAACGCACCTTCCATGGCGATTGGATATTGATCGCCTCGGCCTAAAAATAAGGCATTATGTTTATCTGCAAATTCTTCAGCCAAGTCTTCAATACCAGACGCTAAGCTCAGTGCCTCTTCTAATTTATTTGGTAGCGTTTTAATCGACTTAATAATATGTGCTTGTTCTAAGCCTTTTTCTTGTGCGATACCGGCAACTAACATCAATAAACCAACTAGTTGGGTTGTAAATGCTTTAGTTGAAGCAACACCAATTTCAGTGCCCGCTTTAGTCATAAATGCTAAGTCTGATTCGCGTACTAATGACGAACCATCAACATTACAAATAGTCATTGTAGCCATGTAACCTTGCTCTTTAGCAAGGCGTAAAGCTGCTAAGGTATCAGCAGTTTCACCAGATTGTGAAATGGTTACTAATAAGCTTTTTTCATGAACAAAAGATTTACGATATCTAAATTCTGATGCGATTTCGATATTACAACTCACACCTGCGTATTGTTCTAACCAATAGCGGGCAACCATACCGGAATGATATGACGTACCACATGCAATAATTTGCACATGTTTTACATCTTTTAATATTTCGATAGCATTTTTACCATTAAAAATACCAAAAGCGTCATCAGTAACACGATCATCAGTTAAGCGGCCTTCAAGTGTATTACGTACAGCCACTGGCTGTTCGTATGTTTCTTTAAGCATGTAATGGCGAAATTCACCTTTACCTGATGCATCTTGCGTTATATTCGACTCATGTACTTCACGCTCAACTAACTCACCATTTAAGTCGTAAATCTCAACAGAATCTCGCGTCACACGGGCTACATCGCCTTCTTCAAGAAACATAAAGCGACGTGTCACAGGCAATAATGCTAATTGATCAGAAGCAATAAAGTTTTCACCTAAACCTAAACCAATTACAAGTGGGCTACCTGAGCGAGATACGATCATTTCATTATCGTTATCTTTATCAAAAACAACAGTACCGTAAGCGCCTTCAAATAATTTAACTGCACTCTGTACTGCTGCTAATAAGCTATCTGAAGTTTTACGCAAGTCATGAATAGTATGTACCATAACTTCCGTATCAGTATCAGATAAAAACTCATAACCTTTTACTTTTAACTCGTTACGTAATTTGTCATGATTTTCAATAATACCGTTATGCACTAACGCAATTTGATTATGTGATAAATGCGGATGAGCATTAGCTTCTGTCACACCACCATGGGTTGCCCAGCGTGTATGCGCAATACCTGTAGTGCCTTTACATTGTGATTCATTTAAAGCATTTTCTAAATTTACAACTTTACCAACAGCTTTTACGCTTGATAGCTCAGAGCCATTTAATAAGGCAACGCCAGCTGAATCGTAACCACGGTATTCAAGGCGCTTTAAACCCTCAACTAAAATTTTATTTACTGGGCGTTCTGCAACAGCCCCAACTATTCCACACATATCTTTCTCCTGCACGGGTGTATGGTTTAAATATCTTTATGGATAAACTATTCGTTCACATCGGCACAAATAAGTTCTACACCACAACCTTTAATCGCTTGGCGAATATCTTCAGCCAAATTGTTGTCGGTTATTAAGGTTGTTATTGTGTGCCAAGGTAATTCTAAATTCGGTATTTTTCGGCCAATCTTGTCAGATTCGACCATAACGATTACTTCTCTAGCAGATTCAGCCATTACTTGGCTTAATCCCATTAATTCATTAAATGTTGTCGTACCCCGGTCAATATCAATGCCATCGGCACCAATAAATAGCTGATCAAAATCATATGAGCGCAAAACTTGCTCTGCAACTTGCCCCTGAAAAGACTCAGAATGCGGATCCCAAGTTCCTCCGGTCATCAATAATGTGGGTTCATTTTCTAAAGATAATAATTGATTGGCGATATTCATGGCGTTTGTCATTACCAATAATCCGCGTTTATTGGTCAGTTGCGATATTAAAGCCGCAGTCGTTCGACCACTATCAATAATAATGCGATTATGATCTTTAATGAGGTTAGCAGCTGCTTTAGCAATTGCCATTTTTCGACGCGAAACAAGCGCTTGATTACTTTGTGCAACAATTTCTTGCGGCAGTGCAATGGCACCACCATAACGACGTAATAACAAGCCGCTTTTTTCTAATGCGGTTAAATCCTTTCGAATCGTAACTTCTGAGGTTTCAAATTGCTCAGCCAAAGCATCAACCGTTACTTCCCCCAAATCATTCACTTGACTCAGTATCGTATGGCGTCTTTGTTGGGTATTTCGTTTTGTCATTTGGCTACAATTAAGTTTCGATTCGAAAGAAAAGTGTATTTAAACAAAACTTAACTGAAATAACAATGATCTATTATAAAAACGGCGATATTTTTATAGTCGATCATATTTTTAGAGAGGTATCTCGTTACTCACTTCGTAATACGCTGGCAGGTCTTATATTGGCAGTGCGATAAGCAACCATAAATATAGTTAACTGAGTAACAGCCATAACAGCCAGAGATGCAACAACATATACCAGTGCTGATTGTGTAATTCGCACATTAAAATTATTAAGCCAGCTATCAATTAAAAAATAACTCAATGGAAAAGCAATCACGATACCAAAAATAACTAAGGCTAATGATTCTTTACTTAATAACGTAATAATACTGATACTTGATGCGCCTATTACCTTTCGAATAGCCACTTCTTTACTACTCAGTTGCGCTGAAAACACAGCTAAACCAAACATTCCGATACAAGTTAAAAATATCGCTAAATAACAAAAAACTGTCACCATACTTACCAAGCGAGATTCTTCAAAATAGAGTTTTGCATAATTAGCTGATACAGTTTGTATTTCAACAGGCGACATATTGAGCTTTTCTCCAACCAAATTGGCAATATCAGCTTTCACTTCGAAAGTTATTGGTTCATTGGTTTTAATTACAAGTGAATAAACACCACCTATCGGTAATCCACAAACAAATACTAAAGGCGCTCCTGTATGCCTAACTGAACCGACTTTTACATCTTTAATCACACCAACTATTTTCCCTGATACTTTAGCAGCAGGGCCCGCAGAAAAGATCCAAGTTTTACCTATTGCCTCATCAGCTGTGGCATAACCAGTGAGTTTTAAACTCGACTCAGGAATAATTATCGAAGCAGTTAAAGCCTCTCGATTATACCAATCAGATTGGTATTGTGTTGAAAAATCTCTACCTGCTATTAACTCTAAACCTAATGCAGCTACAGCATCAAAACCAACACCACCATAAGCCATACTCGTATTTGAGCTCTCAACACCTGCAATAGAATCAATGAAAAACCCAGCATTGCTGCTGTCAGTTAAATAAAAGTCGGAAGGCGTAACCACCGAAACGCTAGGCAGATTAAGTAAGGATTGATAAATACTTAAATCATTAATGTCGTATAATTTATTACTTGGCGCATCAGTAATTACTAAGCGTTGCGACTTTTGATAGTTAACCGGTAAGTTATTTAATAGATTCAATTGCTGACTTAAACTCAATACAGCAATTATTAAACTAATAGATAAAGCACACTGACACACCATAAGTGATTTACGTACTCTGGTTGCTGTTTTTCCTCGCTTAAAATCACCACTTAAAACACGTTTCACATTAAATGAAGCGATAAACAATGCAGGATACAAACCTGATAATATGCCAATAAAAAGCACACCAATAGAAATTGGCAATAAAAACTGCAACCAACCGTTCATCAATATTTCACGACCCACCAACTGATTAAAGCTTGGTAAAAATACCTCAACCAAGGCACAAGCAATTAAAGTTGCAAATAAAGTTGCAAATAAAACAACAATAATCGATTCCGCCAAGAATTGTAAAATAAGCTGAAGTTTATTAGCACCTAATACCTTACGTACACCAACCTCTTTAGCACGAGCACCCGCTTGAGCGATGCTCATATTGATATAATTAAAACAAGAGATCAGTAACAGCAGCAGGCTCAACATGATGCTGATTGTGACCGTTTTTTCTGAGCCGCCAGGTTTCATATCATTGTTGAAATTAGCCCCCAGATGAATCGACTTTAGCGGTTGTAAATAATAGTAATTATCTCGCCACTGCCATATATCAGCTATCAACTTAGTAATGCTACTCGCCACATTACTGACATCTGCATTTTCACTCGCTCTCACATAAGCATGAACCACATTACCTCTTACATTTTTATAAGGTGCAAAAGAAGTGAGTGATGAAAATTGAAAATGACTATTGGCACTTAAGTCTTCAAAAACAGCACCAATGGTTAAACGCTTATTCGTCTTGGCTCTTAATAAAGTTTGCCCAACGACATTAATGTCACCAAATAATTTAAGTGCTTCACTGTGCGATAAAGCAATGTAATTAGGCTGCGTTAAACTTTGCTTTAAATCTCCTGAAATGACATTTAAAGCAATGAAATCTCGAATATTATCAGTAACAGCATAATTAGCAGATAACTGATGATATTGCTCTTCTAGTTTAATTTTATCGTCAGTAAACATTTTAGTTTTCAGTAAATAAAAAACAGCTTCAACACCTGATGTTTTTTTGATTTTATCGTAAGCTTTTGGCGTACTTAACAGGTATTCATTACCGCTTTGGTTATCATGAAATACCATACGATAAGTATTGTTAGCATTAGGTTGAAAATGATCATAACCACTTTCATGTATCGCATAAAGCGCCACTAAAATTGAAGCCGCTAAACCAATGCTTAAACCTAATATGTTTAATGTTGTATGTAGCTTGTGCTTTCCAAAACTCCGAAAAGCCATTTTTAAATAAGATATGATCATTTTAAGCAATCTCTGTTGATTACAATACTTGCTGTGCTTTATCTAGCATGATGTGACCATCTAATAAACGTACCGTTCTGCTGGCATATTGGGCATCTTTTTCAGAGTGCGTCACCATGATCACAGTCGTACCTTGGGCGTTTAACTCTTTGAGCATATTCATTACTTCTTCGCCATTTTTAGAATCTAAATTACCTGTTGGTTCATCGGCTAATATAAATTTAGGATCAGCAATTAAAGCACGAGCAACAGCTACACGTTGTTGCTGACCACCAGATAATTGTTGCGGAAAGTGATCGGCTCTGTGATCTATCTCTACTCGCTTCAAAATAGCCTCTACTTTTTGTTTACGTTGTGCTTTTGATACTTTTAAATACATTAAAGGTAATTCAACATTTTCATAAACAGTGAGTTCATCAATTAAGTTAAAACTTTGAAATACAAACCCTATGGTGGTTTTACGCAATTGCGCTAATTTCTTTTCGCTATATTGAGAAATGTCTTTGTTATTACCATTATCAGTAAATTCATACTGCCCAGAAGTCGGCGAATCTAACATGCCTAAAATAGATAACAAGGTAGATTTACCACAACCCGATGGCCCCATAATAGCTAAAAACTCACCTTGTTCTACCGATAAATTAATATTATTAAGCGCTGTTGTTTCTACATCTTGAGTACGAAATACACGAGATAGTTGCGTTAATTTAATCATTATTTAATTCCTTTATTATTTTTATATAAATATTATTCATCGCGTAATATAAGTGAAGGACGAGTGCTTGCTGCTTTAAAGGCCAAGCTTGCTACGGTCAACCACGTAATAGCCGCCACCACTAAAGCGGCGAGCAGGTAAACCCAAACGCTTTGCTCTACACGTTCGTTAAAGCCTGCTAGCCAGTCGCCCACTAGCCAATAAGTTATCGGGAAGGCAAAGGCGATACTAATAAGCACCAAACCCAAAAACTCTTTTGACAGCAAATTAATAATAGATATACGTGAGGCACCGAGTACTTTGCGCATCGCCACTTCTTTTTGCCTTCTGATGGTTGAAAAAGAAGCCAAACCAAACAACCCTAAACAAGACAACACAATGGCAAGCAAGGCAAAATAGTACAGCAACTGCATAATGGTTTGCTCAACCCGGTACATATTGGCTTGATCTTCAGCCATTAGGCTAAATTCAGGTTCAGTGGTTAACTTAAACTCTGCCAGTAAGTTACTGAGAGGTGAGTACAATGCGTGTATAGCGGGTAGGTGGGTGTTAATCACCAAATCAACCCTTGACTGTGAGCTGTACCCACATGAAAAAGACAAGGGCAACCATTCATCTTTTGCCGAGCCTAATTTGAGATCGTTAACCACCCCCACAATGGTCGCCGTTACATTGCTATACACACTGGTAAGCGTTAAACCAACCACTTCATTTGGGTTTTGATACCCTGCTCGTTTGGCCATATTTTCAGTTACCATAATTGCCATAGCTTGAGGCGCATCGTCTGTTTTATTCGCCGTGGTAAAGTGCAACCAATCACTTTGATACTCAGGTGAGAAATCGCGCCCTGATACTAAGGTTAACCCTAAACTGTCTACCGCGTTAAACCCGGTGCCAATGGTTGGTAAGAAGTGCGACTCTTCATAACCATTTGGCCAGCGAAAATAAAAGCTTTCCATAAAAGAGTCGGTTAAGTCGGTGTCTGTGGTTGTCACTTGCACCACCCCGTTGAGTTTACGGATCTGATCAAGTATAGGGTGTGCTTTTACCATCATTTGGGCGCTACTGAGGTTTTTAACAACCACTCGGCCTTGACTTTGATACCCTACCGGTAGGCTTTGCAATAATGCCAACTGTTGCAAACACAGTATGCAGCCGGCAATTAATGTTACCGCCATGGCCGATTGAAAGATCAGCAGCGCTTTGCGGATCAGCCCACTGTTAGCCAAGCACCCTTGTAAAAGCATTTTTAAAGGTGCACGCGCAACTAAATAAGCGGGGTACATACCTGCTAAGCTACCAAGTACTAACACAGCCGATACAAACAGCAGCATTGTTTGGCTTTGCCAATACAGTTCAATAGGCCGCCCTGATAAATCACCCAGAGCGGGGGCCAATAATTCGACCCAACACACACTCAGCAGTGCCGCAAATACCATCATTAACCAAGCTTCGAGTAAAAACTGGCTGATCAGTTGCCATTGACTGGCTCCAAGCGATTTGCGAATGGCCAGCTCTTTTACTCTCAATAATAATTGCGACACCACCAAATTAATGTAATTAGCCAGCGCGATGGCCACCAATAACACACACAATACGAGGCTTAATGTCACTAGCAATGGCGAGCCACCGGGCTTTAACTCAAACGGTGAATGGGCATTAAAGTATATGTCTTTCATTAACACCAAACGATAAAACAACTGGCTGTTTTTAATGTTAAATTGGCGGATCAATGTCTGTGCCAGTTGCTGCTCTATGTCTTCGATATCGGCATTTTTATGAACTTTGGCGTAAATATAGCTCGCTCCTTGATACTCAGGTTTAGCTAAATCAAGAGACACTAAATTATGAAATAAAAAATGGCTGTTGTTGGGTAAGTCGGCAAAAACCGCCGCGACGGTGAAACGCTCGCCATCAATATCAAGTTGCTTACCAAGGGCAGGTGTCTTGCCAAACAAACGCGTTGCCTCACTGCGACTCAATGCCATGTGATTGGGTAAGCTTAACGCCGTAGCTATATCGCCATGTAAAATGTTTAACTTAATGAATTGCAATATATTGTCAGAGGCTCCATAGATATTACGAAGCCTGAGAATTTGCCCATCCACTTTAACTTGATCGCTCATGTAATCGCTGTCTATCACGTCGGTGAGATAAAATAGCGACTCAACGTCGGCCCGCTCAGTGAGCGTTTGTGCCACACTGATTTGCGTAAGTGGAACTTCTTTTAAGCCCGGTACATTCACATCAACCTGCAAGCGATACACCCGTTGATGATCTGGCTGGTGTAAATCAAAAGACTGCTCATAATGGGCAAATAAGCCCACCAATATCGCCGCCCCTAGGCCAATACTCAAGCCAAGTACATTAAGAGCACTATTGAGTTTGTAGTGATTAAAAATACGCAGTGCTGTACTCAAATGGTGGATAAACATAATGCTTGTAACCTTATTCTCTGGGTATAAATTAACTTTTACTCATCACGCAAAATCAGTGAAGGCCGTGTACTGGCCGCTTTAAACGCTAGGCTAGCGACAGTCAGCCAAGTGATTGAGACTACACTAAAGGCAGCTAAAACATACACCCTAAATTCTTGTTCAATACGGTCATTAAAGTTAGCTAACCAATCGCCAACTAACCAGTAAGTGAGTGGGAAAGCGATCACAATGCTTATTACCACTAAAACTAAAAACTCTTTTGCAAGCAGGTTCATTATGCTTAATCGCGATGCTCCTAGCACTTTGCGCATCGCCACTTCTTTTTGTCTGCGCAAAGTAGCAAAGGAAGCTAAACCAAAAGTGCCTAAACACATTAGAAAAATAGTTAAACAACTAAAAATAGTCACCATATTTAATGCTCTGTGTTCATTTTTATGGGCATTAGCATAATCATCTGTTAATTGACTAATCTCTACATCACTTAAATGTAGATCCTTACTTATTAGTTGCTTTAACTGCTTACTCAATATAGCTATATCGGCACCACGCGTTTTTATTACCAGGTCACTGGTCACACTGACATCAAAAAAACCTAAGTTGAGTGACATAGGTAATACTTGTTGCCGTGCGGAGCCAATTTTGACATTTTCGATAACACCAACCACTTTAGCTTTCATATTGCGCATTTGCTCTGTAAGCGTTAACCCTATAACCGAGTTAATATCTTGATAACCTGCTAATTCAGCCATACGGCGACTTACTATGACACTGACGTAACGAGTTTTATCTTCAGTCCTGTAATACCAATCACCACTAAATTGTGGGGTAAAGTCACGGCCTGCAAGTAATGTTAGCCCCATCGTTTCAATGGGATAGTAACCTGTTGAAATAGTCGGTTGCATTCCCTCAACCCTCTGGCCATTTGGCCAAACGAAATTCAAATTAAATTCCATATCGTCAGTTACATTGGTATTAGAGGCTGTTACTTGTTCAACACTGGGTAAGTCTTTAATCGCAGCGAATAAGCTATTGTTCGCTTGTTGATATATTGCCTCGCTCGGCAGAGATTTGACGATTAACCTTGATGACTTTTCATAACCGACATCCAATGCATTAATTAGCTGTATTTGCTTATATAAAAATACTGCTGCTATGATTAGACTGATAGATAAAGCCGCTTGAAAAATGAGTGTTAATTTGCGAACAAAAATTGCTGTGCTACCACGAACTAAATCACCATTGAGTACACGTTTAGCGCTAAAAGATGAAATAAACACCGCTGGATATAAACCAGAAAGTAATCCTACGGCGAGCATAACAGCAACTATCTCCCAAATAAAAACAGCGCCAAAATCTAGGTAAAGCTCCCTGCCCATCAAACGGTTAAAGTCAGGTAAGGTGAGTTCAACTAGCGCAAAAGCCATCAGACCTGCAACTAATACCACCAAAAATGATTCTGTTAAAAACTGTATTATAAGCTGTGTTTTACTTGCTCCTAATACTTTGCGTACTCCTACTTCTTTAGCGCGTTTTGACGATTGGGCAATAGCTAAATTAATAAAATTGATACTGGCAATAATGATCAAAATAACACTTAACCCTATGCTTATTTGCAGCACTGTTGACGAACCGCCGCTTTTCATTGCAGCAGGATCATGACTTTTAAGGTGTAAGTCTTCCATGTTAATTAATGCCATATTGACGTTTTGCTTTGCTTGCCAAGGACGAATAGCGTGGCTTTGTGTTATCAATAGCTTAGTTAGCTTCGGTAAGTCTGTACCTTTGTGTAATTTGTAATAGGCATAGCCGTTACCTTCCTGCATTAATTGGGTTGGCATATTCATTAAGCTATCAAACTTAAAGTGAGTGTTTTCAGGTAAATTGGCAAAGATAGCGCCTATGGTGTATTGGCTTTTATTATAATTTACTGATTGACCTATCACTTTAATATCACCAAATATACGCAAAGCCTCTCGCTCACTCAGTGCCAATAGGTTGGGCTGTGATAATGTTTTTGAGATGTCGCCAGCAAGTGTTATTAAGTTGACAAAATCAAGAATATTAGCCGATGCCATATAAAAATCATTTAACCTGTGATTAACGCCACCTACTGCAACTACGTTGCTCAAGTCCTGACCAATGAGTTGGGTATTAGTAAGTCTGAATATAGACTCTACCTGACTATTACTTTTGATTATTTCAGCAAGGCGAAAACTACTAATAGATATTGTTTGTAACCCTACTGCGGTATAATCTGTGTGTGCAAGATACACTCTTTCACTATCAGGCTGGTGTTTATCATAAGATAATTCATGCTGAGCAAATAGCGCCATTAAAATAGCCGCGGCAATACCTATGCTAAAACCGATTAAATTAAGAAAAAAATGTTGCTGATCTTTTCTTATCGCCCGCAGTGCAGTCTTCAAATAATTGAAAAGCATACTAAGCAACCTCAACCTGAGCTGGTTTTATGCTTTGCTGTAAACTATTTGTTTTATCAACCATCACTTGTCCATCAAGCAAGCGTACTAAACGGTCGGCATAGTTACCTTCTTTTTCTGAGTGAGTCACCATAATAACGGTAGTGCCTTCGCGATTAAGTTCGCGTAACATGGTCATGACTTCATCACCATTTTTCGAGTCTAAGTTGCCCGTTGGTTCATCGGCTAAAATAAATTTAGGATCAGCAATTAAAGCCCGTGCAACTGCCACTCTTTGTTGTTGACCACCAGATAGTTGCTGTGGAAAATGATCGGCTCTATGATCTATCTCTACTCGCTTCAAAATAGCCTCTACTTTTTGTTTACGCTGCGCTTTTGATACCTTTAAATACATTAATGGCAGCTCAACATTTTCATAAACAGTAAGTTCATCAATTAAGTTAAAGCTTTGAAATACAAAGCCAATGGCCGTTTTACGCAATTGCGCTAATTTCTTTTCGCTATATTGAGAAATATCTTGGCTGTTACCATTATCAGTAAATTCATACTGCCCAGAAGTCGGTGAATCTAACATGCCTAGAATAGATAATAAGGTAGATTTACCACAACCTGAAGGTCCCATAACAGCCACAAACTCACCTTCATTAACGGTTAAATTAATGTTATTTAGTGCTGTTGTTTTAATATCTTGTGTACGAAAAACACGGCTTAAGTTTGTTAAATTGATCATAGTTTCTCTTCCTTAATTTGGCTTTATTCTTAGTTTTTGTATGATAGTCATACCAATCGGATTAATGCCCTGATATATTATTTTTCAATATCTGGCACTTCTATTTAATGGTTACGATTTACTGATGACGGCTAGATAAATATTGCTATTAAATTCGCTGCAAAAACAATCTCGAAAGTTAAACAGCCTCTAGTCAATATGCAACTGTTGCGCTTTATCAAAATTTCCATAGCTTGAGGTAATGACCTTGTCACCCGCGATTAGTCCCTCAAGTACTTCAAAGTAGTGTTGATTCTTTTTACCAAGACGAATATCACGACGAACCGCTTTATCGTTACCCTGCTCCATTACATAAACCCAATTACCGCCTGAGCTAGAAAAAAATGCACCTCGGTTAAGTAATAATGCGTTATCTTTATTGCCACCTAACATCAATTCAACATTTATGCTTTGGCCACGTTTAATGCTGCCAACCTCTTTTGGTAGGTCAACTTCAATTTGAAATTGCGATTGGCTCACTCGACTATCTATTTTGCTGACTTTAGCTGTTATGTGTGATGTTTCTAGTTCTACACGCACAGCCATATCACGCTGAACTTGGTTTAAATAAAACTCATCAAGCCTTATAACTAATTTGTATTCGTTAGGAATGTCGATTTGCCCTAATCGTGCACCACGATTTTTAGATTCACCAATTTCTACATCAAGTTCGCTTAAATACCCAGATACAGGCGCTTTAAGCAATAAGTTATCAAGGTTATTACGAGCAAATTGTAAGTTTTTCTCAAGCATTTTAGCGCTGTCTTCCAATTGTGCTATTTGCACCTTACGAATACTGTTTTCTTGCTGTTGACGTTCTAAAGTCAGCTCTTTTCGTGCTTGGTAATAAGTTAAGTCTTGATTAATTTCATCTAAACGATCTTTTGCTAATACACCACTTTTAACTAAAGGCTCTGATTGTTTTAAACGGCGTGATAAATGTGATATTTGCAGTTCGATTTCCAATAAGTCGCGACGTAAATTTAAGCGGCTAGTTGCCATATTCATTTGTGTATTACGTAAAAAGTTAAGTTGCTCTGTTACTTGTGCTTCTCGACTCATAACATCTAGTTGTAAGTTGGTATTGCTTAAACGCACTAAAGGTTGGCCTTTTTCAACAAAGTCACCTTGTTCAACCAAGCGCTGCTCAACCTGACCACCCGCGATAGAATCTAAGTAAATCGTTGTTTTTGGTACTACCTGACCACGTAAGCTTAACGCATCTATAAATGCACCTTGGCTTACAGTGCTAATTGTCACGCTTTCGATATTTATATTTTGACTGCGCCCGCCCGATTGATTTGATGAAAAAGCGTAGGCAGCGACACTGATAACCACTATCACAACGAAAAAGCTCACTTTTTTAAAAACAATTAAGCTTTTAGATCTTTCTATTTTTTTATCCAATTCACTACTCCAACAATCACGTTTAATAATCTAACTATTACAATTGCCGTGCCATATTTTTTTATATTTAAATTCAATAAGTTAATTAAAACCGTACTTGACAATAAATTTAAAGTGTCCACCTATAGAACAGTTAAACGTCCATTTATGGACACTTTTAAATAAGTAAGTTAGAGTAAAAAGGAAAGTAATACTTATATTTAAGGATAAAAATGAAAGCGCCTGGCAGCATTTTAGTGGTAGACGATAACCAAGATATTTTGATTGCGGCAAAGTTATTACTTAAAAAACATTATGAAATTATTAAAACCACAGATACCCCCACTAAAATAGAAAGCCATATAAAACAATTTGATCCCGATGTGATTATTTTAGATATGAACTACAGCCAAGACTCAGTGAGCGGCAAAGAAGGATTCTTTTGGCTTAATAAAATTTTGAGTATTAATCCCAATATTGTCGTGATCATGATGACAGCTTATTCAGATATTAAATTAGCGGTTGATGCTATAAAATCTGGCGCATCTGATTTTGTTGCTAAACCTTGGCAAAACGATCAACTTTTAGCAGCTGTGGCAGCTGCTTTTAACCATGTAAAAGCAAAAAAACAAGTTGCGCAGCTAACGCAAAAAAATCAAGAACTAAACCAAGTACTACAGGGCCACGAACACGCTTTTATTGGCCAAAGCCCGGCTATGAAAACCGTATTTAAAACCATAGAAAAAGCCGCAACAACCGATGCTAATATTCTTATTTTAGGTGAAAGTGGCACAGGTAAAGAACTCGCTGCTAGAGCCATACATCAAGCAAGTTTACGTGCAAATAAGCCTTTTATCAGCTTAGATATGGGTTCGGTACCTGCCAGTGTATTTGAAAGTGAGTTATTCGGTCATAAAAAAGGCGCTTTTACCGATGCTAAAACCGATAGATTAGGCCGCTTTGAATTGGCCCATTCTGGCAGTTTGTTTTTAGACGAACTTGCAAATTTACCGTTAAACCAACAAGCCAGTTTACTTGCTGCATTGCAAAACCGACAAATAACCCCTATTGGCGGCTCAAAAGTGGTTGATGTCGATATTCGTTTAATATGTGCCACTAATGATGATTTGCATCAAGCAGTTGAAGAAGGCAGGTTTCGCCAAGATTTACTTTTTAGGATCAACACAGTGACAGTGCACTTACCTGCGTTAAGAGAGCGCAAAGAAGATATTCCTTTATTAGTGAATTATTACCTTGAACATTATGGCAATAAATATAAACGTGAACTCAGTATTAGCAAAGATCATATGGCTGAACTATCTCAATACAATTGGCCTGGAAATGTAAGAGAGTTAGCGCACACTATCGAAAGAGCTGTTATTTTAAATGAAGGGGATTGTTTAGATATAAGCTCTGTTATGAATATTTCAAAGCCTAAAAACAGCACTGATGACATAGTAGAGTTTAATTTAGAAACTGTAGAGCACAACACCATACGTGCAGCATTAAAACACTTTCAGGGCAATGTAAGCCATGCTGCAAAAGCACTAGGTTTAACGCGAGGCGCTTTATACCGTCGCTTAGATAAATACGGTTTATAAAATATGAGATTAAATTCGCCCATTATATTTATAATCAAGCTTTTGATGTTTTCCGTTTTATTATTATTAGCAGGATACAGCTGGCAGCAATATGGTTTATCTGCTGTATTTTTAGTAACTGGTTTACTGGTGATTTTTGCAAGTTATATACTTTACCAACAACTTGTACAGCAGCAACAAACCACTAAAAATATTATTAGAGCATTAGCAAACGGCGATGTCACTTTAGGTTTACCTTTACACCATGAATTACGTTCACAGTTTGATCAAGTGAGAGTGCAAATGAAGTCTGCTCGTTTTGCTGAACAAAAACAAATGCAGTTTTTACAGGCGTTATTATTGCATTTAGAGCACGCTATTTTAGTAATAGATGATGCGGGTGAAATAATACAAAGTAATCCAGCAAGCGAGAGACTATTAGGGAAATTACCGAAAAATATAAAGCAGCATATACAATTAGAATCTTTATTAAATGATATGGAAAACCAACAAAAATCGACTTTAGAATGGCATTATGGCGAACAAAGTGATGTTTTATCTGTACATTTAAGCCAAGCTATTATTCAAGATAAGCAATTAAAAGTAATCAGTATTCAATCTATTTACACTGCATTACAAGCAAAAGAGCAACAAGCTTATAAACGATTAACCAAAGTATTAACCCATGAAATCGCCAAC
This sequence comes from Pseudoalteromonas sp. NBT06-2, assembly GCF_002276045.1. Taxonomy (GTDB): domain Bacteria; phylum Pseudomonadota; class Gammaproteobacteria; order Enterobacterales; family Alteromonadaceae; genus Pseudoalteromonas. Next base: position 92,986 of record NZ_NQMR01000006.1, on the reverse strand, counting down.
TCAATTACCCCTTTGGCTTCTTTAGCTAAAACCAGTCAATCACTTATACCTGAATCAAATACTTTTGATGATCCAGAAGATAAGGAAGATCTCAATTTAGCATTAACAACATTAGCTAACCGTAGCCAACATTTAAGCGATTTTATTGCCCGATTTAAAGAAATTAACAACTTATCAGCACCACAATTGAGTTCTGTAAATTTAGAGTGTGTTATTGAACAAGTACTCACTCTATTTAAACAACAAGCAAAACAAAACAATGTAAACTTCACATTCAGCTCAACACAAAATGTATTAATGATGATCGATACTTCTCAGGTAGAGCAAGTATTGATTAATCTTATTAAAAACGCACTAGAAGCAATAGAGAATAAGACTATCAAGCAAATAAGTCTTAATTTAAGCCAAAATCATTTAAATCAAGTTATACTCGATATCACTGACAGCGGAACAGGTATTGAATCACATGTGTTAGATATGATATTTGTGCCATTTTTTACCACAAAACAACAAGGATCAGGTATTGGCCTGAGCCTCGCTCATCAAATAATGGTGCAACATGGCGGTGACTTAACCTATATAAATAAACCGGAAGTTGGCGCATGTTTTAGATTGACGTTTAATTAGCGATGGCCCTAAAAGAAGAAAACCTAAAACATATGCTTGCTTTAGGTTTTCATATTTAAATACTATTCAACTAACTACATTAATAACTGACCATTTTGAACACATTTTACTATTGCTTGCTGTCGATTAATGCTATCAGTCTTCGTTATACAGTTAGCTAAATGAAAATCCACAGTTCGTTGACTTATAGACAGGAGCTGACTAATTTCCCAAGACGTTTTACCATCTGAGGCCCATTTTATGCATTCCAATTCTCGTTTAGTCATTTTATTAGGTGTAATTGCAATATATTCTTTATACTTATTATAGATAAATGAAGATAACAACACCCAAAACAAGCCAACTTTTTCAATCATATCTAATTTAAAAGCATCACCTGATATATCGAAAATTAAACAAGCTGATTCACTACCGAGTCCTTTAATAGGAATAATTAAATGCCTTTCAATAAATAGCTTATTATAAAAAGAGGACTCTTTTAAAGTAGGCTTGCTATCCAATAATTTTTGATAAGTTATTGGAGAACTTTCACTTAAGCAATAACGCTTAATATATTTATCTACTGAAATAAAATTTATTAACTTTTCAGGTATATTTCCGTAAGCTTTAATTCGATAAGTTTGATTTGGGTTTGGTTCAAATATTATTAACCCAGCCCATTTATAGTTATATCTTTTTTCAACTTGCTCAAAAAAAACGGCTAATTCTTTTTCTGAGTTAATAAAGTTGATTTGCTGAATCATCATTTCGATATTATTCATATTAATTTTTACCTAAAGCAAAAAATAAGCCTGAATGGCTTATTTAAGTTAACCCTGCTTTTTCCCGTGCTCTTTACATGTCCCCGTAATCTTACAAAGACTAAAAGGTGTAACAACATCAGACTCCGAAGTTGCAAGTGAAGATCCTGAAAATAAACATGTAATTGAAATAAGGCTAACTATATATATACGTGATAGGTTTAATGATTTCATTTTATCGTATCCCTTCGTTTAATGAGTATTGAAAAACAAAAGTTACTTTAAATTAACATCAGCAGAAAACAATAATAAAAATGTGACTTTTAATAGAATCACACAAAAGTCACATTATAAAATAGATAGTTTAAGTACTAACGACCCTTTTATGTCTTTTTGTGAAAACAAAAAATGATTTGTTGCGGCGTTTATTGCAAAGAATGGCAAAACATTATCATAATCATAGGATTTACTATATTTACGTACATCTGTCATGTCACTTATATCTAACTGATGAAACGTAGTAGTTACTAAATCATGACTGCTCCAATATATAGAACTTTGATTTGTATCCCAAAATGTATCAGGCTCAGGAGATAATTGATAGTTAAGCGTTATCACTTCTTCTTTTTGCACGTCATACCAAAATAAACTTCCCGCAGTATCCGCGAGTATATAACTATCATTAAAATTGCGAATTGAGCGATACCCTTTAAACAATACTTTTTTTGCGGCTGACTGGATGTCATATTTAAAAATTTCCCAACCGCTAAATCCTTTTACTGAAAATAATATACTTTGGCCATCTAAAGTAAAGATTGCATCTCCAATATAGTCATCTCCAACTGTAATATAAGTTAACAGATTGGTTTTAGTATTTAATAATGCAAACCTTTCATTTATTTTAATTAGCTCTAAATCATTTTCAGAAGATGAATCAATTATCCTTAAGGAATAGTTTGTCTCTAAATACGGTATAGATTTCTTTGTTAATGGGTCATATTTAGATAACTCGGTTTGATTTGGGTTAACAACTAAAGCGAGATAATTATTCGATTGATAAGTAATAAATTCTATATTATCAGGTGTATGAAATACTTTATTGGTTGCCCAATTACTCATTGGTATCTCTTGTTCAATAAATAATTTTTTTTGTGTTTTTTCTTGCATTAATAACAAGTTGTGACTGTCAATAACAGATACAGCTGTTATGTTAGGTATTTTTGTCGTTATAATTTTACGATTACTATTTTTATAGTTTAACGAATATATTCCATCTTGATCTAGTAATAACAGATTATCATCATCAAGCCAGTTAACCTCTTTGATTTGCAACTTTTGAGAGTGACGAAAAATCACATCATCGTTTATTAAATCAATAATTCGTATTTCATAATTTTTATCATATTTTAATGTTCTTAAAACCACCATAAACTGGCCATTTGGCGAAATACCGCCTCTAATATCCGAATATGATTCATCTATACTTGATGTGACTCTAAATATACTTTTTGTAACTAAGTCATACTTGAAAATATATACAGGCTCATTTTTATTTTTTTGCCCTGAAAAATAAACTTTATCAGTCTCATTAGATGTAAAAACATCACCCATAAGATAAAAATCATCAATAAGCTCAATAGATTCATATGTATTTTCAGAGCCCTCTAGAGATACTGCACTTAAAGATGAGCTATTTTCTGATAAATCAGAATAAAATAAATATTTATTATCTCGAGAAAAAGCTAAAGAAAATGGGAAATGAACTTTATGCTTTATTGCTATAAAATCATGCTTATTATGGCGTTTAATAAATACTTGATAACCAGATTCAGTTCCTACTTTTCCTGAGAAAGCAAAATACTTATTATCAGAGGATTGTTCTATAGCGATTTTACTTCCAGGAATAGTAGAGATGATTTTTTGTGAAGTTTTAAAACCAGCTTGATAAAAAAAAGTAAAATATGAGCCAAATAAAAAGCATATACCTAAAAAGATAAGCATAATATAACCGAAAGGAGCGTTACTCCTTTTTGGTGTTAACTTCACATCTTGGCTTTTAAGTTCAAAAGATTGGTTTTGAGATTTTTGAGTAAACGAGTTTAAAGTTTCTTGTTGCTCTTTAGTTTGCTCTTTTTGAAGAAGTTGAACTGAACAAATCAGTTTATACCCGCGTTTAGGTAATGATTGAATATATTTAGGTGATTTATGATCATCATTAAATAACAATCTTATTTTACTAATGATTCTTCTGACAGCAGCATCAGATACACAACGGTCTTTCCATACATTTTCATGTAATTCCATCATCGAAATATATCGTTCTTTATTTTCACAAAAATACATTAATACAGACAATACTTTAGGTTCAAGTATTACATCATTTCCGTCACGACTTAATACCATATCCTCTATGTTTAATTTGTAACACCCTATTTTTATCACTACATCGCCTTAATTTACCCGAAAAAGATACTCCCCAGTATCAAGTCTGATAATAACTGAATCGCATTTTATTTACTACAAAACATATAAATCAATGATAAATAAAGAAGTTACAATATAGTCACACATAAATCACGGGTAAATTATTGCTCGTTTTTTATCTTAATTTACATTCGTAAGTAATATAAGAAGTAAAAATAAGACTTAATCAAAGAAGGGAATAACTATGAAAAATCCAAACCTGAATACTAATACAACCGTAAACGCAATAAGAACCACTGATGGGTTCATCGAAATTACCAGTTTAGAATTACTCGATGAAATGGTTGGTGGATTAATAAATCCAGAAGCCGCTTTATGCCAACTTCAGGAAGATGAAATCAATACTACAAAATATTCCGTAACTGAAGCAATTTAGAATAACCTGATATATTTACCAGTTTTGTAAAAAATTTAGATTCTGCATAATTATCTCATCCTTTATTTGGATCTAAAACATAACTAATAAATAGGAATATAAAATGACTGATAAATTTGAAAATATTGAAAGCGAAGAGATTAAAGTAAATGAGAATGGTGAAGTTGAATTAAGTGAAGAATTGTCAACTGCAGTTTCTGGTGGTTTTGATCCTGAGCAGGATGAAGAATCAGAAGGTAGTAATGGTATTTGCGGAATGGGTTGTGAAGAGAAACAGAAGTAAACTAACAACATCACTAAATATAAAATTTAAGTGTATTTACTAACGGTAAATACACTCATTATTAACTTATGGTCATTGGAGGTTTTAGTCGTGGGGAAAAAAACAAAAGGTTTTTCAAGGCATGCTCTTGCTAGCGGGCTTAGTGCCAAAGAATTTCAGTTAATTCTATTTCCAACGGAGCAGTGTAATTTTCGTTGCGTCTATTGCTATGAAGATTTTGAAAAAGGAAAAATGCCAGAGTGGCTTGTTAATTCAATTAAAATTTTTATCGCTAATAAAATACAAAATTTAGATAAACTAACTTTATCATGGTTTGGTGGTGAGCCATTATTAGCTGAAGATGTAGTTTTCGAAATTGCTGAATATGCCAATGAATTAGCAAATAAATATGGTTGCAAACTAACAGGTGATTTAACCACTAATGGATCTTTATTGACACTTAAAACGCTAAAGCGTTTAGTGGCACTCAAGCAAGATTTTTTTCAAATTTCTATTGATGGAGATAAAGAATCTCACGATCAGACCAGAGTAACTCGTAGTGGTCACGGCAGTTTCGATAAAGTTTGGACCCGATTAGTAGATGCAGCCGGAACAAATCTTGATTTCAATATTTTGTTGAGAATTCATGTTACTGATGTAAACCAAGATAGCGTACTTAATTTTTGTAAACGTTATGATGAATCACTTGCATCAGATCCTCGTTTCAAACTCTATTTTAAAGCGATTGAAAATCTTGGTGGTAATAATGTTGACAAAATTGGCAAATTAATTGGCAAGCGAAGTGCCAGAGAGTTTGCTGATATGCTAACGCGTAAATATGAACAAAAGAGTGTCGATTTACAGAAAAATGGTCATTACATCTGTTATGCCTCTAAACCGAATTCTCTTGCAATTAGATCTGATGGTTTATTAAACAAGTGCACCGTTGCATTAAAAGACGATGTAAATGCAGTTGGAAAGATTAATCCTGACGGAACATTAGAAATTAACAACCAACGCTTCAGCACTTGGTTGAAAGGTTTCACTACGCTTGATAGTTGGCAAATGGGATGCCCGTTAAGTTATATGAATAACAATTCATCTGTGGGTGATATACAATTCAAAAAAGTAGGCTAACCCTATGTCAGTCATTAATATGTTTCGAAAAGAGGCATTGCGTCATCAGTACAAATCTCAAGAATTTGGTCATTCGGTTATAAAACAGCCTGGCATTATTAGTAAGTCTATAATTGGTTTGTGTCTCATTATGCTAATTGGTGTTATATGTGTTCAATTTATAACTCTAACAACTAATCATACCTACAACTTACAAATAGCTGCAGAAAACTATCAACCTTTAGTCATGTCAAAAGCTGTTGTTATTACCGAACAATTGGTTGTTGAAGGTGAAAATGTCAATAAAAACCAGCCTGTTGCTAATTTAAATATTATTGATGATCTAGGTAAATTAAATAATAGCCATTATTTACGTGCGTCTATTTCCGGTTACTATTTTCAACCTCAGACAGATTCAACGATTATTCCCGCTTTCAAGCCTATTGGTTATATATTGAAACATACCGCTTTAAATGATTTTTCATTCTGGTTGCAGCAAAAACCTAAAAACCCTGTCAAGGTGGGTGATATTGTTACTCTCATTATCGATGAACAATTAATAGAAGGTCGAATCTCTATGATCCTTGGGGCATTTAATGAAAGGAGAGGCCAAAAAATATCAGTTAGGTTAGATAATACCAATCACCTTTCATTATTGTCACCAAAATCTAAACTGAAAATATTACTTAAACAACAACCTAAAACGATTGCGCAGTTATTAAGGTAATATGATGCAGCTTACAGATTATATAGATTTTAAGTCGTCAAAACTTCCGGTATTTGTTCAAAGTGAAGTGGCGGAATGTGGCATTACCTGCCTTGCTATGATCGGTTATTATCATGGTTACAAAATAAATATGTTAGCCATGCGGCAAAAATATCCCGTCGGTATTCAAGGGATCACCGTAAAACAAATTCTAAAAGTTGCTGATGACATAGGTTTATCAGGGCGCGTACTAAAATTAGAATTAGGGCAATTAGCAAAAGTAAAAGGTCCTGCTATCTTGCATTGGAACTTTAATCATTTTGTGACTTTATGTTCAGTTAATAGAAATGGCGTTATTATTCATGATCCAGCGAAAGGTAGAGTAAAACTAGATTGGAATCAGCTATCTGAATCATTTACAGGTATTGTTATAGAGTTAACACCCTCTTCAAGTTTTGAACAAAAAGATGACAGAGTTAAAATGCCTTTAACAGCCTTTATTGGAAAAGTGGAAGGGCTTGGTGCTTCATTATTGAAAATTTTTGTTATTGCTATTATTTTACAATGCTTATTCTTAGCTGCACCTTATTATATCCGTTTAGTGATAGATCAGGGGATCCCCTTATCTGATAACAACATGCTTTTGTGGTTATTAGGCGGCTTTATTGCCATTACTTTACTAACATCTGCAAGCAATGTTATTAGATCTGCTGCTATTTTATATTTAGATAAGAACCTTGGTTTTCAAGTCAAAGCTAATATTCAACGTCATTTATTACATTTACCTATGTCTTTTTTTGAAACCCGCCATATAGGAGATATTAAATCTAGATTTGAAGCTTTTAATGAAGTACAAAGAATGATCAGTCGCGGGTTTATCTCTGCTGTGGTTGAAGGGTTGCTAGGGATCACTACCTTAATCATTATGTATAGCTATGAACCTTCTCTTGCAATCATATCTCTTTCTTTTTTATTACTAACTTTAATGGTTCGTTTATTCTTAACTAGCAAAGAAAATAAACATTTAGAGCAAGCATTAGCTAAACAAGCAAAAGAAAATAGTCATTTTATAGAAACCATTCGCGCAATCATGCCAATTAAATGCTATGTAAAAGAAAGTGCTAGACTTTCTTCTTGGCTCAACTTGTTTGCCGATACGACCAATGAAAATATACAAAGAGAAAAAGTTATAATTTCGGCTGAAATAAGCCAAGAATTTATCAGTAAGTTAGATTATCTCATTATTATTTTTTTAGGCGCATTATTAATTATTGATAATGTTTTTACTGTTGGTATGTTTATCGCTTTTTTAGCTTATAGGCAGCAATTTAGTAACAGTGCACAAACTTTAGTTGACCAATTATTTCGCTTTAAACTTGCATCCACTTATTTACGTCGCATGTCTGATATTGTTCTTCAGGAACAAGAAACTGACAATAGCACTCAACCCTTAATAAAAGACAATATCAAAGGCCATATAGAAATACGTAATTTACATTTTAGGTATAACCCATCTTCAAATTGGTTATTTCAGGGGTTAAGTTTTGAGATAAAAGCAGGTGAATCTGTCGTAATTACAGGAAGATCAGGCTTAGGTAAATCGTCACTATTAAAACTAATGACTGGACTTATCAATGCCGAACAAGGCGATTATTTTCTCGATGGCCAATCAATCAAAAGTATAGGTGTTCGTAACTTCCGCTCAATGTGTGCTACTGTTATGCAAAACGATCAACTTTTAAATGGATCTTTAATCGAAAACATCACTTTCTTCGAGCCTACACCTAATTTAGACAAAGTCATTGAAGCTGCAAAAGGTGCCTATATCTGGCAAGAAATTCAAGCTATGCCTATGGGTTTACACTCTCAAGCGGGTGATTTAGGAAGTGCCTTATCTGGAGGGCAAAAACAAAGACTGCTATTAGCTAGAGCTTTATACAGCCAACCTAAAGTTTTATTTTTAGATGAGGCAACCAGTCATTTGGATAGTAAAACAGAAGTGCATGTAAATCAATACCTAAAAGAAAAATGTATCACTCGCATAAGTGTTGCTCACCGTCAAGAAACAATCGAAAGTGCAGATAGAATTATCAATTTAGAAAGCTTAATCAAAAATAATAAAATTGAACTAGCTAGCTAATAAAACTAGTAATAAGAGTCTATAAATAATGAAAATAAATTCAAAAAATATATACAAAGGATTAATCGGTTTATCAGTACTCATGATTATTTCTGGTTGGCAACTCGGTTATGCCGATAATGCTCATATAATTTCACGTGATGCTATTAGTATTGATAAAGTTCAAAATGGTGATTTTTCGATAAAAATTGAAGGATATGGTTTATTACAGTCAATCAATAAACGTTTACTCACAGCAACCAGTAATGCAGTTGTAGATGAAATAAAATTAAAAGCAGGCGCAGTTGTTAAGCATGATACGGTTATTTTAACACTTAAAAATCCAGAGCTTGAAGGAAAGTTACGTCAAGCACTTGCGAAATTAAAAAACACAAAAACTCAAAAACGACAGATCGTACTACAACAACAAAGAGAAATGCTTGATAGCGAATCTCACCTATCTGAGTTACAAGCTCAAGTTGAAATAGCGATGTTACAAGTTGAAGCCGAAAGAACTTTAGCAAAATCGGGTATCGTTTCTGGTATTAACGCAAAGAAAAATGAATTAAAAGCCAAACAATTAGTTAACCGAGTTCAGTTAGAAAAATCGAAAATAGCCAAACTCGTTTCGATGCAAAATGAAGCGATATCAATTCAAGAGGACTTAATAGCTCAATCAAGTGAAGAGTTTGAAGTAGCAAAACTGATGGTCGAACAACTATCGGTAACAGCTGGTATAAATGGCGTTATTCAACGGTTTCCCTTAAATTTAGGCCAAACGGTCACCATAGGAACCGAACTAGCGCTAATTGGTAGCTTATCCCCATTAATTGCAGAAATAAAAGTACCTCAAATTCAGGCCCATTTAGTCAGAGCAGGTATGCAATCTGAAATCCAAACATTAAATAATCAAATTTCAGGGCAAGTTGTCCGTATTGATCCCGTTATAAACGAGGGCGCAGTACAAATAGATATCAAACTTGTAACCGATAAGCTTAATGGTATTAAACCAATGCAACAGGTCGATGCCACTATTTTTTCTCAAGTACAAAAGAATACAAACTATATCAAAACACCAACTGGGGTAAATGAAAACAGTACTGTGATGCTATTTAAGTTAACTGATGATAATAAAGCCAGCCAAGTAGAAGTTCAATTTGGTAAAACTTCGGGTCAACTGATTCAAATTATTTCAGGTCTTAAAGCTGGCGATAAAGTTATTACCTCTCGACTCGATTTAGAAACCAACATAAAACAAATAAAAATTGGTAGTTAATACTAAGAAAAGGCATTGCAATGAATACTGAAATATTAAAAATTAACAAAATGACAAAATCCTTTTCTTCTTGTGATCAAGTAACTCAAGTATTAAAAGGTATTAGCTTTACAATTTATGATGGCGAGTTTGTATCTATATCAGGCCCTTCGGGTTGTGGTAAATCAACCTTACTTAATATTATGGGGTTACTCGATACCCCACAAACTGGTGAATACTATATAGATGGTTTACTTGTCTCAGAGATGAATGCATCTCAAAGAGCGCAAATAAGGGGAAATAGGATAGGTTTTGTTTTTCAATCATTTAATTTAATTGATGAAATATCTATTTTAGATAATGTAGCATTACCATTAAAGTATAGAGGGGCATCAATACAAGCCCGTCACGCCCGCGCTTTAGAATGTTTAGATAAAGTAGGTCTATCTGATAAGGCTAATTTATTTCCTAACCAGATTTCAGGAGGCCAACAACAACGAGTATCAATTGCCAGGGCTTTAGCGGGGGATTCTGGCATTATGTTAGTAGATGAACCAACTGGTAATTTAGACTCAAAAAATGGTGATGCGATTATGTCACTGCTTCAAGAGTTAAACCAACAAGGTACAACCATTGTTTTAGTGACTCATGATCCTAGATATGCCGATATGGCTTCTCGTAGCATAAAACTAAAAGACGGCTTAATTGTACCTGATGAAAAAATTGAGGTTGCTACAGCATGTTAATGAAAACAGCCTTACAAACATTTAAGCGTGCAAAACAATATTATTTAACAACCGTAATAACCTTAGCCCTTACATTATCCATGGTATTAAGTGCGTTTAGTTTAGTTGATTTAGTATTTTTTTCTCCTTTACCTTATAAAAATAGTGATAATATTTTTTTATTGGAAGGTACTTTAGAGTCGAAAAGTTACTCTGGACCTGGTACAAACTCACAAATAATAGAATATATAAAAAGTAATAATACTGTATTTTCTGATGTAGCGACTTACCACCAATGGTCTAACTATAAATTATTTGATAATCAAAAAAGGCCTGAAGTAAATGTAATTTTAGCATCAAGTAATTTATTTGAAATACTCGGTGTTCAAGCTCAATTAGGTCGCTTATTTAGCGATAAAGAAAGTTTAGGTAATAAACAAACATCTATCATCCTAGGGTATCGCACTTGGCAACAAGAATATAACGCAGACAAAAACATTATCGGTAGAAAAATCCAATTAAATCAAAGACGGTTTACAGTTATTGGTGTTGCACCAGATAATTTAGTTTTACCACAATTAAGTAATATAAACTCAGCCTTTTGGATCCCTATCGATATGGATGAAACTTTTGACCCTAAAACGGCTAATGGTTTTATGGGTGCCTTTAAAGGTATCGCTATAGCAGAGCTGAATCAATTAGATAATGCCAAAGAACAAATTAAAACGTTGTCTGATACTGCTGCACAATTATATGCTCCAAATGTATTAAAAGACTTTAAGATAAGTGCACAATTGACTGATTTTAATTCTGCTTTAAAAGGTGATAGCGGTAATATTGTATTAATGTTATTACTCGGTGTATCCCTGTTAATGCTCATTGCTTTAATTAATTTATCAAGTATGCAATTAGCTAAAGCAGTAACAAAAATAAAGTCTATTGCTATTAGCTTTGCTTTTGGTGCCACTAACAAGCAATTGATTATTGAATCGTTTAAACATAATACGATTGTTATCAGTATTTCAGTAATATTTGCGCTGATTCTTACGCAAACAAGTTTTGAAATCATCCAGCAACTTGCCTCAAACTCTATTCAAAGATTAGATACTTTAGCTATTAGTTTTAATACCATTTTAGTTTCGGCTTTATTAACTATATTAATTGCCTTGTTATACTCCTATATTGAATTGAGTGTCGTTAAAGAGAAAAACTTAACTGATAGCTTACAAAGTAGTGGTAAAGGCACTGGTAAACAAATAAGTTCAGGCGTAAGCCATAGTCTAATAGGTCTGCAAATTTTATTTTCTTTTTTAGTTTTAGTTTCTGCTAGTCATGTTGTTTTAGATACTTTGTCAGAAGCTTTAAGAGATTCTGGTATCGATACTGAAAATAAATGGTCATTAACTATAAATTACGCCAATATCAAAAACTCAGAAGAGCGTATCAATTTACATAAATCGATAATAAATCAGCTTTCGAATTTAGATTCTATAAATAGTGTTACTGTAACATCGGAATCTAGATTGCCAGAGTCACTTAATGTAAACCAAGTTTATGATGAAAATAACCAATATATTGCACAAGCTAGAAAAATTTTAATTGGTCATGATTATTTACACCAACTCGGTATTACGGTGGATGGTAAGAAGTTTAGCAAAGGTGACAGAGAACTAAATAACTACCCTATATTAGTAAACCAACGATTAGCTGATATTTTAGCGACTAACAATCAGGAAGTAATAGCACAAAAAATCAGTTTAGATGGAAAGACGCAACACAAAATTATTGGTGTAACTAGTAATATAAATGTACCTGGGAGCCAAGAAGACGAGACTTATGAAATTTATATTCCCAAAAGCTATTCAGGTTGGCGTCAATACTCTTACTTAATTACAACACATGAACCATTATTAGTTGAGCAACAAATAATAAACAACATAACTGAAATAGATAGTAGATTAGATATCAATCGCTTAGCATCTTTAACACAACTTTTTGATGAAAAAAGAAAACATCACCTTACCGCTGCTTGGATTTCAATTGTTTTAGCAAGTGTTTCTCTACTGATGGTATGTATTGGTATCAATGGTATTGTAAATTACCTAGTACAAGTTCGCCGTTATACATTAGGCGTAAAACTAGCTATGGGAGCAGATAATCATCGTTTACTTAAAGACAGTATCATTGAATTAATGCAGCCGATATCAATGAGTTTGATACTAGCCTTTTCAATCTGCTTTTTAGTGGTTGGTTATAGTATTTCCAATCCTAACTTTACGCTACCTGTTAATTGGGGACTTATTCTTAGTATATGGGTTGGATTGTTCATTATTTCTTTGATAGTTAGTTACTTTCCCATTCAAAAAACTTTAAAACAAGATCCTATTAAGGCATTAAGAAATGAATAATCTATCCGTTTTAATTTTATGTTTTTATATTTCAGTATTCTCAGTAAATTTAAGTGCAATTGAGCCTCATAACTGGAATAAATTATTGGATAGTTCTAACGAACAATATTTAGTTTTATCACCAGATGATGAACAAACTTTATTATTTCATCAAGTCAATTACCCTTCGATTGAAACGCTTTCAGAAGGGAGAGAAGCCTTAGGAGGTCTTGAGTTTTATTCTCAAAATACAAATTCACCTAAAAATGAAATATATAGTCACCTTACTTTAGTTAATGCTAATAATGAGCAATCAATTATCAAGCCTAAATTAGGTGTTATATTAGACTTTAACTGGTCACCAAACTCAAAATTAATTGCTTTATTAGTTCATTACAATCATAAAACAACGTTATGGTTGTACGATATTCAACTCCAAATATTACAAGAATTAAATAATAAAAACCTATCAACCAGAATTGGTGGTCGACATTTACGCTGGTTGCCAGATAATAAGACAATATTAGTAAAACAGGCAATAAATCAATTTCTACCACCTCTTAAAAATTCATTAAAACCAAAAATTGAATCTACCGAACTTCAAAAAATACAAGGAAGAACTTACACTCACTTATTAAATGATAAAATCAAACAACAAAGATTTAAGTCATTTACAGATTCAGAATTAATAAGCATTAATATAAAAGGAAAAGTTAAAACTTTAGGTCATATTAGTATGGTTGATGACTTTTATGTTTCACCCAATGGGCAATATCTTTTAATTTCAAGTTTACCAGCTAAACTATCAACTTTAGTTCCATATAAAAAATGGGGACGCCACTATAACATTCTCAATTTAACAACAAATATATCAAGCTCTCCATTACCTCAGTTAAAAGATAAATATAAACTTAAAAAAGATAGTGTACCTATAGGATCTCGAAGTGTTCAATGGCTACCATTTGAATCAGCAACTATCTCATGGGTTGAAGCTGTTGATGGAGGTGATATGACTAAAGATTTAGCTATTCATGATAATATATACAAATTGTCTTTCCCATTTAATGGACAAAAAGATTTAATACTATCAACTAAATGGCGCTACTATGATATCTACTGGAGTAAATCTGGAACTGGAGTATTACAACAATGGCGATACAAAGATAAACAAGCTTTAACCCAATTAATTCATTATTCAGACTTAAACAGTGTTAAAACATTATCACAAAGAGATTATCGTGATAAATACCAAGATATTGGAGATCCATATAGTGATAGAACCTCGATGGGTAATAGAGTTTTAGTTGAGGACGAACTCAGTAATATATTTTTTATGTCACTAGGTCAAAGTAAAACAGGTGTAACACCTTATGTAGATTCATATAATAAAACCGAGCAAAATCGCGTTTTTACTAGCAAAGGCAGCTATTTAGAAGTCCCTATAAAAATCACACCAAATGCATTGATTATAAAAAAAGAAGCACCTGATAATCCACCACAATATATACGTTTAACAGGCAAACAAAAAAAATATGCTTCTGTCATTTATACTGATAACAGCCAAATGCAATTCAGACACAAGCCTGAGTTAATTAATTACCAAAGAGATGATGGTTTAAACTTACAAGGCACGTTACATTTACCAAATAGTTATAATTCAAAACCAGATAAAAAATACCCTGCTGTTTTATGGATCTACCCTAAGGCTTTTAAAAATAAGAAATTAAGCGAACAAAACACGATAGCAACGAATCAGTTTAGAAAATTTAACCCTAATGGTCCTTTAGTTTTTTTACATGATAATATTGCTGTTTTTGAATCACCTTCTATGCCAATAGTGGCTGAAAATAATGGACAACCAAACGATCAATTTATAGAACAGTTAATCATGAATGCTCAAGCAGCTGTAATAGCTTTAGAAAAAACTGGAAAAATTGATGTTCAACACCTTGCTATTATGGGTCATTCTTATGGTGCCTTTGCTGTAACTAATTTGCTTGCGCATACGGACTTATTTAAAGCTGGAATAGCTAAGAGCGGAGCCTATAATCGCACTCTAACCCCCTTTGGATTTCAAGGTGAAAAACGTAATTTATGGCAGGCAAAGAAAAACTATTTAGATATCTCTCCATTTTTATTTGCTGATAAAATAAATGAACCTTTATTATTGGTTCATGGTGAAAATGATTTAAATACTGGAACTTATCCCATTCAATCTAAGCGAATGTACCAAGCTTTAGTGGCTAACAATAAAACAGCAAAATTAATCATGCTCCCTTTTGAAGGTCATAATTACAAAGCTAAAGAAAATTTAAATCAAGTTCTTATTCAACAATCCAATTGGTTAAAACAGTGGTTAAAAATAAATTAAACCAATATTTTAGCCAAATAATCCACCAGCAGGCGTACTTTGGGTGATAAATGTCTATTTTGCGGATAGAGCGCCCAAATGCCTTCTTCTGGTTCTTGATAATTTTCTAAAATTGAAACCAGGTCACCAGATTTTAAATCTTCTCCTATGTAGTAATCAGGCAGTTTTATTAGCCCTATACCTTGTATCGCAGCATCTCTTAAAGCATAACCACTATTACAAGTTAATGATCCTGAAACTCGAATTAATTTTTCTTTATTTGATTCTATAAAACGCCAATGATCTGTATTGCCTACTAAACAGTTGTGTTGTTTTAATTCAGATAATGAGTGAGGAATGCCAAATTGTTCAAGATAATGTGGTGAAGCACATACATATTGGGTTCGGCTAGTGAGCCGTTTAGCCATCATGCTGGAGTCGTCTAAATTACCTAAACGTATTGCTAAGTCAAATCCGCCTTCGACTAAATCAACTGTTTGGTTACTTAATACCATGATGACTTCTATTTCTGGGTATTGCGCCATAAAATCTATGACTAATGGCATGATATATTTTTCGCCATATGTTACAGGGGCTGTGAGTTTAACCAATCCTTGTGGTGCATTGCGTAAATTACTAATAGCGCGTTCGGCATCTTCAAGCCCAGTCATCACTTGGCGACAATGCCGATAATAAACAGCGCCTTCTTCAGTTAAAGACACTTTGCGTGTTGTGCGATAAAAAAGTTTGGTATTAAGGCGGTTCTCTAATGCACTTACCTGACGACTTACTTGTGCTGTCGATATACCTAATATTTTAGACGCACCTGTAAAACTAGATGTTTGTGCCACAGATACAAATTCTGATACGCCTTCCCATAAAAACATAACTCACCCAGATATCATTTACTATCGATTATTACTATATGGTAAAAGTAATTTGTATTTAAAGCTAATTATCATTTTAATAATAAACAAAGTAGAATTCACTCCATCGAAATAAACGACATAAATGATTCGTCGTTATTTAAATTAACTTCTACAGTATTACGCAGAAAGTTAAATATATTAATTTTAGGCCTTGAGCCTCATTGGAGAAAATAGAATGACTGATAAATTTATTAAATCTAAAGCTGCTGTTGCTTGGGGCCCAAATCAGCCTCTTAAAATTGAAGAAGTTGATGTAATGCTGCCTCGCAAAGGCGAAGTATTAGTTAAAATAGTCGCAACTGGCGTATGTCATACAGATGCATTTACTTTATCAGGTGATGATCCAGAAGGTATTTTCCCTTCAATTTTAGGTCACGAAGGTGGCGGTATTGTTGAACAAATTGGCGAAGGCGTAACGAGTGTTGCTGTAGGCGACCATGTTATTCCGCTTTACACGGCAGAATGTGGCGAATGTAAGTTCTGTACTTCAGGTAAAACAAACTTGTGTCAGGCAGTACGTGAAACGCAAGGTAAAGGTCTAATGCCAGATGGCACTACACGCTTTTATAAAGACGGCCAACCAATTTTCCATTACATGGGTTGCTCTACTTTTTCTGAATACACTGTATTACCAGAAATTTCATTAGCAAAAGTAAGTAAAGAAGCACCTTTAGAAGAAGTGTGTTTATTAGGTTGTGGTGTTACAACAGGCATGGGTGCGGTACTTAATACTGCAAAAGTAGAAAAAGGTGATACTGTTGCCATATTTGGTTTAGGTGGCATTGGTTTATCTGCCATTATCGGTGCAAAAATGGCCGGTGCAAGTCGTATTATTGGTGTTGATATCAACGAAACTAAATATGAACTAGCTAAAAAATTAGGTGCTACAGATTGCATCAATCCAAAAGATTTTGATAAGCCAATTCAAGATGTCATTGTAGAAATGACTGATGGCGGCGTTGATTACTCTTTTGAGTGTATCGGTAATGTTGATGTGATGCGATCTGCTCTTGAATGTTGTCATAAAGGTTGGGGGGAATCTATCATTATTGGAGTTGCAGGTGCTGGTCAAGAGATCTCAACACGCCCATTCCAACTAGTGACTGGTCGTGTATGGCGAGGTAGTGCATTTGGTGGTGTTAAAGGTCGCTCTGAGTTACCAGAAATAGTTAATCGCTACATGGATGGTGAGTTTGCCCTAGATGACTTTATTACACATACAATGTCACTTGAAAACATTAACGAGGCGTTCGACCTTATGCATGCAGGTAAAAGCATCCGTACGGTGATTCACTTAGATAAGTAAGTTTCATTTTACCTATCAACTAAGATCTCAATGACAGAAATGTGATTAAGGACTTAGTTGATATAAAATCTAGATCTTCGATAAAACACTTCGGAGATAACATAAGCTATTTTAAAGCTATTAATACCCCCATCTAAATTTCAATCTTTCAGAGGTTTAAAGCATGCCGTTAAATAATATCAGTTCCAATAAAGTCTTTGATGGTTGGAATAAACAATATACTCACACTTCTACTAGCTTAAATTGCGAAATGCGTTTTGCTATTTATTTACCACCACAAATAGCACAAGGTCAAAAAGTACCTGTTTTATATTGGTTATCAGGTTTAACCTGTACTGACGAAAACTTTATGCATAAAGCTGGTGCACAACGTATAGCAGCTGAACTAGGTATGGCAATTGTGGCACCAGATACAAGCCCTAGAGGTGAAAGTGTTGCTGATGATGAAGGTTATGATTTTGGACAAGGTGCTGGTTTTTATGTAAACGCCACGCAAGCACCGTGGAATCGTCATTATCATATGTCTGATTATGTAGTGAATGAGCTACCTAAATTAATTGAAGCGCATTTTCCGGTAACACAACAGCGTGCAATTAGCGGTCACTCAATGGGTGGACACGGTGCGCTTACAATTGCTTTAAAAAATCCTAAAAACTTTAGTTCTGTTTCAGCCTTTAGCCCGATTGCTAACCCAATTAATTGTCCTTGGGGCCAAAAAGCCTTTACAGGTTACTTAGGTAAAGATAAAAAAACTTGGCAAGAATACGATACTACGATGTTAATGCAAAAAACTGAAGCTAAACTACCTATGCTGGTGGATCAAGGCTCTGAAGATAACTTTTTAGTTGAACAGCTAAAACCTGAAGCCTTAACTGAAGTCGCTAACAAAGTTGATTACCCGCTAGAACTAAGAATGCAGCCAGGTTTTGATCATAGCTACTTTTTTATCGCCAGCTTTATTGAAGACCATTTACGTTTTCATGCAAAACACTTTGCTTAGATAAATAGATATAAAAGCAGGTTTAATTGAACCTGCTTTTATACATTGATAGTAATTTATTTTTTAACTGGGCGTTTCCAACCGTCTAAATTACGTTGTTTACCACGGGCAATTGCTAACTGGTTATCACCAACGGTACCAGTTATAACTGAGCCAGCACCAACAGTCGCTAATTTGCCAATTTCAACTGGTGCCACTAAAGATGAATTTGAACCAATAAAGGCACCATCTTTAATAATGGTTTTAGATTTATTTACACCATCATAATTACAAGTAATTGTACCGGCACCTACATTTACTTTTTTACCAATTTCGGCATCACCTAGATAGCTAAAATGATTCGCTTTTGAACCTTCACCTAAAACTGATTTTTTCATCTCAACAAAGTTACCTATATGAGAGTTAGTTTCCATCACTGCACCTGGGCGTAATCTAGCAAACGGCCCTAAAGTACACGCAGCACCGACAACAGCATCTTCAATTAAAGTATTCGCTTTAATTACAGCGCCATCACCAACGTCACAGTTTTTAAGTACACAGTTAGGACCAATTTTAACATTATCACCAAGTGTCACTTTACCTTCAAAAATCACATTCACGTCAATAATAATATCTTGCCCTGTTGTCACTTCTCCACGTACATCAATACGAGTAGGATCAGCTAAACTAGCGCCATTTAACATTAACTCTTGCACTTGCCAAGATTGATAAGCACGTTCTAACACAGCAAGTTGCACGCGATTATTAGCACCTTCAACTTCCATTTTATCTTCAGGTTGCGCTGATGTGATTTCTACACCATCTTGCTTTGCCATCGCAACAATATCTGTCAAATAATACTCGCCTTGAGAGTTATTATTAGATAAACGACCTAACCAAGATTTTAATAAACCACCATTTACAGCCATTATGCCAGTATTTATTTCAGTGATTTTAAGTTGTTCTGGTGACGCATCTTTTTGCTCAACAATGCCAACTAATTTACCATTTTCACGGATCATGCGACCGTAGCCGGAAGGGTTCACTAAATCCACAGTCAAAACAGCTAACCCTCGTTCCGGTAATGCTGTTAAAAGCTTTTCGAGTGTTTCTTGCTTTGTTAAAGGCACATCACCATATAAAATTAAAACGGTATCTTCATCTGCAATAAAACCTTTAGCTGCCGCAACTGCATGACCGGTTCCTAACTGGTCTTCTTGTAATACCCAGTTTAAGTTTTCTGTTTTAATAGAGTCTTTAAGTAGTTCACCACCATGACCATAAACTAAATTAGTTTTTGTAGCACCCAGCGCTTGAGCTTTATCAATTACATGCTGAACCATAGGTTTGCCAGCAATAGGATGAAGTACTTTAGGTAAAGCAGAGCGCATGCGCGTACCTTTACCTGCAGCTAAAATAACGGTAGTCAGAGACATTAAAACAATTTCCTTCTTTCTTTGTTTTATATTACTAATTTAATTGGTTGTTTTACACATTTTAATTCCAAAGCCATATTTATGGCTGTTGCTCATTACCTTTATCCAAATCCATTGGCATAAAGATAGCACTGGATAAATATTAATTTTGAAGTTAAAAGTAAAATATAGCGGAGTATTTTAACGTTTATTTAAACTATTTATAAGTAAAAATTGAGTTATGTGTTCAACTCTCTGATCTAAACAATAGATAAGTAATTATAAAGAATGAAAAGCCAAAGTTATAGAAGTTGGTCAACTTACATTTTTCATCTTTTATGAATTACTTATCTTTAATTATTTAATAATATATATTTCTACCACAAAGAGAACTTAAACAAAGTTACTAAGCAAGTTTGTTAAGCTATTTTAAAACGTCCAACTAACGAAGATAAATTTGTGGCGTAATTATTTAGCTCTTCTGAAGATGCTTTAACTTGCTCTGTAATAGCAGCATTTGATTGCGCATATTCATCAATAAAACAAATGCTTTCATTAACAGAGTCAGCAGCAAATTTTTGTTGATTTGCCGCTGTTGCGATTGTGGCATTCATTTGAGATAAGGTTTCTATCACATCCGACACATCTGTTAATTTATTTCTAACCTGTGAAACTAAGTCTATACCTGATTGCGCCATAGATGCTGCATAATCCATGGAGCTAACAGCTTTTTCTGCCGCCGACTCCAATGCATTAATTCTATTTTGTACTTCGATGGTACTTTGCTGGGTTCTTGCTGCTAAGCTTCTCACTTCATCAGCAACAACAGAAAAACCCCTACCATGTTCTCCGGCCCTAGCAGCTTCTATTGCTGCATTTAGCGCCAGTAAGTTGGTTTGATCTGCAATCTCATCAATCACTTTTAAAATTGTTTTAATTTCTTCAACTTCGTTGCTTAATAATGAAATCACACCTGAAGCCGATTCCACACCAAGCACTAATTTATCTATCTGTAAACGTGCCTCTTCCGCAAAATCTGCACTTTGTTTAGAAATAGTATCAGCTTCTTCAGAAGTGCGAGAAGATTGATCTGTATTATTAGCAACTTCCTTGATAGACATATGAAACTCTTCTACAGCAGCTGCGACCATTTCAGTTTGCATTTTCTGTTGAGAAGCAGCATCCATAGCAACTAACGTACTACTTTTTAATTGAGTTGAAGAATAGTCCATACATTCTGACGTTTGCTTTAATTCGATAACTAAATCTTTAATGAATTCGTTAAATACATTAAAAGCTTTTCCTAACTCTCCAATTTCATCATCTCGTTTTGCTTCTTCTAATTGCTGTGTTAAATCAGCACCACCAGTAGCAATGCTCTTTAAATTTACAATTAAGTGATTTAACGGCTTAGTTAAACTTCGCGCAAAATAGAGCCCTATTATTAGTGCGACAAACACAATAGCAACTGTAATATACAGTGAAATATTTAGCATTTTAGTTTCTAATAAATAAGCTTGTGCAAGAGCCTCTGCTTTATCTATTTCACTTAATATCACCCAATTATGACCGCCCACTTTTATAGGTGCGTAAGCAGAAAAGACTGGCTCACCTCTATAATCTACATACTCTTCAAAGCCTGAGTTTCCTTTTAATCCGTTATCCACGCCTTTATTACTTATTTTTTGTAAACCAATAGAAGTGCCCTTGGCATCAATAATATTAGCTTCAACCACTTGTCCACTTTGTTTTAAAGATCGAATATATCCAGCTTTATTTTCTATCAAAAATCGACTTTGATTGCGCATAGTTTGATCACTACCTACAAGATAAGTTTCACCAGATAAACCAAAGCCGACTTCAAACCATTTCTCATTACTTGTCATAATGGCATTTATATTATTTATTGGCATTTGAAAAATTAGCACCGCAATTTTGTGTCCATTTTCAAAAATAGGCGACGCAATAAATGCCGCAGGATCTTGATAAGAAGGTAAGTAAGGTGAAAAGTCTGTTTGAAATACTTGCTCAGAATTATTGAAAGCATTGGCTTTTCTAAACGCATTCGCTATTGCTGTTTCTGCATACGGACCTGATAGTAATGATGTAGCAAAATCAGATTCTTTAAATACTGAATAAACAATATGGCCAGTATTGGGTTCAACTATGAAAATGTCATAAAAACCAAATTTAGTTAAATAATCTCTAAATGTACTATGGTATTTTTCATGGGTTTTAGAATAGAGTGAATTATCATCTGATGTTAATAACGCATCTTTTTCACCTAAAGGGTTAGGGTTTTTAGCGATATAAAAATCCTGCCAATGCAATGCTTCCTCTGACATACCATTTATAATTTTTGATGGATTTACATCTTCATTTTGGTTCCTTTTTTTAAATTCATGATTAAATTCGTTAAAATAAAAAGATCTTAATTCTGGAGTGATTTTTGATATATCTAAATTAATATTATAGAAATTTTGACTAAAAAGTTTTGCCGCTTCTATCACCATAAGATTATTTGAAAAGGTATTTACTTGGTTTTCTATGTTTTTAAAATAACCTTCTATTTGCTGTTTTTTTTGCTCTCTTGATGCAATTAAAGCGCGTTTTTGTTCTTGCTCTAACGAAGTGAATAAACTTTCTATTGAGGTTTTACTTAAAATACTGGCTAATAATATGAGTGGTAAAATAGCCATGATTGACATCATTGATAATAGTTTTGTCCTAATTTTCATAACATCTATCCCTGTCCATGTTTACTTTTTAATTAAAGTTACGTCGAAAGTATGGTTCTAAAAGGGGGAATGTCAAAAAGGATATAATGAAATTTTTTCATTATAAAAACAAATATAATGCATCTTATTGATAGTGTGAATAATTATTATTATTAAAAAACAAACTAAACTCAGCCCTTTAAAGTATTTTGTAAACAGAGCCGATTCTTAAGCCTATATCTATTATTATAATTTTATTTTGAAGTCTTAGCAGCTATAAAAACGTTATTCGATAATTTTTTACTTAACCAATCTTTAGCCGTAAATAAAGTTTTATCGACATTCGCTGTAAAAAAAGCAACATCTCGTTTAACTAATATATCTGGTTGAATACCATAACCAACAAAATCTCTACCATCAGCAAAAGTTTCTCTTTTGGTGCAAATTTTTGCAAAGCCACCTCCAGGTAATTCAATATCAAGTGGTTGTCCTGTACTACCAAATGTTGGCTCCCCAACCAGTATTATATGACTAGCACTCGATGCATATACTAAAAAACTCTCTGCCGCAGCCGATGTTTCTCGGCTGATTAATACTACAGTAGGTACAACAACTTTATTTTCAAAAGTCACATCATCAGCAAAAATTTTATCCGGTTCATTTTCTTGCCACGCATTTCCACTAAAGTATGGCTCATATTTTTTAGCCCAAGCAAACTGAGTCGAATATTTCCCCCAAGCTTTATAAGTTGAATTATGAACTCGCATTTTAGTGCGTGTGCCTTCTAAATCATGAAAAGTAAGATGTTTTAATATCTCTTCAGCAAGCATCGTATTTCCACCACGATTATTTCGCAAATCCAAAATCAAAGCTGATGATGATTGTAATTTAGGTATTAGTAAATTAAATCTTTTACTAATATCCATATCAGTAAAATTATTTAATGCAACATAGCTAATATTACCATCAAGATTTTTGTGTTCTATCGAATTATCATTTTTAACTATGCCACTCGCGAATAACCAATTTTTGGTATCAAGATCATCACTTCGTTTCAAATCCAATTCTCCAATAACACCCGACAATGTTTTATATCTGATATTTACATTTGATTCTCTAGGCCCCATCAAAAGACCATAACCTAATTTAGAGTTTCCCCGAATCCCTTCATGCCAACGAATATGGTCTGTAGAGCTGCTAATATATGGAAATACTTCATCTCGTAAAACGTCTTCAACTATTACACTGTCAACATGAGTAATTATCGAGCCTAAAGGTATTTTTTTCGCTAACTCTTTACTCACTCCCACAACAATAGCTTCGCGGCCTGCCTCAGCTAATTTTATAGATGGGTGGGCTACATTTTTTTTGACCATGTCAGCACTCATTTCTACATATGTCATTCCATCATTAAGACCTGCTAAAAACTTTGTCAGCGTTCGATAATATTCATAGTTACTTTGGGGTTCTATTACTTGTGGAATATAACTTTGATAAACATCATCCCAGTTTAGATTGCTCACTTGATCAAAATAAGCAAAGTTATAACTCGCTTCCTTCCACAAGGTTGACAGTCCATATAGACGCTCTTCTACTGTCAACTGATCCTCATCAGCAAATACCCCTGAAGCAATAAAGCAAGCAGCAAGAATGATTATTTTTTTTAATGCCGTATTCATAGTTTTAACCTTAATTGATTTCACCGTATATCCGGGTTATTTAACCGCTACAAGGGTAGGGGTTTTATTCTCTGAATTTTGTTCTATCTTATTCTCTTTATTAATATGTTCTTGCAAATAAATAATACGATCAGCCATATCTATTGTTTCTTGTCTATGGGCTATCATAATGCGCGTGATCCCCAGATTTTTGAGTACAATATTTATTCTTTTTTCAGTGTCTTTATCTAGAGCACTGCTGGCTTCATCTAAAAACAGAATCTTTGGTTGTTTATATAAAGCTCTTGCAATTAATACCCGTTGTACTTGCCCTCCAGACAATGTGCTACCCATATCACCAGCAAGCGAGTTAAACCCCATCGGCATTGATTGAATATCATCAAAAATTTGCGCTTGCTGACAAACTGAGTCCATTAATTCCTGGTCAACATCAATAGCAAAAAAACTGATATTATCGCCTATTGAACCAGATAATAAACTATCGCCTTGCATCACAGCAGCGGTACTGCTTCTGTAGTTACTCAAACCTATTTTTCTGATATCAACACCATCAAGCATTACCATTCCCTTATTAGGATTAGATAATCCCATCATTAGTTTCATAAGAGATGTTTTACCAAATCCTGATGGTGCAACCAAAGCCACACTTTCACCAGATTCAACGGTTAAGCACAAATTTTCAAACAAAAAAGGTTCATTAGAATCATATTGAAATGACAAGTCTTTTATTTCTAATTTTCCTTTCACATTTTGTAACATTGGATAGTCCGTTTCTAATGATTCTTCAGCATCAGAAAGCGCTATATCCGCAATGCGTCCTAAATGTAACCCCATCATTCGCCATTCAAACAATTTATCTAAAAAAAACTGTGAGCTGGTTGCGAATTGCTGACGGTACGCCAAAAAAGCAAACAATAAACCAACTGTCATCACATCATCTAAAATGAAAAAAGCACCAAACCAAATTAGTAATATATACTCAAAGCCATAAACTAAATCTTTAGCTGTTAGCTGAAAAATACTGAACCGCCCAACTTTAATATCTGCATTTATCCAGTCAGCTTGTGCATTTTCTAATTTAGACTGCCGAGTCGCTTCACCGTTAAATATTTTCACAGGCAATACCGAGCGTACAGACTCATAAAAAAGGCTATCACTAGCCGCTTTAAGCTGCAAGCTTTCTTTGGTTGCATTGCGAAGTGGCTGAAATAACGCTAACCTCATAACAATAAAAATCACAACACTAGTCAAAGTGACAAGCGCTAATGTTACATTAAGATAAAACATGACAAACAAGATTAATATCGCCATTAGCCCATCTAACATCCCCTCAACAAAACCTTCACTTAATAATCGTTTAACATAATCTAAAGACTGAAATCTCGATAATACATCTCCAACAAAGCGTTTATCAAACCAACTCATGGGTAACCTGAGTAAGTGTCTCATTAGGTTAGAGACAAGCTGAATTCCTAATATTGAACGTAAATAAAGTACTACCCAAGCACGTACTGCACGAGCAGCGACCTGTAAGAAAAGTAATAAAGAAAATCCGATGCCTAATATCATCAAAAACTGATGATCGTCTGTAACAACCACATTATCTACAACAAGCTGGATAAAATAAGGAGATATAAGTAGTAAGCTC
This sequence comes from Pseudoalteromonas sp. NBT06-2, assembly GCF_002276045.1. GTDB lineage: Bacteria > Pseudomonadota > Gammaproteobacteria > Enterobacterales > Alteromonadaceae > Pseudoalteromonas. The sequence continues at coordinate 67,166 of NZ_NQMR01000006.1, read as the reverse complement.
TGCATGACCAAAGATAATATAAGAATTTGACCTAAACTACGTTTTAGCCCGATTACTTTTCGCCAAAGTAAAGAGAATCCCAAAGATACTTCTTCATTTTTAGCTTTGAAATCTTCCGATGGTCGCAGCTCAATTGCAACTCCAGTAAATGAACGAGACACCTTCTCCCATGGACACCATACAGTTCCTTTTGCGGGATCATGGATCCAGATACCATCTGACTTTACTGATTTAAGAACAACAAAATGGCATAAATCCCAATGTAATATAATAGGGTGTTGAAATTTTTTTAACTGCTCTAATTCCAGCCTCATAGGCCTACCTACCAACTCAAGTTGATTAGCAATAGATACCAATTGCTTAACCGTTGCACCTTTTAAACTAATAGGAAATTTACGCCTTAAACTAACTAGATCAAATTTATAGCCATAATAACCAGCGATCATACATATGCTCGCAAGGCCACATTCAGCACCCTCACTTTGCAAAACAACAGGTAACTTACGCCTTAAACTAAACTGCAGTTTCTTTATTAATGTATTCATTAAATTTTATCCTCGTGTCACATCAGAGAATGGTTCAAAAAACCAAGAAACTAAATTGCGAGTTTCCCCTTGTACATCTGCATTTAAAGTCATCCCAGGTTGTAACCTGATGCGTTTGTTTTTTACATTAATGATTTGTGTATTTAACCTGACACGTGCTCGGTAAACAGGAACATCAATCAAATTAGAAGATACTGCTTGATTAGGTTCAATTAAGGTTTTGGATATACTTTCTATATCGCCATCAAAAAAACCAAACTTTTGATAAGGAAAAGCATGATATCTAACCTGAATTGACTGACCAACCTCAACCAAACCTATCGCGCTAGTTGGAATATATATTTCAGCGATTAAATCACTTAATTCAGGTAGTATATTCATCAATATTTTGCCCATTACAGCAAAATGACCATCACTGTAGTAGATATTAGAAATAATTCCATCATGCGGTGCTAATATAATATAAGCTTCTTTAGCATCGCTATCCGATATTTGTCTTTTTAGATCAACAACTTTTTGTTGGTAACTAATTATCAACGATTTCCCGCGTATATTTAAGTTTTGACGATTATGGTCGGCATTATCAACCTGATTTAACAAATCTTGATGACGTTTTTTAAGTGACTTTACTGCTATACGCTTTTCAAGAAATTGGGCATACTTACCATTATATTCAACCTTTGTAATTTGCTTTTTTTTATAAAGCGTTTCTATTTCAGCAAGTTCATTAGCCAATATTTCTAAATATTCTTTTTGTAAGGCGATTTCATCGATCAAATGTAATGCATCTAAGTTAAATTGTTTAATTGTGCGATCAACTTCAGCCGACTCTAATGCGTTAAGTTTTTCTTGAAAACTTATTTTCTCTTGCACGAGTTTCAAGCTTTGTAACAAACTTTTGTTCACTTGATTCGAAATAGAACCCGCTATATTATTTTGTTCTGTACGTACCTGATAAAGTTTTTCTCCCTTTTTTACATGCTGTCCTTCTTTTACATAAAGTTTATCTATCACACCTGATTGCCGTGGCAATACTTTCGTTATCCCAGCGGGGTTTTTTAATACACCTGCCACACGTGTTGTTTTAGTAAACTCAGACCAAGACAAAAATAAAAATATGCAAAATAAACTGACTAAGAAAAAAACACATAAAAATAAAGAGGAAGGAGGCCTAATTAAAATAACTTCTCCCTGCAAACCTATTTTAGCTTCGATAACCTCAGGCCGAATAATTGAACGCCGTTTCTGAATAGTCATAATTTTCCTAAATTTGCTTAACAGCGATACGCTCAACACCATCAAATATTTTTGGTAAATGCTTTGCAGGACAGCTTAAATCTTGCTTATCTAAAGTTGAGAACCCTCGGATCCAATAGCTATAAAACTCTTTATTTAGTATTACATCTCCATCATGTTCCAATTTACCTACAACGTTTCTTGGATCTTTTAGCATCACGGTACATTTTCCGAGTTGACCATCAGGAAAAATAAGCAAATGCCTCGGGATTGCCGCATAACAAATTTTATTATGCGCACTTTTAAACGGTCTCTTCATAGGAAGTAGTGAAGTTTTAATATGAGTAAGTCTATTTTTTATTTTTTTATCTGGAACCAGTTGACTAGCACTACTTTCACCGCCTAGATCTTTAATTTCTTCTAACATCACATTAAACCTATGATCTTTAGAAAACTCTTTAAGTATGTTTTTTACTAATACTTCAATCGAATCAATATTTTTTTGTGTGATATGTAAACGAAGATCAATTATGAAATGCTTTTTAAAAGAGCGAAAACAAAGCAAATTTTTCCATATTCTATAAAAACTTCCTTGACCATTTTTTCGAATACGAGTTTGATCATGAAATTCTTGCCAACCATCTAACGATATTTGAAAGTGATTTACACCACTATTTAATAAATCATTAAAACGATTTTTAGATAATAAATAACCATTGGAGCTCATATTTGAGGTATAAACTAAATTATTATTAAGCTGAATTTTTTTTATTGCATTACCTATTTTATGTATAGGCATAACGTTAAGAGTAGGCTCTCCTCCAAACCAACTTATATGCAAATGACGTAAACCTGATTCAACACTCTTTTCTATAAAGCGGATCACACTATATGCTCTATCCTCATTCAATTTAACCGACTGAAAGTCTTGATAACAATATACACATCTAAAGTTACATTGCTCTGTGGTGATTATTGTTAACTCTAGATAAGAATTAGATGTAAAAAGAGAAAATAATGATTTTTCAATATTGTGATATTTATCTATAACAGACTGCTGTTTAAGCTTGGTAAAAGTAGCTTTAAATTCAGGGATAGCAGTTTTTATCTGATTAAAATTTAACATTATAGCTTCTAATTAATTATTGTCATATTTAAGTAACAAATACTTTTTATGGTTAAAATTTGTATTTTTTAATTCTGGATTATCTTCAGATATAAGATCTAATTCTTCGGGTGAAATATCATCTAAGTTTACTTTTAGCTCTAGATCAAAAGCAGTTTCTAATATTTCTTTATCCATTTAAACTCCCTTAAATATCAAAGGAAGATTAATAGTAATTACTATTAATCTTCTTTAATTATTACAACTTAATCATATGTTCCACGTAGAAAGTTACTATTACAATCACTTGTAGTGATTACTCATAATTAACACCTTATGTGGTAGTTATTTTAGTTAGTAATATTTATTAGATTAAAATATTAATCATATGTGACACAAGTAAAGGTACCATTACAATCATCAATCATTGATGGCATTAAACCACCAGCTTGCGCTTCTAGCTCTTCAGCTGAAATTTCATCTAAATTTATTTCTTGTTCTTCTGCTGTAACATTTTCTAGTTTTTCATTTTTCATAATGACTTTCCTTATTAAATATCAATAGCCAAAAAGTGGCCGCTTAGTAAATCTATTATTCGCTTTGACATTAGCTAAACATCTGTTCGAACAATAAAAAATTCTTTTGCTCTTTGTTATTTTTAAAATGCAAAGCAAATTAAAATAACCCTAGATAATTTTAATTTTGTAACAAGTTATCTATTACTTGTGTAGCTGCAAAAAAATCATCTCTTTTGAGAGGTGTTATTTTGTCTTTAAGCCTGTGTTTTATAATAAGGCTCAAATCTGGTACTTCTGAATCACTCTCATCAAACACATAAAAATTAGGTAGATTTTCACATAAAACACCATTATCAACGGTCTCACCTTTAACAGTAAAAACAGCCATATCAATACCACTTTCAATCGCACCCAGAACTGAAGTTGTATGTCCATTAGTTATCGCAAAACATGCATTTTTCATCATGAAGCTTTGAGGTATATAAGGTTTTGCAAGCACGTTTTTATGATGTATTGCGCCATCCTCGATAAAATCTCCAAAGCTAACAGCGATTGCGAATTGCTCATTACATGCCCAGCCATCTATCTGATCCCAAAAACTATCTTGATGAAAACGCTGCCCATGCTGAATATAAATAATTTTTTTATTCTTACGCTTAGCATCAGCTACCCAATTACGTATTACTTCATCAGGTTCCTCCTCCCAAAGCATGCTACCTATAACAAAGTAGTTTTTAGGAAGGTGTGCGCTCAAATGTTCTGAGTAATTTCGAACCAAATGCGCATCACCAAGTAATTCATTACTATGCGTTACATATTGGGATTCATTGATACCTAAATATCGGCAAAAACGATTATATAAATCAAGTAAATTTTGCGCTCTCCATTTTCTTAAATTACACAGAGATGTATCGATATTACTAACCTGACTATAGGTTTTATCTAGCCATAATGGAGAAAAAAAACCTATTGTGGCATGTTTTATTTGTGCTTTTTTGGCTACGAAAATACATCCCATTGCCAGAGGCTGCGTTACAATTAAATCTGCTGAAAATTGACTTAACGCATACTGAGTATGTTTAGCTTGGATTGCACAAAAAACGGGTTCAGCCCACTTTTTAATTAAAAAGCTATGACCATCAATATCACCTCGCGGGATCCGAGCCAGTCCTTGCTCATTTAGCAATCCTTCACAACTCATATCACAAATAAAAGCAACCGTATGACCCACTTTTTGCAATCGTAAAGCTAAACCAATCATCGGATTAATGAATCCTCTACGGTTTAAACTGCAAAATAGAATGTTCACGCCTGTTTACTCTCTAAATATGCTTCAGCAACACTTTCTCTAAACCGCTTTCCATATGAATCACAGAAGTTTGCATGCATTTTCCCAGTCCTTACTTCTGCGTTTATTGCGCAACCTCCACCACAATAAAAAGCATATCGACATTGAGAGCAAATAGGATTAGAAGCTACGGTACGAGAGCGCCAATCACATTCATTTTTTTTATGGATATTTAAACCTGATTTTTGATCAAAATATCCTATGCGTATTTTTTCATCTCCAGTTTTTTCATAACACGCATAAATATCAGCAAATGCATCAATAACGTACATTTTGTTATGTGCACCGCAAAATTGAGGGAGTTGTGGTGAATTTTCTTTGTTGGTTTCGAACACTCTACGCGCTTTCTTTTTCATTGCATCACCATCAAATTGAAACATATCAAGCTTTGGATATTGTTCCTTTAATTTAATAAATGCATGGTTTAACTCTCGGGTACCGAAACATTCCGTATCACTTGTCTGTTCATTGTGTGCAACGATAACAGCTAAATAAACACCAAAATTTGAATATTTTCCCCATCCTTTCTCACTAATAACATCAGCTAACTCTGGTAAATCAGTTAAATTATTTTTATCAACATTTATACGCCCTATAATTTTCACCCCTAAATCTAAAGCTAGCTGTATATTTTGACTAATTAGCTCAAAACTTCCTGTACCATCAGGGTAAATTCTGCGTTTATCATGCTCTTTTGGTGTGCCATCAAAAGTGATCTGGATCTCAGAAATCCCTTCGGGTCCAAGTAAATCCTTATAGTGTTGTAGATCTGTGCCATTACTGATAGCTAGAAATTTAGCTTTACCCTCTGCACGCGCTCGATTCATGGTATATTCAATAATATCTCGATTCTCTTTAAGTAACGGTTCACCACCGAAAAACTTAAAAGTACGTACATGTTTTTCGTCAGCAACAAAGTTATGGCGAGCTTCTAATACAGGCAAATTATCAAAAACTAAATCAACAGTTTCAGGTGTCATTTTTTTTAATAAATGACTGTAATTAGGGTCTGTACGCATGTGATCCTGAAAACAATAAGGACACCTTAAGTTACATGAATATGTAGGCATTATTAGGTAATATGGCGCTTGCTTTATCATAGTATTTGCTTTGTTAGTAGCATACTGTTTGAAAAAACTGTGCTCTTGCTCTTGTGTTCTAAGCGTTAAAAAGCCTTTTTTTCGCAAAGATGTGATAATTTCACTTTCTGGCTTTTCTACTTTCATATCACGATATTCAAGGTCTTTCCACTCACCATAAAGAGGTCTAGGTGGACGTTTATCTTCATTAGCCCTTAAATACATTGCAATATCTTTATTAACTTTAATTCTATGACCTAAATATCCGTGTACTAGTAACATTTCCTCATCAGTATCAGGTAAATCAACATATATAGTATATGCACTAGTACGAGGCTCATTTAATGTTGGAGCTGAAGAAACAAATTCATCTTTATTTGGTAATGGGTCTAATGAATCTAAACCATGAGGGCTAAACTGATTAACCTCAGCTCCTACGTTCAAAATTGGAATTAAATTTTTACTATACATGTTATCCCCCTCAGTTATTAACGAAACAAAGTTAACATGTAAATATGCTTTAAAAATCGATATAGCCTGTTTCGTCTCATTTTTAACACTTAAAGTCTTAAAGTTTACTCAACCTAAAAAACAAGACAATCGATTGAAATTTAAAGACAAATACAAAATTCTATTTTTAATAAGCTTATAATTAATCATTTAAAATAGGAAAGTGATCATGCAGGAAAAAAAACAATCAAATGTTAAAAATAATAAATCTAAAAAAAGTACTTCAGAGATAGATCAAGCGTTACAAGATGAATTAGACCGATTGGAAGAGATAGCACTAAATGAGCTAGGAGGAGGAAATAATCCAAATATTGGTTGTGTTAGACCAGAAGAAAGATAAATTAAATAAACATACAAAGTAACTATTAATAAATAAAGTTACTTTGTAAATTATCCTACACGGCTTAATTGTCGATATAAATTAGGGGATTGACCAACACTCTTACTAAAGCTATTACGTAAATTAGGGTAACTACCAAAGCCAGAAACACAGGCAATTTCATCAAGCGCCAAATCACTATTTTCAAGATAAGACTTAGCTAATTGTAATCGCTTCTCTGTCAACCAGTCTTTTGGCGTTTTTCCTACACTTTCTCTAAACTGACGATCAAAACTGCGCCTTGATAAGCACGCTTTTTCCGCCAGTTGATCTATCGTTTTTATTGAACTTAAATTGGCCTCAGCCCAAGCGAGAACCTTTCTTAACCTCAAAGAGCAAAGCGATAAATTACTTGCACTACTCTTAGCCATGGACGCTACAATACTCGGACATAAATTTAGTTTTTCGGCCATATTTTGCGCTATATACAACCCTTTTTTTTGCGCAACAAACTGTGTTGCCCATTCAAGAACACCTAAACCAGAATCCAAAACCTGAATGCAAGTAGGATCAATCAACTTCAAATCAAAATTTTTCTGAATGAGGTTTTCGGCTCTTTTTCCAATAACAATAATTTGACCACGTATTCGTAAAAAACCTCCTAAACTTTCAACTGATTCAGATGTTAATATTGAATAATCATCCCAACCACAAAAAATCAACATATCATATTGATTTAAATTAAATGCTTTATTTGATAAATCAACATGCTTATTTTTTGGGATTTTAAGTACTTTAGTAACAATACTACTTTCAATTACCAGGGGTAACGAAAATACTTCATATAAACAGCCTAAATCAAAACTAGAGTTATCTATTGGTGATAAAATACAAACTTTAATCATATTCGCCTCTACTTCTATGAATACCAATTTACATCTTTTTTATTATGTTTTAAATGGCCTCAGTTAAAATCAGTTACTTATACAAATTGCACATTTTTTTGTTTTTTACTAACATCGCATTATTAATTTCATGATATAAATAATTACGATTAAAAAATAAATTTCGATTTATGCTATTTGAAAAGAAATATAATTTATCTTGCTGTTTTTTAAATATATTTATCTGTAATACATAACCCTGAGTGCATAAGTAAAATTTATGAGCCTTATTAGAGTCAAACTCAAAATTATTAAGGTAGATAACGCCCTTAATTTCATTTGAAATAATTTCAGCCACAATATCACCAATATGAACATAATTATTTTTATCATAAATTTTTCGTACTACTCCTGATAATGGAGAAGTCACTATCCATTTATTTTTATTATGTAAAATACTAACAATAGTTTGACCCTGCTCGGTAAAATCATTTTCTTCTAAATGGACTTTTATGATTTCACCTTCAACTCGTGAGATAACAATGACACTATCATCACCTTTAAAGGTTACTTTTACATCATGTGTAAATTCATCATTTGCAAAAACTAATTTAGTTAAAACAAAACAGATAAAGAAAATAAATAATCTCATTTCTAACCAATATATTTAGTCATTAAATATTTAAAATTATATAAGTATATTAATACAGATAAGTATTTAGCATTTAGTTTCAAGTGGGTCTGTTACTAAACCGAATTGATGAGGAACTCCCCCTGCGATTTTAGCTGTTATAACTAATGGTAATTTATTGTAATCCTTTGAAAGGTTTTTAATTTTTTTCTTATTCAATTTAAATTTCATTTTTTTTCCTATAGACGGTAGGTATTTTAAAGTATTTAGTAACTTGCCATTTGATGGAGTAACCATAACAAAAAAAAATAAAAATATACTAACAAATAAGTTATAAAACCTCGGTAAGAATTAGACTTAACAACCTGAATTTATTGAATTAATCATAAAAACACCATTTTAATTATAAAATAATTACCATAAATTTAAAAATGACACTTTCAAAAAAATCTACTTTATAAGTTTTAGATTTGGTATTTATGTAGGGTATTTATTTTTTACGTGTGAAACACAACCTCTATTTCCCACAAAATAAAGGCACTGACGGCTTCTTTGACAAGGTATCTTTTTAATTAGTATTACATCAAACCTAATATGAGAGTTTAAAAGACCCTTTATCTTATTTAAACAGCATAAATAGGCACCTCTCATAATTACGAGTTAAATCGAACTAATGTCTAATCTTTGAGCCTATTCATTTTTATTATTGAATTTGGTTTATTTCTTATTAAGCTTATATATAAGCTATTTGCTTCCGAATTTTTATCACTGGATAATGACGCGATTAGCTCCATATCTTTATCCACTTTAAAAATTTCTTCTGCGGTTTTTTTTGAACTGATTACTTTTTTAAAAATTGAAATATTGTCTGTATAATATATATTCAGATCATCATGCGTCCAAATAATATCGGCTTCAGCACTAAGATCTAATATAATATCAGTATGATTGTTTTCAAGATTTAGTTGTACGAATTGATTTTTACTATCTAAATATATAAGTTGTGTATCTGATATCATTTTTGCATCAAAAAGATTTGAATTATAAATTTGATTGGATCTTTTATTTTCAATGTCATAAAACCACCCATAAGTTTTATTTAACTCCAAAGACGAGGCTGTATATATTACTTTTTTATCACTTCTCCCCCAATCAGCAGACTGAATTTGCCCAACAATACTTACTTTATTTACAAGTTCATAATTATTAAGAGAATAAAAATATAAGTACTTATTTCTAGCCACTAAAAGCTGAGTTTCATCTGGAGATACTGCAATCGAAACCGTATCCTTAAAATCTAATTCAATTACTTTAGAGCGATTATCTCCTTTTACATACCAAATAGCATGGCGCTCCCCCTCAATTAGCAGTAGTGCGTGCTGTGCTTCTTTTAAAGGAGCTATCAACTTTTCTTTTAGTGTCATATTTGAAAAGTTAATAATTTCATTCGTCTTTAATGATAAATTCACTAAATCATAATCAGTCCACTTTGTTGTTATTAATAAGTCATCTTCAGATATAAAAATAAGGTCATGAATATCTTCAGTGGTTTTTACAACTGAATGTTGTAATTTTTTAGTTAAAACATCATATTTATTAAGTATATTATCTGATTTATTAAACCACATAATATGTTGAGACATATCATCCCAATATACACTTCTAATTATGTAATCAACTTCAGCAATCATACTTTGGTTACTGCCATCAATATTCGTCACGAATATTTGTGTTCCATATGATTGAGAACGTAAAAAAGCCAACCTTTCAGAGTTTTGAGATATTTTTAATGAATAGTCCCCTATTGGTTTAAAACCAGGTAAAGATACCTGAAACTCTTCATTAGACATTAAATCCCGCATAACCAGTGCAGCTGTATCTAAACGGCCTCTATAGCCATATTTAGTATAAATTAACTTATTATTATCATAACTACTGGCGCTTAATACATAAGATGAACTACACTCAAAAAGCTTGTTATGCTTAGCTAAGTTAGGTTCAATAGATAAATCTACACTCCAGATTTCGCAGAGGTTATCATCTCCGACACTTATTAGTTGGTAGAATAGAATATTACTTTGGTTCGACCATCCAATCGGGTAAACATCATATTGATTTTCATTGATGATAAAATCTTTTAAGTTTTTCATATCCTTAATATGTAAACTACTAACAGGTTTATTTTCCTCTTTCAGTGCATATGCTAAGTATTTACCTGAAGATGAAAGATAAGGAAATTCATAAGTACCTCTTTTCCATGATAAAATATCTGAAGAGTAATTTTTAACTTCAACTATTTTTAAGTTTACATCTTTATCTTGATTGAAATAATAAATAAAAGTAAGAATTGATAATAAAAAAACAAAAAATAAAAAATATTGAATTGATTTTTTATCTTTAAATTTCACTTCAAACTGTTTATCTTTTTTGTTATTTTTTTTAGATACTAAAATATATTTATCTTTCTCTGCGTTTATTAGTTCTATATTTTCGTTTGTAGTTCTTTTTTTATCATATTTTATAATTTCCACATCTAATAAAAAACTATACCCCTTACGGTAATGCGTTTTTAATATTTGCCCTCTTTGTAATTCAGATTTACATATTTTTCTTAATCTAGACATTGCTCGATTAATGGCATTATCATCAACATATACTTGCTGCCATACTTCATCTACTAATTCTTGTCTTGTTACTATTTTCTCTCTATTTAATATTAAATACGCTAATAAGTTATATAATAACGGTTCTAATTCTCTCTCTACTTTTCCATCAAATATAGTTTGACGTTTGGGGCTCAAATTCCAACATCCGAATTTAACTGTTTTTACTTCTCTAGAAAAATTAATTTGTTTCATTATTATTCTTTTTTTCATGTACCTAAATACTGAATTTAACATTAACAAAAGTAAAATCAGTTTACTAAGCATCTTTGATATTCAAAGTTTTATTTTTTTATTATCCGAACAAATAAAAATAACAAATTATAGTCTCAAATAAATATTTAATGGATTTGATTAAAGTAAAAAAAAACCACCCTAAGGTGGCTTTTTCTATTAACCGGAAAGGTTAGTTACGCATAATTTTAAGCACTTTAAGTTGTGCAATTGCATGTGACAATTCTGCCGCAGCTTCTGCATAACTTATGTCTGTTGCCGATGAATTCGCTAAATGCTCTTCAGCTTTGCGTTTTGCATCAAGGGCTGTTTGCTCATCTAAGTCTTCAGCTCTTGTTGCAATATCAGCTAACACGATTACAGATGAAGGTTGCACTTCAAGTGTACCGCCAGCAACATAAATCACTTCTTCGTGACCATGTTGCTTAACTAAACGTACCATTCCAGGTTTAAGGGCTGTCAGTAATGGAGCGTGACCTGGGTGTATACCTAGTTCACCTTCACTTCCTGTTACTTGGATAGTTTCAACTAGACCAGAAAAAATAGTTTTTTCTGCACTAACGACATCCAACTGTACAGTCATAGCCATGACAACCTCCTAATTACATGTTTTTAGCTTTTTCTATCGCTTCTTCGATAGAACCAACCATGTAGAATGCTTGCTCTGGTAGATCATCAAATTCACCGTTTAAGATGCCGTTGAAGCCCGCAATAGTATCTTTAAGAGATACATATTTACCAGAAGCACCAGTAAATACTTCAGCTACGAAGAAAGGTTGAGAAAGGAATTTCTCAATTTTACGTGCGCGCATTACTGTGTTCTTATCTTCATCAGACAACTCATCCATACCTAGGATAGCGATGATGTCTTTAAGCTCTTTATAACGTTGAAGTACTGTTTGAACACCACGTGCAGCATCGTAATGCTCTTGACCAATTACTAATGGATCAAGTTGACGTGAAGTTGAATCAAGTGGATCAACCGCTGGGTAAATACCTAGTGATGCTATATCACGAGATAGTACTACTGTTGCATCTAAGTGAGCAAAGGTCGTTGCTGGAGATGGATCGGTTAAATCATCCGCTGGTACGTATACCGCTTGGATTGAAGTGATTGAACCAGTTTTAGTAGAAGCGATACGCTCCTGTAAAACACCCATTTCTTCAGCTAGTGTAGGTTGGTAACCTACCGCTGATGGCATACGACCTAGCAATGCTGATACTTCAGTACCTGCTAGTGTATAACGATAGATATTATCTACGAAGAAAAGTACATCGCGACCTTCATCACGGAACTTCTCTGCCATAGTAAGACCAGTAAGTGCTACACGTAAACGGTTTCCAGGAGGCTCATTCATTTGACCGTAAACTAGCGATACTTTATCAAGTACGTTAGATTCGTTCATTTCATGATAGAAATCGTTACCTTCACGAGTACGCTCACCAACACCAGCGAATACAGAGAAACCACTGTGTTCGATAGCGATGTTACGGATAAGTTCCATCATGTTTACAGTTTTACCAACACCGGCACCACCGAACAGACCAACTTTACCACCTTTAGCAAATGGACATACAAGATCGATAACCTTGATACCAGTTTCTAAAAGTTCAACTGAGCTTGATTGATCTTCATAGCTAGGTGCAGCACGGTGAATAGGCATACGCTCTTCTTCACCAATTGGACCAGCTTCATCGATAGGGTCACCAAGTACGTTCATGATACGACCAAGCGTTGCTTGACCTACTGGAACTTGGATGCCTTTACCTGTATTTTCTACTTCAGCGCTACGACGTAAACCATCTGTAGTACCTAGTGCGATTGTACGAACCACACCGCCACCTAGCTGCTGTTGGACTTCTAGAGTCAAACCCGCTAAATCGCCATTTTTAATTTTTAGTGCGTCATAAACGGCTGGTACGCTTTCTTGTGGAAATTCAATATCCACAACAGCGCCGATTATTTGGACGACCTTACCTAAACTCATGTCTATTCCTCTAGTTTAACTTTGCCTAAACAGTTTAAACTGCTGCTGAACCCGCTACAATCTCACTGATTTCTTGTGTGATTGCTGCCTGACGAGCCTTGTTATATACAAGTTGTAACTCGTCCATTAAATCACCTGCATTATCTGTTGCGGCTTTCATCGCAACCATACGGGAGGCTTGTTCAGAAGCTGCATTTTCAACAACACCTTGATATACCTGAGATTCAATAAAACGAACCATTAATGTATCCAAAATTGCTTTTGGATCTGGTTCATATATGTAATCCCAGCGGTGTGAAAGCGCTTGGCTTTCTGCTTTTGGCAAAGGCAACAACTGATCGATCTTTGGCTCTTGTTTCATAGTGTTAACAAAATTGTTATACACTACGAACAAGCGGTCTAATTTTCCTTCATTGTATGCATCAAGCATAACTTTTACAGGACCTATAATGTCTTGTATCGAAGGTGTATCTCCCAAACCTGCAGTTTGTGCGAGTACTTTATCTTCAAAACGACATAAGAAGTTAGCAGCTTTATTACCAATAGAGGCAAAATCAACTTCAACATCTTGTGCTTTAAATTTTTGAACATCTTGTACTAATGTTTTGAACATATTAGTGTTCAAACCACCACATAAACCACGATCTGTAGAGATAACAATATAACCAACACGTTTCGCTTGGCGCTCTTCCAAATATGGATGATTGTACTCTAAGCTACCGTGTGCAATGTGACCGATCACTTTGCGTATATTTTCAGCATATGGACGGCTTGAAGCCATACGTTCTTGCGCCTTTTTCATTTTAGACGCTGCAACTTTTTCCATTGCGCTGGTGATCTTCTGAGTATTTTTAATACTGCCGATCTTGCTTTTTATCTCTTTACCGCTGGCCATGACTCTATTCTCCGAATCCGGGTGAACTTTTAATAAAAAAGTTCACCTATGAATAACTACATATTACCAAGTTTGAGTTGCTTTAAACTTCTCAAGAAGTTCTTTAAGCTGTGCTTCAATCTCTTTGTTGTAGTTACCAGTTTCGTTAATTTGAGCCACAAGCTCTGCATATGCGCTATTTGCGAAAGAAATAAGGCCTGCTTCAAAATCTAAAACCTTTTCGATTTCGATATCTTGCAAATAACCTTTTTCAGCAGCAAATAAAGACAGAGACATATCAGCAACAGTCATTGGAGCATACTGTTTCTGTTTCATTAACTCTGTAACACGCTGACCATGCTCAAGTTGAGCACGTGTCGCTTCATCAAGATCAGAAGCGAACTGAGAGAAAGCCGCTAACTCACGGTACTGAGCTAACGCTAGACGGATACCACCACCTAGTTTTTTAACGATTTTAGTTTGTGCTGCACCACCAACTCGAGATACCGAAATACCAGCATTTACAGCTGGGCGGATACCTGCGTTAAATAAGTCAGATTCTAAGAATATCTGACCATCAGTGATAGAGATGACATTAGTAGGTACGAACGCTGAAACGTCACCACCTTGCGTTTCAATGATAGGCAATGCTGTCAATGAACCGGTTTTACCTTTCACTGTGCCGTTAGTGAATTTTTCAACGTAATCAGCGTTTACACGAGATGCACGTTCAAGAAGACGACTGTGAAGATAGAAAACGTCACCTGGGTACGCTTCACGACCTGGTGGACGCTTAAGTAGCAATGAGATTTGACGGTAAGCAACTGCTTGCTTAGATAAATCATCATATACGATTAAAGCGTTTTCACCGCGGTCACGGAAGTATTCACCCATAGTACAACCAGAGAATGGTGCTAAGTACTGAAGTGCAGCTGATTCAGAAGCTGAAGCAACAACAATAATAGTGTTATCTAGCGCGCCATGCTCTTCTAGCTTGCGTACTACGTTAGCAATTGTAGAAGCCTTTTGGCCTACAGCTACGTATACACATTTAACGCCAGTATTTTTTTGTGCAATGATTGCATCAATTGCTAAAGCAGTTTTACCTGTTTGGCGATCACCGATTAACAATTCACGTTGACCACGACCAACTGGGATCATCGCATCGATAGATTTATAACCAGTTTGAACTGGCTCATCTACTGATTGACGTTCGATAACGCCTGGTGCGATTTTCTCAACAGCTTCGAAGCCATCGTTGTTTACAGCGCCTTTACCATCGATCGGAGCACCTAGAGTGTTTACAACACGACCAAGTAAACCTGGACCTACTGGTACTTCAAGGATACGGCCTGTAGATAATACTTTAACGCCTTCTCTAAGGTCAGCGTAAGGGCCCATAACTACTGCACCAACTGAGTCGCGCTCAAGGTTTAGTGCGATAGCATAACGGTTACCCGGAAGCTCAATCATCTCACCCTGCATACAGTCAGCAAGACCGTGGATGCGGATGATGCCATCAGTAACAGATACAATAGTACCTTCGTTACGAGCTTCACTTACAACTTCGAACTGCTCAATACGTTTTTTGATTAGTTCTGAAATTTCAGTGGAATTAAGTTGCATGCTCTTTCTTCCTAATTACGATTGAAGTGTTGTGGCTAAACGGTTTAATTTACCGCGTATAGAGCCATCAATGACATTATCACCAGCCTTAACAATAAGACCGCCAACAAGCGTTTCATCAACACTACAATTCAGCTTAATTTTGCGTGAAAAACGTTTTTCTAACGCGCTAACCAATGCGTCTTGCTGACTTGCAGCAAGCTCTGTTGCAGAAACGATGTCTACATCTATTTCTTTATCATATTCAGCTTTAAATGCAGTGAATAATTCAGCAACCGCTGGTAACGCAACTAAACGTCCGTTTTCGGCTAAAACTTTAATTAAGTTTTGGCCGTATTCGTTGATTTGCTCAGCACAAACTGAAATAAATATTTCAGCTTGTTCTTCTGAGGCTTTGCTTGATACATATGAAAGTACTTGTTGGTTATTTGCTACTTGTGCAGCAAACTCCAACATGTTGTTCCAATCAGCAACAGCATTTTTATCAACGGCAAATTCAAAAGCCGCTTTAGCGTAAGGACGAGCTATAGTAGTCAATTCAGACATGCTCAGACCTCCAATTACAGCTCAGCAACAAGTTTTTCAACAATGTCACTATGTGCAGCTTCGTTAATTTCGCGCTCTATGATCTTCTCAGCACCAATAATCGCTAAAGAAGCAACTTGCTTACGCAGGTCTTCTTTAACACGATTACGTTCGGCTTCAATTTCTGAGTGACCTTGAGCAATAATGTTTTCACGTTCTTCGTGACCGCGTTGAGTTTCCTCATCGACGACTTGCGTAGCACGTTTTTTAGCTTGTTCGATGATTTCAGCAGCTTGAGACTTAGCTTCTTTAAGTTGTGCAGTTGCTTTATCACGCGCAAGTTGCAAATCTTTTTCAGCTTGATCTGAAGCGGCTAAACCATCTTCAATTTTTTTCTGACGTTCTTCAATCGCACCGTTAAGTGGTGGCCATACATACTTCATGCAGAACCATACAAAAACGATAAATGCGATTAATTCGCCTATTAGAGTGGCATTAATGTTCATAACCGCTCCTCCTTTTCATTAATAAAATAGTTAATAATAAATTCGTTTAGTAAAACGAAAAAAACTATTATAGAGCGAAAAGGATGAATAGACCGATACCAACACCGATCATAGCGATCGCATCGATTAGACCAGCTACGATAAACATTTTTACTTGAAGTGAAGCAGCAAGTTCAGGTTGACGCGCAGCTGATTCTAAGAATTTACCACCTAAGTTACCAAAACCGATAGCAGTACCTAGGGCACCAAAACCGATTAGTAAAGCTACAGCGATAAGTTTTAAACCTTCAAAGATTTCCATTTTTGTCTCCGATTGACATGTTAAAGTTAAAGTTAAAGTTAAAAATTTTTTTATTTATATATCTAGTTAGTGATCTGTTGACGCTAAGCTTAAATATACAATTGTTAGCATCATAAAGATGAATGCTTGCAATACGATTACTAATATGTGGAATACAGCCCAAACAAAATGAAGCGGTAATTGGAATAAACCAATGGCAGCAATCAAAATGAAAATAAGCTCACCAGCATATAAGTTACCAAATAAACGTAACGATAGAGAAATAGGTCTCGCTATCAATGTAATAGCTTCCATTACAAAGTTTATTGGAATAAGCAATGCTTGTAATACGGGATTTTTAGCACTAAAAGGATTTAATGTAAGCTCTTTTACAAAGCCCATTACGCCTTTAACACGAATTGAGTAAAAAATAATTAACGCAAAAACACCAAGGGCTAGAGCAGCTGTTAGATTTAAATCAGTAGTAGGTACTACTTTCATATAAATATCATGAGAGCTTTCAACAGCACCTGAAGCAACACCAACTTGGCCTGCAATCCATGGTAAGAAATCTACCGGTATTAAATCCATTAAGTTCATCAAGAAAACCCAAACAAAAATTGTTAGGGCTAAAGGCGCGATTAAACGACTTTTACCGTGAAAAGTATCTTTCACGTTTTGATCAACAAATTCAACAACCATTTCGATTAGACATTGCCATTTTCCTGGTACGCCAAGTGTTGCTTTATTTGCAGCACCTTTAAATATCCATAAAAATATCAGTCCTAAACCAATGGACCATGCAAGGGTATCAACATTAAGTACCATAAACGTATTGGTTGGATCGTCGGTAAGGGCGACCTGTCCATTCGTTAAATGGTGCTTGATGTAACCCTGTAGGGTTTGCTCTTCAGCAGCCATGTTTTATCCTAAAGTTAAAGTTAAAGTTTAAAAGTTATTTTTATCGTTATTTTTTAAAAAATAACGGTGCAAACCACTGCATAAACATGATTAGTATGTAACAGGCAAAAAATGCCAATGGAACCACCTGTACAAATTTAAAAATCAATGCAAATAAAAATATG
Organism: Pseudoalteromonas sp. NBT06-2; assembly: GCF_002276045.1. Taxonomy (GTDB): domain Bacteria; phylum Pseudomonadota; class Gammaproteobacteria; order Enterobacterales; family Alteromonadaceae; genus Pseudoalteromonas. The sequence goes on along the minus strand of NZ_NQMR01000006.1, from coordinate 49,210 downwards.
GTTAACAAAAATTTTAATCCGCTGCCTCGTTTAAACGAAACAAATATTTGATTTGCTTGCCTAGCACCGGCAAATCTAAATGCGTAAGCTGAAAATACAAGGTTGGCGATAACACAAACACACCCGCCAGCTAATGCTGATAAACTTGCTTCAAGTCCCCAACCTATAAAAATTATGGCTGCAGCAATGACTGCTACTATCGCTTGAAATATGACTAATTTAAATGCAGCGTTACGTAATGGTTGAGCTAAGCGATTATTCACGTTTTATTAACCTTTACGCAGCTAAAAAATTTCAAGTAACAAAAACTGGCGAAATTATACTTATTTCTGGTGACTTTGCAATGGAATATTCCTTTTGATAGTGGGGTTTTATCTTAGACTTTATCTGGTGTTACTGATATTTATTTAGAATGAAGCTAAATAAAAAGAAATATAAATTTAACTTTTTAAAAAAATCACATTTTAAAGTGATGATTTGAAGATAGGTTAATTTTATTTTTAAGCTTATCTTCAAATATCTAGCTAAAAATCAACTGTTTTAGGTATTAATTTTTTCTAAAATACCATCAAGTTCAGCTAAGTCAGTATATGAAATAACCAACTTACCTTTGCCTTTTTTATTATAACTAATATCAACTTTAGCGCCTAAATTATCAGAAAGTTGTTGCTCTAACTGTTTGACATCAGGGTCTTTTTCAATGATTTTCTTTTCTGGATCTGGCTCTAAGACAGACTTAACTAATTTCTCAGTTTCACGAACTGTTAGCGCCTTAGCTACAACAGTGCGAGCAGTATCTGATTGTAAGTGACCTTCAAGGGCCAAAAGGCATCGGGCATGGCCCATTTCTAAATCGCCATATTCTAACAATTTTTTAACATCTTCATTTAAATTATTTAGACGCATTAAATTTGTTACTGTAGTACGAGATTTACCAACAGCATCCGCGACTTGTTGATGCGTTAGTTCAAATTCATTTTGTAATCTATTTAGTGCAATAGCCTCTTCCATAGCATTAAGGTCCTCACGTTGAATATTTTCAATTAACGCAATAGCAACTGCAGCTTCATCAGGCACATCTTTAATAAGACAGGGAATAACATCTAAGCATGCGAGTTGTGCCGCACGCCAGCGACGTTCACCTGCAATAATTTCATAACTATCTTGAAATACTTCACGAACAACAATTGGCTGGATCACACCTTGTGAACGAATAGAACTAGCCAAGTCTTCAAGGGCTTGTTCCGACATATCCTTACGCGGTTGGTATTTACCTGGTTTAATAAACTCAATTGGTAATTTTTGCAATTCGCTTTTTTCTAAATTTTTTGTGATTTCAACCTGATCGATTGATGTCTGTGTTGTTTTAGCTACAGCAGGTTTGCTTGATGTTAATAGGGCATCTAAGCCTCGACCAAGACCACGTTTTTTAGCAGACATTATAATTTACTACCTTAAAATATTATGCAACTTCGACCTGTTCTTTACGTCTTAGTATTTCACCTGCCAATGCTAAATATGCTTTAGCGCCCGTAGAAGTACGATCATAATACATCGCTGGAGCACCAAAACTTGGTGCTTCTGCTAATCTTACATTTCTAGGAATGACAGTTCGGTAAACTTTTTCGCCAAAATGTTGTTTTAGTTGTTCAGATACATCATTGGCTAAACGATTACGTGGATCATACATGGTTCGTAAAATACCTTCAATTTTCAAATCAGGATTAACCAGTTTTGATAATTGGGTGATCGTGTCCATTAATGCAGTTAAGCCTTCTAATGCATAATATTCACATTGCATTGGCACAAGAACAGAATCTGCAGCAGTCATCGCATTGACAGTTAACATATTAAGTGAAGGCGGGCAGTCTATAAAAATAAAGTCATATTGATCTTTTACTAATGCCAGTGCATTTTTTAATCTTACTTCTCGAGCAAATAATTCCATCAATTTAACTTCCGCAGCGGTGACATCACCATTAGCAGGAATTAAATGATATTCACCAGAAGTTTCTTTCTCAACTATTTCTTCAAATGGTTTTTCATCAACCAGTAAATCATATACGGTAGCAACATCACCATATTTATCAACACCACTCCCCATAGTAGCATTACCTTGAGGATCTAAATCGATTAATAATACTTTTCGTTTTGTTGCTGCCATTGAAGCAGCTAAATTAACCGCAGTGGTTGTTTTACCAACACCACCTTTTTGGTTAGCAATGACGATAACTTTTGCCACAGTATCCCCTGATTAAGTTTTTATTGTGCTTTATTTAAAATAATTAAATGCCTTTGTGCATCTAATCCAGGAACTTCAAGTATTATATTTTCGACAAATTTAATATTTTCAGGCAAAGATGCAAGCTCTTCTTCTGGATATTGACCTTTCAGTGCTATGAATTTACCAGAATCATCAATTAAGTGTTCACACCATTGAACCATATCTTGTATTGAAGCAAAAGCACGACTTAAAACACCATCTAATTTTACCGGTGCTTGGAAATCTTCAACTCTTGATTGAACAGGTGTCACATTGGTTAAACCAAGTTCGTGTTTCACTTGAGTTAAAAATCTAACACGTTTACCTAAACTGTCTAACAAAATAAATTGTGTATCAGGTAATGCAATAGCTAAAACAATTCCTGGTAGTCCAGGGCCCGTACCAACGTCAATATAATTTTTACCATTAATATGAGGTGCAACAACAAGCGCATCTAAAATATGTTTCACCATCATTTGAGACTGTTCTCTAACAGATGTTAGGTTATAAGCTTTATTCCACTTATCTAACAGCTCTACATATTTCACTAATTTTAATTTTTGCTCATCAGTTAATTTTATAGATGTTTGCGCGAGTAATTTATTTAATTGTTCTAATAACACACGATACCTTTAATTCGATGTTTTTCATTCAATATTAACTATTAATAATGAAATTTAAGTTACGTTTTATATGTAACATATCCCTAATGACTGACATTAGGGATAACAAATTTGATTAAGCCATTCTTTTTATCAGGCCCTGTTTTTTCAAGTATACCAGTAATAGAGAGATAGCAGCAGGTGTGATACCAGAAATTCTCGATGCTTGACCTATTGTTTGTGGTCTTGTATCTGTTAATTTAGCAACAACTTCATTTGAAAGACCAGAAACAACTGAATAATCATAATCAGATGGTAATAAAGTTTCTTCATGACGAAGTTGTTTATTTATTTCTTCTTGTTGACGTGCAATATATCCAGCATATTTAATTTGAATTTCAACTTGTTCAAGTGCTTGCTGATTATTAACTTCAGATCCTAAACCTGGGATCTGCGCTAACGCTTTATAATTAACTTCAGGACGGCGGATCAGATCTTCAAGACTCGCTTCTCTTGATAAAGCAGATTTAAGTAGATCATTCACAGCGTCTATTTGATCATGATCTTTATGGATCCAAGTGTTTTTTAGTCTTTGGCTTTCAATTTCAATAGCTTGCATTTTTTCATTAAAAGCTTGCCAGCGATCATCATCAACTAAACCTAATTCACGGCCTTTTTCAGTTAATCGAATATCAGCATTATCTTCTCTTAATAATAAGCGATATTCAGCACGGCTCGTAAACATACGGTATGGTTCTTTCGTACCCATAGTAGCAAGGTCATCAATTAATACACCCATATATGCTTGATCACGACGTGGTGTCCAAGCATCTTTTCCTTGTTCTTTAAGAGCAGCATTCAAACCTGCGATTAAGCCTTGTGCTCCCGCTTCTTCGTAACCAGTAGTACCGTTTATTTGACCAGCAAAGAATAAACCTTCAATAAATTTAGTTTCTAATGATTGTTTTAAATCTCTTGGATCAAAAAAATCATATTCGATTGCATAGCCAGGTCTACAGATATGTGCATTCTCAAAACCTTTCATAGATCTTACAATTTGAACCTGAACATCAAATGGTAAACTTGTTGAGATCCCATTAGGATAAAGCTCATGTGTTGTTAAACCTTCAGGCTCTACAAAGATCTGATGTTGATCTTTATCTGAAAAACGCATTACTTTATCTTCAATTGAAGGGCAATAACGAGGGCCAACACCTTCAATTACTCCAGCGTACATTGGAGAACGATCTAAATTTTCACGGATCACATCATGTGTTTTTTCATTTGTGTAAGTGATATAACATGAGATCTGCTGCGGATGATCTGATTGTTTTCCCATAAAAGAAAATACAGGAGTAGGGGTATCACCAGGTTGTTCTTGCATTACTGAAAAATTAACTGTACGCGCATCTATACGTGGTGGAGTTCCTGTTTTTAAACGATCAACTCTAAATGGCAATTCACGTAAACGATTTGCAAGTGAAATTGAAGGAGGATCACCAGCGCGACCACCACTAAAACTTTCAAGACCAATATGTAACCGACCACCTAAGAAAGTACCTACGGTCAAAACAACAGATCCAGCAGAAAAACGTAAACCCATTTGAGTGACGATACCTTTGACGCGATCATTTTCAACTACTAAGTCATCACAAGACTGTTGGAATATTTTTAAATTTTCTTGGTTTTCTAATATATCTTGAATTGCAGCTTTATAAAGTTTGCGATCCGCCTGAGCTCGAGTTGCACGAACTGCTGGGCCTTTAGATGAGTTAAGTGTTCTAAATTGAATGCCTGCTTTATCAATTGCTTTGGCCATTGCACCGCCTAAAGCATCAATCTCTTTCACCAAATGTCCTTTACCAATACCACCTATAGCGGGATTACATGACATTTGACCTAATGTGTCTATATTTTGCGTTAACAGTAAAGTGTTCATACCCATTCTTGCAGATGCTAACGCAGCTTCCGTACCTGAATGACCACCACCTACAACAATTACATCAAAATGTTCATGAAAAATCATCTAACGATCCTACTCCAATAAGCCATCAATTTTCAAAAGGGAGCGTATTCTACCTAGAATTTCAAAGAAGTGAAATGGTTATTTTTTATTCAGATCCCTTTTAAAGATCTTATATATATAAAGGATCTTTTAAAGAGATCTTTATTAATACTACTACTATAGAGCACTTTTTCTGTACATAAGTCACTTTTATTATATAAGTTCAGTAACTTGGACTGGATCTTTCTTGTTAATATGATCGGATCAACGTTTGTAAAAGCTCTGATCAAAAAGGCTAGTTATACACATTTGGATCCGGTACTAATTTTATCCAGTGGATAATAGCACCTCTATACTCAGCTTGCTCAAGAGTTATCAACAAAAGGATCTAATAATATTATATATTGTGTATAACCTATTAATATAAGATCTTATAATTTATCTTCTGATATAGCAGTTAACCAAGTTGGTAACCAAGCGATCGCAATGTCTTCAGGTAAATTTTCATCCATTGCATCAATCTCTAAAACTTGCGTGATTTGATTTGCTTGCTTTGTTTTTAATAATAGATCGACATCTTTAGCTGCTTTATTGTAGTTATCATAACTTGTATCACCTAGCCCTATAACGCTATAGCTTAAGCTGTTGAGATTAGTATGTTGGTTTAAATTCTTTATAAACTCTTGTAAATTATCTGGAAAATCTCCTGCACCATGAGTAGATGTGCATACTAACCAGATCACATTACTCGAAGGGATCTGTATCAAATCAGGTTGTTCGTGTACTTGACATATATAGCCTTTATTTTGTAATACATCATTAAGTTGATCTGCAACATACTCTGATGATCCCATTTGACTACCTACAATAATGTGAATATTTTTATCTGTCATGATCCGCTTATAATTTCAATTTTATTAATTATTTTATGATCATAATTTATTTTTATTTGATGGGGTAGATCGTCTGTGTATATTTTTTATTTTTTTTACTTGTTTTTAATTGAAATTACAGCTAGCTGAACTTAAGTATCTGTTTATTAGTTGTTTTTTATTTTTGTTTTATTTTGTTTATTAAGATCATCTTGTTGATAAACTTGGGGAAACTCGTTATAAGATTGTCATTAAAATGATATTATTTACTGTTTGAAGATTAATTATTATAAATACTTGTCTATTGTGCTTATTAACGTCACTTTTTATTGTGGATCTATTTTTGTGGATAGATCTGATGTATAAATGAAGATGATCTACTTTTTTGATCTTCTTTTTAGATCTTAAAAGTATTTTATTAGATCTAAATAATATAAAAATAATTTAGAAAATAGAAAATAATGATCTATTAACAGTTATTAATTATATATTTTTATTGGAAACATGAGTATTTTACTAGTCAAAATATCCTATTAATTACATAATGACAAAATGTTATGTTAATTATGGTGTTTTGTATGAGTATTATTTTTCATCAAATTAAAGAAGGGGAGTTTATTCGGTTAGTTGAGGCGGGTGGGATCAATGAAGTTTTTGCTCAAGAGTCTCAACTGCAGCCAGATAAGTATCATCTATTAGGGATCAATACGCAATCAAAAATTGGTTATGCTGTGCGTCATGGGCGTATAAATGAGATGAGATCTTGGCGACTAGATAGGCTATCTTTGTTTATAAAGCGGCTTGGAATATGTGTTTTTAATGTGAGAAGTCAATCATAGATCTATTATATACCCAAGCCACTTCAAGATGTGAGATTCAGGATTGCTGAGCAATTCATGATCTAGGTGCATATTTGCATTAATGGTTACTCCCTTAAAAAAAGATGGAACAACGAGCATGATTTGCTCAGAAGCTCCAGATAGGTTGGTTTAGAAGTGCTTTAAGATACTTACAGTGTTTTTTGTTAATTAGACTATTGATGATCGTGAATTAATATTTATTAGGTGAGTTGCTGCACTTAATTATTATAATAAAGTGCAGCTTTTATTAGTAAAACTTGCGAAGCAATACTTACTTACCAATACAAAATGAGCTAAATATTTGTCCTAGTAAATCATCTGATGTGAATTCACCTGTAATTTCGTTCAAATATTGCTGTGTTAATCTCAGTTCTTCTGCTAATAATTCACCTGCGATGTGCATTTCTAATTGAGTTTTACCTATTTCTAAATGTTCAGCTGCATGATTTAAAGCTTCTAAATGACGTCTTCGAGCCATAAATCCACCTTCAGTTGTGCCTTTATATCCCATTATTTTTTTTAAATGTTCTTTTACTAAATTGATACCTGAGTTATTTTTAGCACTTAGGTTGATGATGGTTTGGTTGTTAATTTCTTGCGAACCAATTTGTTCTTTTGATAAATCGACCTTATTTCGAATCACTGTAATTTCCATTTTTTTAGGTAATTTATCAATAAATTCAGGCCAAATTTCATGTGGATCAGTTTCATTTGTATCTGTAGCATCAAGCATAAATAAAACGCGATCTGCTTGGTTTATTTCATCCCAGGCACGTTCAATTCCTATTTGTTCTACTATGTCAGGGCTTTCTCTTAAACCTGCTGTATCAATTATATGTAATGGCATACCATCTATATGTATATGCTCTCTAAGCACATCACGTGTGGTGCCTGCAATATCTGTAACGATAGCAGCATCTCTACCAGCTAAGGCATTTAATAAACTTGATTTACCTGCATTTGGTCTGCCTGCTATCACAACACGCATACCTTCACGTATGATAGAACCTTGCTTAGCTTGCGAAGTAACTTCATTCAATTGTGTTATTATGTCATTTAAATCACCCGATACTTTACCATCAGATAAGAAGTCAATTTCTTCTTCTGGAAAATCTATGGCCGCTTCAACATACATTCTTAGATGTATCACTTGTTCTACAAGTTTATTGATATGCTTTGAAAATTGGCCTTGTAAGGAGTGCAGGGCGCTTTGTGCTGCTTGCTCTGAATTTGCATTAATTAAATCGGAGATGGCTTCAGCTTGTGTTAAATCCATTTTATCATTTAAGAATGCACGTTCTGAAAATTCGCCTGGTTTTGCTATGCGAACTTTATCGATATTACAAATTTCTTTAAGTATCATATCGAGTAATACGGGACCACCGTGACCTTGTAGTTCAAGTACATCTTCACCAGTAAATGAATTAGGACCTTTAAAGAACAGTGCGATACCTTGGTCTAATTCATCACCTTTTAAATTTTTAAAAGGTAAATATTCAGCAAAACGTGTTTTTGGGCACTTACCTAATATTTTTTCTGCAACTTGCCGTACAAGGGAACCTGATACACGAATAATACCAACACCGCCACGGCCAGGGGCTGTTGCTTGGGCTACTATTGTTTCTTGATTTTCCATTATTTGATATGAATTCTATTGATTAGGTAAGAATAGACTAATTGTATAACAGATAGATCTGCTACGCATTTCTATTAAGCTAACTTCGTTGGTAAAGATAATGATTAATTATAAAACAGTTTATTTTTATGGTGTAGATTCAGAATCTTAATTGTGATTCGATATTTTTATTTATACATTTGATTATAAATAGGATAAAAAATATTGTTAGAAACAAAAAAGGCGACCTAAGTCGCCTTTTATATGCTAAAGATAGTTTAGCTTTTAACTTTAATACCTTTCTTTTCCATGCCTTTATAAATAATCAGCATTTGAATAATTGAAATGATATTAGATACTAACCAGTAAAGTACTAGACCAGAAGGGAACCACAGGAAGAATACAGAAAAGATAACTGGCATCCACATCATCATCTTCTGCTGCATAGGATCTGTTGCAGTCATAGGTTGTAGTTTTTGAGTTACAAACATACTTAAACCAAATAAAACCGGTAAAATAAAGTATGGGTCCATCGCTGATAGATCAGTTAACCATAGACCAAACTCAGCATGACGTAGTTCTACAGACTCTAGGAATACATAAAATAATGCTAAGAAGATAGGCATTTGTAATAAAAGAGGTAAACAACCACCCGCTGGGTTTACTTTCTCTTTTTTATACATTTCCATCATAGCTTGACCAAACTTTTGTTTGTCATCGCCATATTTTTCTTTCATAGCTGCAATCTTAGGTTGAAGATTACGCATTTTAGCCATCGAAGTGTATTGTGCTTTTGTAAGTGGGTATAAAGCTGTTTTAACTATAATAGTTATTGCTATAATTGCAAAACCCCAATTACCTAAAATGCTGTATAACCATTTAAGTAATACGAATAATGGTTGAGAAATAAAGAATAATATACCGTAATCAACTGCAAGGTCTAAATCTTCATGTAATGCTTCTAAAGCATCTGCATCTTTAGGGCCCATATAGAAAGTTGCTGTTAATGCATGATTAGTATTTGCTGGAACATTAATTTGCGGACCTTTTATACCCATTATCGCTGCGTTACCTGAGAGCATACGCGTATATAGATTATTTTGCTCGCTTTGATTTGGAACCCAAGCGCTTACAAAGTAATGCTGGATAAATGAAATATAACCGCCTTTAGCATTTACATTGATATTTTTTTCTTCAATGTCTGAAAAATCATATTTATTATATGGGTCTTCAGTTGTGCCATATGCGAAACCTAAGTAAGTTTGATCTGTCATACTACTTTTTTCTGCTACAGTATGTTTTACTTGGGTATATAATTGTACAGATAAAGTATCGCTCGTATTGTTATTAATATTGTATTCTAAACCAACATCATATTGACCTCTTTTGAATACATATGTTTTAACAAATTGAACACCTTTTTCATCTGTAAAAGTAAGTGGGACTCTTAATTCATCACCATTTAATACATAAGCTGTTTGCTCACTAGCATAAACTGGGCGACCTTTCGCATTTGCGTCAGGGCCATTTTTGCCAATTAAACCACTTTGAGAAAAATACTGACCGTCGATTTCACCTAATAATTTATAAGCAGTATCACCGTGTTGTTCAGTAGGATATGCCAAAAGGTTAGCTTCAATGATGTCACCACCTTTAGAGTCTATTTTCACTGTAAATACATCAGTTTCAATAGAAATCACAGAGCGATTAACTTGTGCTACTTGGCTTGGTATGGAATCGTCAGATGATGAAGGTACAAAATTACCGTCATTACTTTGATTTGTTCCATTCGATTGGTTATTTATTTGATTTGTATTGGCACTTTGCTCGATTTGTTGACTCGGATTGTAATCATTATTCCATTCCTGAAATAATAAAAATGACACAAGTATCAAACCGATAAATAAAAACGTGCGTTGAGATTCCATAACAGCTCTTATTTCTCGTCTTTTAGATTAATGGGATTGCCAGGCACAGGATCTTCTCCGCCTGAATGTAAGGGATGACATTTTATTATGCGTTTTAGCGTAAGCCAACTTCCTTTAACTGACCCATGTAATTCAATTGCATTAATTGCATAACTGGAGCAGGTTGGATTAAAGCGACAATTAGATCCTAAAAACGGACTTATAAATTTTTGATAACTTTTAATAAGTAGCATTAATATTTTTTTAGGTAATAGTAAAATTATATTCATAACTTATTGTTAATTATATAAATTTATATTACAGATAGCATCAGGCTTGTTCACTAAGCTTTATTCACTAAATGGCATGAGTAAAAGGTAGGCTAAAGATACCCTAAAACGACTTTTAATACCAATTCTATCTAGTTCGAGCTGGCTTATTTAGTTTTTGATTTCGAGGGCGTTTTTTAAAGGGAGCTGGTTTTGGTGCGCCAGGTTTACATCTTTCGTTTAGTTTTAACCACATTTTATTTAATTGTTTGGTTAGTTCTGCGTTGTCTTGTAACTCACAACCATTTTTAACCATTAATACAATATCAATGTTATCTAGTTTATGTTGACTAAGGCGAAAACTTTCACGTGCAAGGCGTTTAATTCTATTTCTATCACAGGCTTTTTTTACGCGTTTTTTCGCTACGGTTAGGCCTAGGCGAGGATTCGATAAATCATTGGGTTTTGCTAAAAGCGTGAAACAGTTTGTTGCAGCCCGAACAGGCTCACTGAAGATTCTTGAATAATGTGAGGGAGTTAACAGACGTAACTCCCTACCAAAAGCAAAGTGTTCCACTATTAAGCAGAAAGTACTTTACGGCCTTTAGCGCGGCGGCGATTAATTAGATTGCGGCCATTTGTAGTTGCCATGCGAGCACGGAATCCGTGGCTACGTTTACGTTTTAGTACACTTGGTTGAAAAGTTCTTTTCATTTTATTACTTCCGATCGGTTAAGTTAAAAACATCCTATGCAGGTCGCGATCCTGGCACAGGTGCCATTGCGAGCGCGAGATGTTATAGAGGGTAGTACTAAAAGTCAATATAAAAGCGCTATTTAAGTAGTTAATTAATCATTTATCTTAATTATGTATATTCAAGCCACTTCAAGATGTGAGATTCAGGACTGCTGAGCAATTCATGATCTAGGCGCATCTTTGCATTAATGTTTACTCCCTTAAAAAAAGATGGAACAACGAGCATGATTTGCTCAGAAGTCCCTGTAAGGTTGATTTATAAATACTTTATGCAGCGTTATTGATTTTGAAAAGGGAATAACCATGTTCTTCAATCAATGCCTTGCCTAAAGCATTTCTAATTCCAACTGAATCCTGCATCTATGAAGTGGTTTGGGTATATATCTATTTAATGATAGCGGTTAATCCTTTTATTAAATTGCATATTAGGGGCTGTTGATCTTTCAAGGTTAAATTTTCAGGGTTAAATTTTGTTCGAGATAAAAGTATTTTAGTCGCGGCGAGTAGTGTGTAGCCTAGTCATTCTAAGTAAATATTACTCAACAAAGAATAAAATGCTTTTAGCCGAATCCTTCGAACAGCGTTTGTTGGGCATTTTTACTGCATTATCGCCTTTTTATGTGGAACAACCACATGACAAAGCTTCTGCCTTGTATGAATTTCGAACAATTAGCTGCAAAAGTAATCTCGTAAGATCAACATCTCCTAAAGCTGTACGCTAAATATGAGCTTAATTTACCTATTATAGTGTAACTACTTATCATTTTAAATGATGAAGATCGTTTTAGGATCTTTCAATGTGATCTTTAAAGTGGGGCAGATCTGGATGTGTTTTTTATTTGATCTGCATTCAATGATCCTTATTGCATAGTAGTAAAAAATAGTTTTCCACAGTTATTATTAACAATTTGCGTAAAAGCTTTGGAAAACGTGATTAGATCGGTTGATGATCAAAATATAATAATAATTATTATTAAAATATACACAGCATATTATAAAAAATATAAGTATATAAAACATTGACTTAATATAATTTTTGTATCGCTAGTAAAATAAATAATAAATCATTCTTGAACTTGTGGATAAGTCGATTCATAATAACGTGTTTTTATATATTTAGCATAATATTCCATTATTTATTATGACCGGGAATATTTACCGCCTTTAGGAGTTAGCCGTGTATCTGTCTGTTTGGCAAAGTTGTTTATATGTGCTTCAAGATGAATTACCCTCACGACAGTTTAGTATGTGGGTTCGTCCATTACAGGCCGAAAGTACAGAAGATACTTTAACTATATTTGCACCAAATCGTTTTGTATTGGATTGGGTTCGTGATAAATATTTAAATAGAATAAATGAATTATTAATTGAAATTTGTGGTGATGAAGCACCTAAATTACATTTTGGTGTTGGTAGTGGCAGCAAACCTGTTGTTTCAAGTCCTGTTCAACAAGAGCAAGCTGCTGTTGAAACTAAAGGGCCTACAGCAAGTAAACGACCTGTAGCAAAAAAACGTGAAGTAGTTGAACCTGCGCCTAAATCATTTCCAAAAGCCAATATCAAAGATACCTATACCTTTGACAGTTTTGTTGAAGGTAAATCTAATCAGCTAGCTAAAGCGGCCGCAGTGCAAGTTTCTGATAATCCGGGAACAGCTTTTAACCCTGTATTTATTTATGGTGGTACGGGGTTAGGTAAAACACATTTATTACATGCTGTGGGTAATGGTATATTGGCCAATAAACCTGATGCACATATTGTTTATATGCACTCTGAACGTTTTGTTCAAGATATGGTACGTGCATTACAAAATAATGCGATTGAAGAATTTAAGCGTTATTATCGTAGCGTTGATGCGCTATTAATAGATGATATTCAATTTTTTGCTAACAAAGAACGTTCACAAGAAGAGTTTTTTCATACTTTTAATGCTTTATTAGAAGGTAATCAACAAATCATATTGACATCTGATCGTTATCCAAAAGAAATTGATGGCGTTGAAGATAGATTAAAATCACGTTTTGGTTGGGGTTTAACAATTGCAATTGAACCTCCTGAACTTGAGACACGTGTCGCAATATTAATGAAAAAAGCGCAGCAAAGTCAGATAAAGTTACCTGAAGAAGTTGCATTTTTCATTGCTAAACGATTACGGTCGAATGTCCGTGAGCTTGAAGGTGCTTTAAATAGGGTCGTAGCTAATGCCAACTTTACTGGACGTCCAATTACTATCGACTTTGTTAAAGAAGCGCTAAGAGATTTACTCGCTTTACAAGATAAATTAGTAACGATAGATAATATTCAACGTACAGTTGCTGAATATTACCGTATTAGAGTTTCAGACTTATTATCAAAAAGACGTACTCGTTCAATAGCAAGGCCACGACAAGTTGCTATGGCACTTTCTAAAGAGTTAACAAACCATAGTTTACCTGAGATTGGTGATGCTTTTGGCGGGCGAGATCATACAACTGTATTACATGCTTGTCGTAAGATAAAATCACTTCGTGAAGAAACTCATGAAATAAAAGAAGATTATCAAAACTTGATCAGAACACTTTCATCGTAAGGCGAGATTTAAAATGCAAATAACAATTTCAAGAGATCAGTTTCTTAAACCTTTGATGCAAGTATCAGGCGCAATAGAACGTAAACATACATTACCTATATTATCGAATGTATTGTTAGAAGTTAACAATGGTAAATTATCTATGACTGGTACAGATCTAGAAATAGAACTTGTTGCTAGTGTTATTTTAGATCAAAATATTGAAGATCATAAACTGACTTTACCAGCAAAAAAGTTATTAGATATTTGTAAGAGCTTACCAGATGGTTCTGAAATTTCCTTATCTCTAAAAGATAACCAAATTATTTTAAAATCAGGAAAAAGTCGTTTTTCGCTGTCATTTTTGTCAGCTGATGATTTTCCTAATTTAGAAGAGTGGGATGGTGAAGTTGAATTTCAATTAACACGTTTAGAGTTAAGAAAACTACTAGAAAGTACACACTTCTCTATGGCTAACCAAGATGTAAGATACTACCTAAATGGTATGTCTTTTGAAGTTGATAATACTGAGATAAAAACAGTTGCAACTGATGGACACAGGTTAGCATTAGCGCAAAAAATATTACCACAGTCATTGAATACACAAAGACAATTGATCATCCCAAGAAAAGGGGTGCAAGAAATAATGCGTTTAATGAATAGTGATGATGCTTTAGTTACGATTCAGTTTGGTGAAAATCATGTTCGTATTTTAGATCAAGAGTTCGTATTTACGAGTAAACTAGTTGATGGACGTTTTCCAGATTATCGTCGTGTTATTCCTAGAGGTGGTGACAAAATTGTTACAGCTAACAGAGAATGGTTAAAATCTGCATTTGCACGAGTTTCAATATTATCTAATGAGAAGTTTAGAGGTGTAAGATTAAATTTTTCGACTGGTCAATTAAAGATAAGTGCAAATAATCCTGAGCAAGAACAAGCAGAAGAAGTTGTTGAAGTTTCATATGATGGTCCTGATTTGGAAATTGGATTTAATGTTTCTTATGTTTTAGATGTATTGAATACGTTAAAAACTGAAGATGTAAGTTTTACATTACTTGACTCGAACAGCAGCGCATTAGTTGAAGGCTGTGGTGATTCAGAAGCTATGTATGTTGTAATGCCAATGCGACTGTAAATATTATAATCACAGCTAATGAAAAATTTAAAATTAATTATTACTCTATTTATAAGTTAATATGTCTCTAGAAATTTTAACGATTAAAAATTTTAGAAATATCGAAGATTTATCTCTTTTACCTGTGGATGGGATAAATATAATTTATGGAGCTAATGGCAGTGGTAAAACAAGTTTATTAGAATCTATTTATTATTTATCCCATGGTAAATCTTTTCGTACTTCTAAACATAAAAATATAATTAGAAAAAAACAAAATGAATTTATCATTCACGGCAAAAAATCTATAAATAATTTGTCGATTCCAGTAGGTTTGAGTAAAAACCAAGTTGGTGAAATAAATATTAAGATACAAGGAAAACCTTCCCGAAAAATTTCCGAGTTAGCACAACTAATACCAGTGCAAATTATTACTCCTGAAAGTTATTCTTTATTTTTTGGAGGGCCAAAAGAACGTCGTAAATTTTTGGATTTTGGATTGTTTCACGTGGAACATCAGTTCTTTTCTTTATGGCAATCTTTCAATAAAGTACTTAAACAAAGAAACGCATTATTAAAGCAAAAACCTAAAAACTATTATGATGAAATTAGGTTTTGGGATAAAGAATTTGTTAGACTGTCAGTCAGCATAAATAATCTACGTTTATCGTATATAAATAGGTTTAATACGCAGTTTTTTGATAAAATATGTGTTGATTTAGAATTAGTAGAAAATCTAAGCTTAGAATTCAATCCCGGCTGGAAAACGACTACTGAATTAACTGATATTTTATCTGAAAATTTTGAAAGAGATTTAAAACAGGGCTTTACTAGTAAAGGGCCACATAAAGCTGATTTTAGCTTCTCTGTGGATGGTACTAGTGTCGAGAACTACTTTTCTCGCGGGCAACTAAAGCTTTTGTTATATGCATTAAAAGTAACACAAAATAGCCTTATAGAGACTGAAACAAATAAACAGTCAATATTACTAATAGATGATTTACCTTCAGAACTAGGCGAAGATACTCGAGGAAAAGTGGGCAAACTATTAGCTCAGTGTGATTCTCAAATATTTATAACGGCTATTGAATCTGACTGTATTTCTGCTGTGGTGGAGCCAATGAAGCGAAAACTAGAAATGTTCCACGTGAAACATGGCAAACTAATAACAAATTGAGTGGAATTAAAGCATGTCTGAAAATTATGACTCGTCGAGTATAAAAGTACTAAAAGGATTGGATGCTGTTCGTAAGCGTCCAGGAATGTACATTGGTGATACAGATGATGGTTCTGGTTTGCACCATATGGTATTTGAAGTTGTTGATAACTCTATTGATGAAGCCTTAGCAGGTCACTGTGATGATATATATGTAAAAATACACACAGATAATTCAGTATCTGTAAGTGATAATGGCCGTGGAATACCGACAGAAATACATGAAGAAGAAGGTGTTTCTGCTATTGAAGTTATTATGACGGTATTGCATGCCGGTGGTAAATTTGATGATAATTCCTATAAAGTTTCAGGTGGGTTGCACGGTGTAGGTGTATCTGTAGTTAATGCGTTATCAGTTAAATTGAAAGTTACAGTACATCGCGACGGGCATATTCATGAGCAAAATTATACTCATGGTGTACCTGATGCACCTTTAGCTATTGTTGGTGATACAGAAAAAACGGGCACAGAACTACGTTTTTGGCCAAGTGATAAAACATTTACTAATATCAACTTTCATTTCGATATATTAGCAAAACGTTTACGTGAATTATCATTCCTGAACTCAGGTGTGAGCATCATTTTAATAGATGAGCGTGATGAAGATAAACGTGAGCATTTCCAGTATAAAGGTGGTATACAATCATTTGTAGAGTATTTAAATACAAATAAAACACCTGTCCATAAAGAAGTATTTCATTTTGATGCACATCGTATAGAAGACGGAATTACTGTTGAAGTCGCTATGCAATGGAATGATGGATTCCAAGAGAATATTTATTGTTTTACAAATAATATCCCACAAAGAGATGGTGGAACACACTTAGCTGGTTTCCGTGGTGCATTAACGCGTACGTTAAATAACTACATGGAAAAAGAAGGTTTTAATAAAAAAGCAAAAACCACTAGTAATGCAACAGGTGATGATGCTCGTGAAGGTTTAACTGCTGTTGTTTCAGTAAAAGTGCCTGATCCTAAGTTCTCATCTCAAACTAAAGATAAACTCGTTTCATCTGAAGTTAAATCAGCCGTAGAGCAAGCTATGGGGGAAAAATTAGCTGAATATTTACTAGAGCATCCTAGTGAAGCTAAAACAATCGTCATGAAAATTATTGATGCTGCACGTGCACGTGAAGCAGCGCGTAAAGCTCGTGAAATGACCCGTCGTAAAGGCGCTATGGATTTAGCTGGATTACCAGGTAAACTTGCCGACTGTCAGGAAAAAGATCCTGCACTATCTGAACTATATATCGTGGAAGGAGACTCTGCAGGCGGATCTGCTAAGCAGGGCAGAAATCGAAAAAATCAAGCTATTTTACCACTGAAAGGTAAGATACTTAACGTTGAAAAAGCACGTTTTGATAAAATGCTTTCTTCACAAGAAGTTGCTACGCTTATCACAGCATTAGGATGTGGTATTGGTAGAGATGAATACAATCCTGAAAAGCTTCGTTATCAAAATATCATTATCATGACAGATGCTGATGTGGATGGTTCTCACATTCGTACATTATTACTTACTTTCTTTTATCGCCAAATGCCAGAAATAGTTGAGCGTGGCTTTATCTATATTGCGCAACCGCCTTTGTACAAAGTTAAAAAAGGCAAACAAGAAAGATATATTAAAGATGATCCTGCATTAATTGAATATCTAACATCGTTAGCACTTGATGGTTCTTCATTATATGTGAATGATAGTGCTCCAGCTATAAATGGTGTTAGCTTGGAAAACTTAGTTTTAGACTTCCAAAAAACAACAACAGTAATTGAAAGATTATCGCGAAAATATCCATTAACTGTAATACAAAGATTGGTATATCAACCTGCACTTACTGAAAGTGATTTGAAAAATGTAGATGTTGTAACTCAATGGATAGAATCATTTGTTGCCGATTTAATTGAAAAAGATTCTGATGCGACATTATTTACAGCTAAAACAGTTGAAGATACGGAACGTCATTTAATCTTACCTGTTATTACAATTCGTCAGCATGGTATTGATAAAGACCACGTATTTAACTTTGATTTTATAACTTCTACAGATTATTCAAAAATTAAAAAAACAGGCGAACTAGTTGCAAATTTAATTGAAGAAGGTGGTTATATTCAACGTGGTGAGAAGACAAAAGAAGTAACAACTTTTGTCGAAGCATTAGATTGGTTGATGACTGAATCTAAACGAGGCTTATATATACAACGTTATAAAGGACTAGGAGAAATGAATCCAAGTCAGTTATGGGAAACAACGATGGATCCTGAATCTCGTCGTATGTTACAAGTAACAATAGAAGATGCAATTGCAGCAGATCAATTGTTCTCAACTTTAATGGGTGACCATGTTGAACCTCGACGTGAATTCATTGAGAAAAATGCATTAAGAGTTGTTAACTTAGACGTATAAACCAGCTTAGTGGCTTTGATTAAAATCAATAGTGGATAAGATAAATTTAAAAAGAGACTTTTAAGTCTCTTTTTTTAGAGTGTAATTTAATACTTTAAATAAAGTTTTACATGCCTATGTACTATTTTCAGGTTGATTTAAAAGGCATATGAACAATTTAAATTTAACGAGCTGTTAGTTATCTGTTTCTCGACAAATAGACGATTAAAGTGATAACAGAACTCACCGATATATTATTGTAAGTGTTTACCCATTACACCATGAAATATTCCTAACAAAAATGCTTTTAAATTGCTTATGTCAATAAGAACCAAAGGTAACCATTCATCAATCATCTTACTTGAGGTCACCGTAGATTCATGTCCTTGAATTTTATCAATAATATTTAGACCTCTAAATGCGTCAGTTCTTGCATTCTGACCTGTCAATAAATGATGCTTAACAAAGTCATCAACATTTTTTAAATTAACAGAGTTAACAGCTTTCATCACAATAACCCCGGATTTTTTGCTTATTTAAACAAAAAATCAGTACAGGAGTTTTATTTTACGCATCTCTCCCTCTATTACCTTTATGTTTCCCGCAAATAAAGGCAACATCGAGCACTATTGTGCCAGACAACCGATAAAGACTATCATTATTGCCCATAGCAGCTCTTACTTTCTTTAAAATAAGTTGAGCTGTCCTCCAATTGACTTCGATGAGTTTGCTCAATCTTAACGCTGAAATACTTCCTTTATCTGAGTCAATAAAATATAAAGCCCAAAACCATTTGATTAGCGGTAAATTACTATTGTGAAATAGCGTATTTGAAGTGATGGATGCTTGTTTATGACAATGATCACATTCTGTAAGCTGACGACAATGTAGTTCTGTTCCTTTATCGTGAGCACAACGAGGACAAACAAACCCATTTGGCCATTTTAATTGTTTAAGGTGATTAAGACAGTCTTGCTCGGTATTGAATTGTTGTTGCCATGTTAAAAAGCTAGCTTCTGGAGTGTCCATGGGGTTTTCTCTCAAAGTTGGCTGTTTCTACTTTAAGTTTAGACCATCCCTGAGAATGATGCAGAAGCACGTAGTTTTATGGTAATTAATTTACTTAGTATTAGATATAAATATACTATAAAGCTAATCCTATATTACTTGTATTTACTTCCGTAAAAAAGAAGCTTAACTTACATACTCATTTTTCCTATAAATATGCCACTTAGTGACTTCAATAAAGATGCGTAGCAGATTTATTACGGGTATAATTGAAGGAATTTTCTACATTTGACCGCTAAAAGAAACGAATAAATCTACTATGCAAAATACAACACATAATACTAAAACCTTTCAAGGTTTGATCTTGGCATTACAGGAATACTGGGCACAACAAGGATGTGTAATAGCACAACCATTAGATATGCAAGTAGGTGCTGGCACATTTCATCCATTTACATTTTTAAAGTCAATTGGTCCAGAACCAATGGCAAGTGCATATGTTCAACCATGTCGTCGTCCCACTGATGGTCGATATGGTGATAACCCTAATCGCTTACAGCATTATTATCAGTTTCAGGTGGTGATTAAGCCATCACCTGAAAATATTCAACAATTATACTTAGATTCTTTAGCCGTTATCGGAATTGACACTTTAACTGATGAAGTACGTTTTGTTGAAGATAACTGGGAATCACCAACATTAGGTGCTTGGGGTTTAGGTTGGGAATTGTGGTTGAATGGTATGGAAATATCACAGTTTACTTATTTTCAGCAAGTTGGTGGCATAGAGTGTTCTCCTGTTACTGGGGAAATCACTTATGGCCTAGAACGTCTAGCAATGTATATTCAAGGGGTTGATAGTATCTATGACCTTATTTGGACTGATGGTCCTTTAGGAACGGTAACATATGGTGATATATTTCATCAAAATGAAGTCGAACAATCAACTTACAATTTTGAACATGCCGATGTATCAGCATTGTTTGCAGAGTTTGATCACTGTGAAGCAGAGAGCCAAAAATTAATAGCAGCCAATTTACCATTACCTGCATATGAGCAAGTAATGAAAGCATCTCATGCATTTAATTTATTAGACGCACGTCATGCAATATCCGTTACTGAACGACAACGTTATATATTACGTGTAAGAGCCTTATCTAAAGCGTGTGCACAAAGTTATTATGCTGCACGTGAAGCTTTAGATTTCCCACTTTGCAAAAATAAATCTAATATTAAGAAAGGAGCGTAATGATATGACAACTGAAAATTTATTAATTGAAATTGGTACTGAAGAGTTACCTCCAAAATCATTACGTACTTTAGCAGAAGTATTTGCTACTAATATTAAAGCAGAGCTAGCTACTTTAGAGTTGGAAAATTCAGGTGTAACTTGGTATGCATCACCTCGTCGCTTAGGTTTAAAAGTAATTGGTTTAGTGTCAACACAAGCTGATAAGATCGTAGAAAAACGTGGTCCAGCTATAAAGGCTGCATTTGATGCTGATGGTAATGCAACTAAAGCTGCACAAGGTTGGGCACGTGGTTGTGGTATTGATGTTGTTGACGCAGAGCGTTATGAAACAGATAAAGGTGCTTGGTTATTACATAAAGCAAAAGTAACAGGTAAAACAGTAGATACATTATTACCGGATGCAATCAGTAAAGCTTTAGCTAAATTGCCAATTTCAAAACCGATGCGTTGGGGCGATTCGAAAATTCAATTTATTCGCCCAGTTCACACTGTGACAGTAATGTTTGGTAATAAGCTAATTCAAGGTAATATTTTAGGAAAAGATATTAATAATGAATTACAAGGTCATAGGTTTCATCATCCAGAGCGTATTACAATAAACCATGCTGATGATTCTCAAAAAGCTTTAAAATCAGCTTATGTTATTGCTGACTATGAAGAACGTAAAACCCTTATCCGTAAACAAATCGAAAATGTTGCTGCAGAAAATAATGCAGTTGTTGCTATGGACGAAGATTTACTTGAGGAAGTGACTTCTTTAGTTGAATGGCCTGTTACTTTAGTAGCTACCTTTGAAGAGTCATTCTTACAAGTACCAGCTGAAGCATTGATATACACAATGAAAGACGATCAAAAGTACTTTCCATTATTAGATCAAGATGGCAACTTACTTAATAAATTCTTATTTGTTTCAAATATTGAAAGTAAAAATCCAGAGCAAGTTATAAAAGGAAATGAGAAGGTTGTACGACCACGGTTAGCTGATGCACAATTCTTTTTTGAAACTGATAAAAAACAGACATTAGAAAGTCGTTTAGAATCTTTAGATACCGTATTGTTCCAAAAACAGTTGGGGACTTTAAAAAATAAGTCAGAGCGTATATCTAAATTAGCTGCATTTATTGCAACAAAATTAGGCGCTGACGAAACTAAAGCTGCTCGTGCTGGATTATTAAGTAAAACAGACCTAATGACTGAAATGGTAATGGAGTTTACTGATGTGCAAGGTGTAATGGGCATGCATTATGCGCGTTTTGATGGTGAAGATGAGTTGGTTGCTGTTGCACTAAATGAACAATATATGCCGCGTTTTTCTGGTGACAACCTACCCTCAAACAAAATAAGTCAAGCTGTTGCATTAGCAGATAAGTTTGATTCATTAGTGGGAATTTTTGGTATAGGTCAATCGCCTAAAGGTGATAAAGACCCGTTTGCATTACGTCGCGCTGCTATTGGTGCATTAAGGATTATGGTTGAAAAAGAATTAGAGTTAGACATTCTTGATATTGTGGCAAAAGCACAGGAATTATTTGCTGATAAATTAACGAATGAAAATGTATCACAAGATGTATTTGATTTTATGTTAGGTAGATTTAGATCTTGGTATCAAGATAAAGGAATTCAAGTTGACGTTATCCAAGCGGTATTAGTTCGTCGCCCATCTTATCCAATTGACTTTGATCGTCGTGTTAAAGCCGTGAGTCACTTCCGCAGTTTAGAATCTGCAGAGGCATTAGCCGCAGCTAATAAGCGTGTAGGTAATATATTAGCTAAAAATAAACTTGAAGTAGCAGATGAAGTTAATACCACGCTATTATCTGAAAATGCTGAAAAAGTACTTTTTGATACCGTATTATTATTTAAGTCTAAGTTTGAACAACTTGGTCAAGGAAGCTATACAGAGAAGTTAACTCAGTTAGCAGATATCCGTGAATCTGTTGATACTTTCTTTGATAATGTAATGGTGAATGTGGATGATGAAGCTATAAAGTTAAATCGTTTAGCGTTACTTAATCAGCTTAGAAATTTATTTTTAGATATTGCTGATATTTCAGTGCTTCAATAAACCTGATACACAGCTTTATTCATACCGTTTCGTGGTTTTTGAAATGATGAAAAAGCCGGTTTAAAAACCGGCTTTTTATGCGATTATAATAATATTAGGTATTGGGAAATAAAAATGAAAAACATATTACCGCTCATATTTATAGGATCAACCTTAACTGCGTGTTCAAGTATAGAATCCTTTAAAGATAATGAAATTGAAATATCTAATAAGGGTACCCCTATATATTTAAGAGGAAATTTTAATACTTGGGAAGCACAACCTGAATATCAACTAAAGAAAATAAACTCAGATGTACTGCAAACTAAAATTAAACTTTCGACTGCAGGGCAAACATATGAGTTTAAAATTGCAGATGAAAATTGGAGCCAAGGTTTAAATTGTGGTTACTTAAATGAAGATTTAGATCAGTTTTTAGAGTCGGGAATTCCAGTACAGGCTAACTGTAAAAGTATATATAATTACTTTAGTTTTACACCATATGAATCGGGTTGGTATCAGGTCAGTATTAACTTTAGGCAAAAATCAAAACCTTTAGTAACAATCAATAAAGTGTTCGAATAACAAACTTACTGCGTAATTTTGTTTATAGACCTTTTTTTAATAAATAACGAAAAGGCTCATTTTCAATTTCTTGCGCTAATAAAGTATGATCCATAAAGCGACAAAAGCTAGGTATGTCTCTTGTGGTAGATGGATCGTCTGCAACGATTAATAAGGTTTCACCTGCTTGCATTTTTCTTACTGTGCCTCTAATCATCATAACAGGCTCAGGGCAACGTAAACCGATAGCATCTAAAGTATGGTCTGCTTTAATAGTTGGTTTTATAATTAAATCAGTCATGGATTGCACTCATAAAAAAGAGCTGTATTTTAGGCTTAATTCTTAATGAATAAAAGCTGATTTTTTAATTAACTTCACTTGGCGTTTCTTCTGGCATTAAAATGAAAATTAAAAATGTGAAGTCATGCTCAAATTCATATTGTTCCATGCGATCTATTGTAGCCTCAGTTAACTCTGTATGTTTAGTAATAAGCACATTGCCATTGCTATATTTCACATCTTGCGCTATGACCATACCGGGTTTTAACATATCTAAAGTAAAGCAAAACTCAGCATCGCTGCCTGCTGGAATATTATCGAGTAAGTGTTCAAAAGCTAAAACAACATCTTTATCATACTTTTTATCAGCTTGAGATTGGAGTTGCCTTAATGCATCTACTGGTTGCATTTTTTGCGATGTTGCATAACCAGAAATATATATATCGTAGTCACGAATAACAGCTAATATTCTTGAAGCAAGAGGGATCTCTTTCCCTTCTTTTTCCCCTGGGTAGCCATGTCCATCAAATTTTTCATATTGATAACGCAAAGTATCTGAAATATTTTTTAATGATGGCATAACATCTAATATATCTGCACCAATTGTAGCTTGTGTATGCAATTGTAAGAGCTCATCATTACACATTTTAGATTCAGGTTTCTTGAGTAGTGATTCGGGTAAGGATATTTCACCAAGAGCATGTAATTGTGCCGCTAAATATAAATAAGTTAATTCTGTTTTTTTTAACCCCATGTTATGGCCGAGTAAACGGCACTGTTTTGCAACTCGAATATCATGTTCGTGATGATCATGCCTGTGCTCGGCCGATATTAGGGATATCATATCAATAAACTGTTGCAATTGTTTTCTTTGGTTTTTAATTGATTTTTTTAGTTTAGATACTGTCTGATTAAGAGATATTGTTTTTTCATCAACTTTTTTATCTAACTTCTTATTTAAATTCTCTAGATTTAGATTATTAATTTTAAGTTGCTTAGTGAGTTTTTGATTTTCTATTTCTAATTTAAAAGTATGTAATGAATCATTGACAACTTCTTTTAACTGTTTATTATCCCAAGGTTTAGCAACGTAAGCATGAATACCACCATCATTTATTGCTGAAATCGTACTTTGCATATCAGAGTAACCAGAAAGTAAGATTCTTCTCGCTTTGGGTTGGTGTTGTTTTACTTGAGCTAGCACTTTATCACCTGATATTTCAGGCATGCGCATATCACAAATAATAATATGGATAGGGGTCATTTTTATAAATTCGATTGCTTTTGCTGGATTATTAAAAGCAATGATCTCGTATTCTCGTCTGAATATTCTTTCTAGAGATTGTAAAACTTCAACCTCATCATCAACCAAAATAATTCTGGGTTTGAAAACATCTTCCATACTTTGCTTTATCCTAAATTAATTTTTATTTGTCCTAACAATATATATAAAATATATCTATTCTTTATGTCAGTATAGGCATTTTTTTTATCAGTTGAAAAAAATTGGGATACAAATGAAAAAAGAAATATCTAATGAAATTTTAGCTAATAATCTGAAAACAAATAAAAATTTTGAACAATTAACCAATACAAATTTAATGAAAGAAAATAAAATTTTATTAGCTGCAAATAGTGAACTCAAAAAAACATTACAAGAAGAAGTTGAATATGAACAATCAAAACAGCAACAACTAGAGTTTTTAACATATCTAGCAACCGTAACTTTTAGTAAAAATAAAGTAGAGACAATAATACAAAGTTTATTAGAGCTCTGTGCTAGCTTTTTATCTACTAGTTGTAGTTATATTTTTTGTAATGAAAAGTCGAGTTCACCTTTAACAAAAGGTGTCGATAAAGAATTAAATCAAAGAATTAAAAACTCAATAAATGAAATTAATACATTACAAGTAAGACAAAATATCAAAGAAGCTAAAAATGAAACAATATTATTAACGAGTGAAAAATTTTTTAATTCTGAATCTTTAATGGCAAAAAAAATAGAGTATATCGTTGTATTACCTTTATTTTCTTTATTAAATCAAGATCATATAATTGCACTGTTTTTTGAAGATGATAGTAATTTAGATAGTCTTAAATTACAAACATTAGAATCGGGTCGCCACCTTGTTAATATCGCTATCAGAAGAAAGTTGGCAGAAATTAAATTGGATAAAAAATATTCTGAACTATCTAAAATGAATACCTCTTTAAAAAACACACAAAAACAACTCTCTCACTCAGAAAAAATGGCATCGATTGGTCAGCTTGCGGCTGGCATTGCTCATGAAATAAATAATCCTGTGGGATATGTTATGAGCAATATTGAGTCGCTAAAAGATTACATGTCTCAATTTGATAATTTTTTTACTTTATTAATACAAGAAAATAAAGATGTGACTCATACTTCTGATCCAGATAATGAATTAGAATTTTTATTAGAAGATAGTAAAGAAATTATATCTACTTGTGTTGGAGGATTAACTCGGGTTAAAGCAATAGTACAAGACTTAAAAACTTTCTCTCATTCTGGTAGTGAAGAATTTATTTCTTTTAGTTTGAATGATGCGATTGAAACCGTTTTAAATTTAATTTCTTCTGAATTCAAATATGAAAATTGTGATATTAATACTAAGTTAACATCCGATATTCCGGATGTTTTTGGTACTGAAAATCAAGTTGAACAAGTTTTAATGAATATATTAATCAACGCTAAACATGCAATAAATAATGAAAAAGGTGTGATCACTATAGAGACCTTTGCAAATTCTGAATTTGTGTTTTTACATATTACAGATACTGGATGTGGTATGGATGAAAAAACGAAACAAAGACTGTTTGACCCTTTTTTCACAACAAAAGAAGTGGGTGTAGGTACTGGGTTAGGCTTGTCTATTAGTTATAAGATTATTGAGGCGCATAGAGGTTTTATTGAAGTTGAAAGTGAAATAAATAAAGGTACAATTTTTAAAATTAGTTTACCTATACCGGAGTAATTTCAAGTTATTAGAAAGGAAAAAAGGCAAGGGTGATCATAAAGAAACAAACCCTTGCCTGACACCAAGACTTAAATGTTAGTTTTGTAAGTTATTCAACACGTTCAAATACCGTTGCAATACCTTGACCTAAACCAATACACATAGTTGCCAAGCCATATTTTGCATTATTATCTTCCATTAAATGAATAAGCGAAGTACTGATCCTTGTACCTGAACATCCTAGTGGATGACCCAGTGAAATAGCACCACCATTTAAATTCACTTTTTCATCAATAACATCGGTCAACCCTAAATCTTTAATAACAGGTAAAGATTGTGCTGCAAATGCTTCATTTAGCTCAACAACACCCATGTCTTCAATGGTTAAGCCTGCATCTTTTAATGCTTTTTTACTTGCTGGTACTGGACCGTAACCCATAATTGAAGGATCGCAACCAGCAACTGCCATAGATTTAACCCGAGCTCTAATTGGCAATCCGAGTGCTTTTGCTTTTTCTTCTGACATCATTAACATAGCTGATGCACCATCTGATAATGCTGATGAAGTACCAGCCGTAACAGTGCCATTTGCAGGATCAAATGCTGGACGTAATTTTGATAATCCTTCAACGGTTGTCTCAGGGCGAATTACTTCATCTGTATCGATAGAAATTAAAGTGCCATCATCATCATGACCTAAAGTTGGTAAGATTTCACGTTTGAAGCGACCTTCAACAGTTGCTACGTGAGCACGCTGATGTGATCTTGCTGCAAACTCATCTTGCTGTTGACGTGAAATACCATGTAACTTACCTAAGTATTCAGCTGTTAGCCCCATCATGCCAGCAGCTTGTGCAACTGATTTAGAAAGCTTTAAGTTAAAGTCTACGCCGTGATTCATAGGCACATGACCCATATGTTCAACACCACCAACAATATAAACATCACCAGCGCCAGTCATAATTGCGCGTGCAGCATCATGAATTGCTTGCATAGATGAACCACATAAACGGTTCACTGTGACTGCTGGCACTGAGTGAGGAATACCTGCAAGTAATGAAGCATTACGTGCAATATTAAAACCTTGTTCTAATGTTTGTTGTACACAGCCCCAATAGATATCATCTATATCGGCAGGATCTAGTTGTGGGTTTCTATCAACTAAGCCTTTCATTAAATGTGCACTTAAGTCTTCGGCACGAGTATGCTTAAAAATACCATTCTTAGAACGACCCATTGGAGAACGAATACAATCGACTATTACTGGAGTTTGCATGTTATACGCCCTCTACTTGATAAAATTTACGGCCTTGTTCAGCCCATTGACGTGTTAAATCTGATACTTGGTAAATAGCACCTAAATCAGCATATTTATCGGCAGTTGCTACAAATTCAGCTAAACCAATTTGATCTAAGTAACGGAATGCACCACCTCTAAATGGAGGGAAACCAATACCATAAATCAATGCCATATCAGCTTCTTGTGGTGATGCTATGATATCTTCTTGCAAACAAAGTAAAACTTCATTCAGCATTGGGATCATACAACGGTCAATTATTTCTTGTTTTGAAAACTCTTTTTCTGATTCACAGATAGAGCTTAATAATTCAATTGCTGCAGGATCGTTTTTCTTTTGTGGACGACCTTTTCTATCAGGCAGATATTGATAGAAACCAGTTGCATTTTTTTGGCCAAAACGATTGTTTTTAGCAAACAATGCAACGGGATCTTTTTCTTGAATTGCCATACGTTCAGGGAAACCAGCAGCCATTACACTAGTACAATGGTTTGCTGTATCTAAACCTACAACATCAAGTAAATAACCTGGACCCATAGGCCAACCAAATACATTTTCCATTACTTTATCCACTTTCGCGAAGTTAGCACCTTCAACAACAAGTTGGTTAAAGCCTGCAAAGTAAGGGAATAAAACACGGTTTACAAAAAAGCCAGGGCAATCATTTACAACAATTGGAGACTTACCTAGTTTTAATGCGTAATCAACTACTGCACCGATAGTTTCATCGGAAGTATCTTTACCACGAATAATCTCAACTAATGGCATACGATGAACAGGGTTAAAGAAATGCATGCCACAGAAGTTTTCTGGCTGTGTAAGCGCACTTGCTAATTCATCAATCTGAATTGTTGATGTATTTGACGTTAAAACAGTACCTTCAGGCATATCTTTTTCTAGCTTTGCTAAAACAGATTGTTTTATTTTGGGGTTTTCAACAACAGCTTCAACGACGATATTGGCTGTTTGCATATCTGAATCATTAAGTGTCGGTTTGATAGCTGATAACGTTTTTACCATTTTATCAAGTTTAATGCGGCCGCGTTCTACTTGTTTGCCAAGTAGTTTAGATGCTTCGCCCATGCCTAAATCTAAAGCATCTTGAGCGATATCTTTCATGATAATAGGAGTGCCTCTATAGGCTGATTGGTAAGCAATACCACCACCCATAATTCCTGCGCCAACAACAGCGGCTTGTTTAATATCTATTGTACTTGTTTTTGCTTGTTTGCGGGCTTTATTTTTTATATATTGATCGGCTAAAAATATGCCTACTTGTGCTGCCGCTTCATTTGTTTTCGCAAGTGCTGCAAAGTTGGCGTTTTCAATTGCCATTGCTTCAGTACGGTCACTGTTAGCTGCAGATTTAAGGGTTTTTATAGCCATTAAAGGTGAAGGATAATGGCCTTTAGTTTTACCAAATACCATGCCTTGAGCAGTCGCAAAGCTCATACCTTGTTCTAATTTGTTCATTGTAAGCGGTGCTAGTTTTTGAGCGCGTTTTGCTTGCCAATCTAATTTACCATCGATTGCTTGTTCTAATACTTTAATACTTGAACCATATAGTTTCTCTTTTGATACAACGCTATCTAATGCGCCAACAGCTAAAGCCGGTGTTGCCCTATGCTCTTTACCAGTGGTGATCCAAGTCATCGCATTATCAGCACCTATTATTCGAGGTAAACGCACTGTGCCACCAAAACCAGGCATAATACCTAAGCGAACTTCAGGTAAACCAATTTTCACATCGTCACTAGCTACACGGTAATCAGTTGCTAAAACCCATTCACAGCCACCGCCTAGTGCCATACCATTTACAGCACTTACAGTTGGAAAAGGTAAATCTTCAAGTGCATCAAATACATCAGTCGCATTCTTAATCCACTGTGTTAACTCTGATTCTGGTAAATCAAATGTAGGTAAAAATTCAAAAATATCAGCACCGATAATAAAATGATCTTTGTCACTGGTAAAAACCATGCCTTGAATATCATCACGTTTGGAAAGCTCTGCAAATGCAACTCCACATTCTTGTAGTGTTTGTTGTGATAATTTATTTACAGAGCCTGGTACGCAAAATTTAAATTCGGCAATTGATTTTTTTGTAATCGCGTCTTCTATGAAGGCTACTTCAAAGCTATCGCTTTTATATAACATTTTTATCTCCATGGGTTATTCTTCTAACTCAAACAGTAGTTAATATGTGAAATTAACTGGTACGATGAGTGTTCTTTTTATGCAGTTTCGCCTCTTTAAATAAAAATAGCAATAAATTTTCTTTCTTTCTTAATATTTGGTTAAAAACTAGATGTTAAGATGAGGTTTTCAATGAATAGTTTGATAAAGTGGGAGTTGAGTAAGATTAGAGGATATTCATAAGGATTATTTTTTAGTGAAAATATTTAAAAAACTGTTTATTTCAGCTGCGCTATTTTCTAGAATTTCACTTGTTAGTCTTTCAGTTGATGCCATCTCTGTTGAACATAAAGCATTTATTTCGGCAGAGAAAGCGGCTTTGTCTGGTAATAAAAAAAGATATCAGAAAGCTTTAGCTAATTTAGATCATCCATTAAAGCCCTATGTGAAAATGGCTTATTTAAAAAAATATCCTTATTTATCAAATGAAGCGGATATAGAATCGTTTTTAAAAATTTACCAAGGTTCACCATTAGAGTGGCCTGTTCGTAAAGCTTGGCTAAAATATTTAAAGAAACGAAATAAGAAAGCACTTTTTATTAAATACTTTAAACCTACAAAAAATGCAGCTTTAACTTGTATCAATCTTAATTACCAGTTGCAATTAGGTGCGCCAAAAAGAGCTATTTTGCAACAAGTGACAGATTTATGGTTAGTTGGCAAGTCTCAATCAAAAGAATGTGATGTTTTATTTAGAAAATGGCGTAAACAAGGTTATATGACACAAGCGCGTATATGGCAAAGATTGACGTTAGTAGCACAAAAAGGAAAGCATTCTTTAATTCCTTATTTAAAAATGCAGCTTCCTAAAAAGGAGCAGTACCTTGCTGACTTATATTATAAAATGCGAAGAGACCCATCTGCATCTGCAGGTCTATATCGATTTAAAAATGCCAACTTAAAAGAATCTGAAATTGCTATTTATGGTATCAAGCGTTTAATTTGGCGAGATGATGATTTAGCATTACGTGCTTGGCGAAAACTTGATGTAAAATTTAAATTTACTGAAAAACAAAAGCAGGGAGTTTATTATACCTTCGCTTTAGCGCTGGCATCATCTAAGCATAAAGAAGCTAAGTTTTGGTTAAACAAAGTTGCGATTGAAAATCATGATAAAAAACTGATGCAATGGCAGTTAACTAATATGCTACAAAGTAATGATTGGCCAGGTATTATTGCTTACTTTACAGGTAAAGGAAATCTATCAAATGGACAAAACTATTGGTTAGCCTATTCATATCAGCAGCAAGGTAAAAAACAAAAAGCAGATAAAATTTGGTCTGGTATTGCACAAAAGCGTAACTATTATGGCTTTATGTCGGCGGCAAGATTAAATTTACCTGCGCAGATGCAATATCAACAAACAGTAATAGCACCATTATTGATTGAAAAGGTATCTCAAGCACCTGGTTTTATTAGGGCTAAGGCTTTATTTGAATTAAAACGCACGACCTTATCTAGGCGAGAATGGAATTATTTAATTAATACTTCATCAAAAGAGGAAAAGTTGGCAGCGGCGCAGCTAGGAAGTCAATTAGATTGGCACGATCGTGTCATAATTACTATGGCACAACTTAAGTTATATCATCATTTAGACTTACGTTTTCCTGAGGCTTTTGTAGGCTTATATAAAAAATATAGTCATAAAAGTAAAATAGATATAGCTTGGATCTATGCGATTTCAAGAAGAGAAAGCTCTTTTGCATCAGATGCAAATTCAGATGCAGGCGCTTTGGGGTTAATGCAAATATTGCCAAGTACAGCTAAATATATTTCTAAGTCTAGTATTTCACGTAGAAAGTTATTTGATCCAAAAACAAATATTAAACTTGGTTCTCAATATTTAAGTTATTTAAAACGTAAAAATAATGGTAATGAAATTCTTGCTACTGCTTCTTATAATGCGGGTTATCATCGTGTAAAAAAATGGCTACCTAAAAACCCTGTAGCCGTTGATTTATGGATAGAATCTATCCCATATAGAGAGACTCGTGATTATGTGAAAAACGTATTTGCTTATAAACAGGTTTACCATACAAGAATGGGTGAAACTGACAATTTATTTGATGATTTATTAACGATGAAAATTCAGAAATGATGCATACTTTATCAATGACTTTCATGTGTTAAACTGACCATAATCGTTATTATTTTAATTTCACACATTTAGGAAAAATAATGGATAAACTCGCTTCTTTATATGCTGAACATATTACAACTTTACAGCAACGAACAAAAACGCTTTTAGAGCGAGAAGGACTTGATGGTTTAGTAATTCATTCAGGACAAGCTAAACGTCAATTTTTAGATGATATGAGCTATCCGTTCAAAGTTAACCCACATTTTAAAGCTTGGTTACCAGTTGTAGATAATCCGCATTGCTGGTTAGTACTTAATGGTACTGATAAACCTAAGCTTATTTTTTATCTCCCAGTAGATTTTTGGCATAAAGTGCCAGATGAACCAAATGAATATTGGGCTGAATATTTTGATATTCAATTATTACAAGTACCAGATCAAGTTGAGCAGTTATTACCTTACGATAAAGAAAAATATGCTTATTTAGGTGAGTATGTAGAAGTTGCTGAAGCTCTGGGTTTTAAAGAATTAAACCCTGAACCAGTACTTAATTATACTCATTATCATCGCGCATATAAAACACCTTATGAGCATGTGTGTTTACGTGAAGCAAATCGCTTAGCTGTGAATGGTCATCAAGCAGCAAGAGATGCTTTTTATGCTGGAGGTTCTGAGTTTGATATTCAAAATGCTTATTTATTGGCTACACGACAAGGTGCTAACGAAGTACCTTATGATAATATCATTGCACTAAATGAAAACTGTGCCATTTTACATTACACACATTTAGATCAGTTACCGCCGCAAACAATGCGTTCATTTTTGATTGATGCGGGTGCAAGTTTTAATGGTTATGCCTCAGATATTACACGTACTTATGACTTTAATAAATCAGGTCAGTTTGCAGAATTGATCAGTGAACTAAATACACAGCAACTACAAATGTGTGATGACTTAAAGCCCGGTGTAAAATATGGTGATTTACATGTTGATTGCCATATGCGTATCGCAAAACTATTATCACAATTTAATATTGTAAACTTATCTACAGAAGCAATTATTGAAAGAGGTATTACAAAAACTTTTTTCCCACATGGCTTAGGCCATCATTTAGGTTTGCAAGTACATGATATGGGAGGGTTTATGGCTGATGAAAGAGGAACACATCAAAGTGCACCTGAAGGCCACCCTTTCTTACGTTGTACGCGTACCGTAGAAGTAAATCAGGTCTTTACTATTGAGCCTGGCTTATATTTTATTGACTCATTATTAGGTGATTTATCCAAAACAAATAATAACCAATACATTAATTGGGATAAAGTTGCTGAGTTTAAGCCTCATGGTGGTATCAGAATTGAAGATAATATTATTGTCCATCGTGATCATAATGAAAACATGACACGTGACTTAAATTTAGCTTAGTTCTTTTGTTCGTGGTAATTTTTAATATAAGAAAATATCACTAATATTTATACTCATAATAATTTGCGGGGTTCTTAGCCTCGCTATTAAACCTAGATTATAGCCATGCCGCAAGAATATAAAATCCCTTTTGACTCTGTCTTTTATCAACAAGATATCAAAAAAAGCAAATTCATCGTTCATATCGCTCACACGCCAGATTTAGATTCTGCCAAAGCATTCATTAAAGAAATTGGCATTAAATACCCTGATGCGAGACATAATTGTTGGGCGCATATCGCAGGTGAACCGGGAGGGAGTCATGTGTTTGGTTTTTCTGATGATGGTGAACCCAACGGCACAGCAGGAAAGCCTATGCTTAATGTCTTGATGGGCTCTGGTTTAGGTGAGATCACAGCTGTGGTAACACGTTATTTTGGTGGCATTAAACTCGGCACTGGTGGTTTAGTCCGTGCATATGGCGGTAGTTTAAATAATGCGATGTTGGAACTAAAAACTGAAACTAAAATACCTGAAGCGTTAGTTTATGGTATTTCAGAATATAGTCATCAGGGCTTGATTGAAAATATTTTAACAGCCTATAAAGTTTTAGATATTCAAAAAACATTTACAGCACAAATAGATTGGCAAATTAAGATCGACAGTAGAGAAGTTAAACGTGTTTTAGCGGAAATCTTTGAGAAAACAAATGCGAGAGTTGAATTTAAGTTAAAAGATTAATTTGTTAACTGTTATTTTTTAGGGCAATTTAAAGTAATCTATAGGCATTAATTACTTCCGATTAAAATCGGTATGTAGGATATAAATAATCTAATGCAGTTTCGTACTATTATCAGAATCCTCGGGTTATTAGTTGCACTTTTTAGTGTCACTATGATCCCTCCGGCACTCGTTTCTTTAATTTATAAAGATGGTGGTGGTTTTCCTTTTGTTCTCGCTTTTGTATTTAGTGTCACGATTGGTTTAGTTACTTGGTATCCAAATCGAAGTGAAAAAGCAGATTTAAAAGCCCGTGAAGGTTTTTTGATTGTTGTTTTATTCTGGTTGGTATTAGGCGCGTTTGGTTCTTTGCCTTTGATCTTTTTGGAAGAACCTAGCTTATCATTAGCAGATGCTGTATTTGAATCGTTTTCTGGTTTAACGACAACGGGAGCTACCGTTTTAACCGGAATTGAATTTTTACCTAAGTCAGTATTATTTTATCGACAACAATTACAATGGCTTGGTGGTATGGGGATCATTGTATTAGCTGTTGCTGTTTTACCTATGTTAGGAGTTGGGGGTATGCAGTTATATAGGGCTGAAACACCAGGTCCCGTGAAAGATTCTAAAATGACTCCCCGTATCGCGGATACTGCGAAACACCTTTGGTATATTTATGTATCGCTCACTATAGCATGTACTTTAGCTTATTGGAGTGCCGGAATGGGATGGTTTGATGCGATTTGCCATGCTTTCTCTACAATAGCGATAGGAGGTTTTTCTACTTATGATGCTTCAATGGGACATTTTAATAGCCCATTCATAAATGTAATATGTGTTGTATTTTTACTGATAGCCGCAGTAAATTTCTCATTGCATTATGCGGTTGTGGCCAATAGAAGCTTAAAAAATTATATCCGAGACCCAGAGCTAAAAGTATTTTTGTTAATTCAAGTTGCCTTGGTATTAATTTGTTTTGCAGTGCTGTCTTCTGAAAATGTATTTGAAAGTGGTGATGAAACTTTGAATCAAGCATTGTTTCAAGCAGTTTCAATTAGTACAACCGCAGGTTTTGCCACCGATAACTTTTCTGCTTGGCCAATATTTTTACCTATGTTATTAATATTCTCTAGCTTTATAGGAGGCTGTGCAGGCTCCACTGGAGGCGGTATGAAGGTGGTCCGTGTATTTCTTTTATACTTACAAGGCATAAGAGAGCTAAATCGTTTGGTGCACCCTAGAGCGATATATTCAATTAAGCTGGGGCGTAAAGCATTACCCGATAAAGTGGTTGAAGCAGTTTGGGGGTTCTTCTCAGCTTATGCATTAGTGTTTGTCATTATCATGCTAATGTTAATGGGCACTGGAATGGATAATATCACTGCTTTTTCTGCTACTGCAGCATGTTTAAACAATCTAGGCCCGGGTTTAGGTGATGTTGCTGCTCACTTTGGTGATATCACAGATACCGCAAAATGGATTTTAACCATTGCTATGGTATTTGGTCGTTTAGAGATATTTACTTTATTAGTTTTATTTACACCCACATTTTGGCGTGGCTAAATTGTATTCCCAAGCCACTTCAAGATGTGAGGTTCAGGACTGCTGAGCAATTCATGATCTAGGCGCATCTTTGCATTAATGGTTACTCCCTTAAAAAAGATGGACCGGCAATATGCTCCTGCATTGCTCTAGTACCTACATCCATGCAGGCAACAACGAGCATGATTTGCTCAGAAGTCCCTGTAAGGTTGGTTTATAAATACTTTATGCAGCGTTATTGATTTTGAAAAGGGAATAACCATGTTCTTCAATCAATGCCTTGCCTAAAGCATTTCTAATTCCAACTGAATCCTGCATCTTGAAGTGGTTTGGGTATATGCCCGACTTTAGTTGTGCTTTTTTATTAAATAATACAGACAATTAATGCTACATAAAGATAGCGCTTACTTGGAATAGTTTTTCCACTACATAGATATGTTTCTTATCGATTAAGAACATGATCACGTGATCACCTGATTCGATGACAGTATTATCATGTGCAATTAAAACATCATCATTTCTAACGATTGCACCAATAGTTGTACCAGCAGGTAGTTTGATATCCCTAATTGCTTTACCAACCACTTTAGACGTCGTTTTGTCACCATGAGCGACCGCTTCGATTGCTTCAGCTGCACCTTTACGCAAAGAATATACGTTTACAATATCACCGCGTCGTACATGAGTAAGTAGCGCTGATATGGTGGCTTGTTGCGGAGAAATCGCAATATCAATTTCACCACTTTGTACTAAGTCCACATATGCGCTGCGTTGGATTAGTACCATCGTTTTTTGTGCCCCCATGCGTTTAGCCAGCATAGCTGCCATGATGTTAGCTTCATCATCATTGGTTACCGCAATGAATACATCAACTTGTTCGATGTGTTCCTCAGATAATAACTCTTGATCGGATGCATCACCGCAAAAAACAATAGTTTTATCTAACTGTTCAGATAATTGAGTTGCACGTTCAGGGTTATGCTCAATAAGCTTTACGGTGTGGTTCTTTTCT
This sequence comes from Pseudoalteromonas sp. NBT06-2, assembly GCF_002276045.1. Taxonomy (GTDB): domain Bacteria; phylum Pseudomonadota; class Gammaproteobacteria; order Enterobacterales; family Alteromonadaceae; genus Pseudoalteromonas. Next base: position 12,423 of record NZ_NQMR01000006.1, on the reverse strand, counting down.
AAAGAACGCGCTAAGCCTGCTCCAATATTACCACCGCCTACAATCATTATTTTTTTATAAGATTGCTCAAGTTTTTGTAACTCACTCATTACGGCGCGTATATGTTTAGTTGCTGCGATAAAAAATATTTCATCATCAGCTTCAATTACTGTGGTACCCAAAGGTTTGATTGGCCTGCCTTGACGATAAATAGCAGCAACGCGAGTTTCAACATTTGGAATATGCTCCTTTAATGTTGAAAGGGCATAACCAACTAATAGACCACCGTAGTAGGCTTTTACTGCAACTAAAGATAATTTACCTTCCGCAAACTGTAAAACTTGTAAAGCACCTGGGTAATCAATTAAACGACGTATGTACTTAGTAACAAGTTGCTCAGGTGCAATATAGTGATCTACAGGTAGGTCATGGTTATGAAATAGCTTTTCTTTATAACGTAAGTATTGTTCAGAGCGTATACGCGCAATTTTTGTTGGTGTATTAAATATACTATAAGCAATTTGACAGGCGATCATGTTTACTTCGTCGGAGCTAGTTACCGCAATAATCATATCTGCATCTTCAGCTCCTGCTTGGCGTAAAATATCAGGGTGGGCGCTATGTCCAGTTACAACTTGTAAGTCGAACTTATCTTGAAGTTGGTGAAGTTTATCACCGTTGACATCTATCACAGTGATTTCGTTTTTCTCACCAACCAAGTTTTCAGCTAAAGTACCACCAACTTGACCTGCGCCTAAAATGATAATTTTCATGATCTACCAATATATTTTTTGTTTTTATTAAGGGTGTTTTTTAGTTAACTTTGCATAATAAAAACCATCGGTCAGATCAGGCAGCAACTGCCATCCTGGAGTGGTTAAAGTATCATCAGAGTTTATTGCAATATGTTCAGCATCAGTTTGCTTTTCAAGGAAGTTCAAAATTTGATTTTTGTTTTCTTGAGGTAAAACCGAACAGGTAGCATACAGCAAAGTACCACCTGGTTTTAATAAAGGCCATATTTCTTGTAAAATTTGCCCTTGTAGTTTTGCTATTTTTTCAATGTCGTCTGATCTACGTAACCATTTTATATCTGGGTGACGACGTATGACACCGGTAGCTGAGCATGGAACATCTAATAAAATACGGTCAAATTGCTTACCATCAAACCAGTTATCAGGTTTAGATGCATCGGCACACGTTAACTCTGCTTTCAAGCCAATACGAGTTAAGTTTTCTTGGACACGCTCTAATCTTTTTGCATCGGAGTCTAAGGCTAATACTGCAACTTTAGCAAGCTCTAATACATGACATGTTTTTCCGCCAGGGGCTGCACATGCATCAAGTATATAGTCGCCATCTTGTGGATCTAATAATCTTGCAGCTATTTGAGCTGCACCGTCTTGTACTGAACTGCCGCCAGTTTCAAATTCTGGTAAGCTAAAAACATCACATGGTTTATCTAATAAAACAGCATCAATAAAACCATCTTGTAATTGATGTTTTATATTCTCTTGGCTGAGCTTTTCACTATATTGTGTTGTGCTATTTTGTGTTTGGTTTACACGTAACCACATAGGTGCTTGTAATTGGTTTGCTTCTAAAATTTTCTGCCATTTTTCAGGGTAAGCTGCTTTAACTTGATTGATAAACCAGCCTGGGTGGTTATAGCGACATGCATTAATCTCATGTGCTTGCGCTTCAAGATCTGCTTGTTTACGTTGGAAATTACGTAAAACAGCATTAATTAAACCCTTTAACCCAGTGGCATTTAAAGTTGTTAATGCGTTGACAGTTTCAGCAACAGCTGCATGTGGTGGAGTGCGCATATGTTGTAATTGATAAATACCAACATAAAGTAAAAACTCAAATACTTTTTGCTTGCCTTTTATTGGCTTACTTAATAATTTAGAACAGTAAAACTCTAAACTTGAATAGTGACGTAATACGCCATAACAAAGCTGTTGTAATAAAGCTTTGTCTTTCACTGTAACTTTTGTGTTAGCAGCAGGTAAAGCCTGATTAAGAGATTGTTTTTCTATGATAACTTGATAAATAACTTCAGCTGCTAAGGCTCTTACGTCGCTCATTCGTTTTCACCTTTATTACCGACTAAGCTATTAATTTCGACCCAATCAGCTCGACCATTTAAAAAATCTTGTGCAGACATAGGTTTTTTTCCTTGAGGTTGTAGCAGTTCTATCTTAAGAGCGCCTTTACCAGTTGCTATGGTGATTCCTAGTTTATCACATTTTAACACTGTGCCTGGTTTGCCAGTTAATTCAACTACCTTCGCTTGGTATATCTTAACTGTATTACCTGACATTTGTGTAAAACAAATAGGCCAAGGGTTAAATGAGCGAATATTACGTTCTATTTGTTCAGCATTCACAGACCAATCTATATCTGCTTCTGGTTTAGATAATTTATGAGCATAAGTAGCTTGTGTTTCATCTTGAACGACTGCCTTTGAAGTACCATTAGTTATTTCAGCTAGCGTTTCGATAAGTGCTTTAGGGCCAAGCTTTGCAAGTTTGGTATATAAAGATGTACTTGTTTCCTTCTGCGTGATATCACAAGTTGTAATATTTAGCATATTACCGGTATCTAAACCTAAGTCCATTTGCATTATGGTTACGCCTGATTTTTTATCGCCTGCCCATATTGCTCTTTGAATTGGTGCAGCACCACGCCAGCGAGGTAAAATAGAGCCATGTACATTGATACAGCCTAAACGAGGTGTATCTAAAATGCTTTGCGGTAAAATTAAACCGTAAGCAACAACAACCATAATATCAGCGTTTAGATCGGCTAATATTTGTTGTTCACTCTTAATTTTTAATGAGTCAGGTTGATAAACATCAATATTATTTTCAATAGCAAGTTGTTTTACTTCACTTGCTTTTAGTTTTTTTCCTCGTCCTGCTGGGCGATCTGGCATAGTGTATGTGGCTATTACTTGATGTTCTGAGTCTATAAGAGCTTGAAGGTGGCGAGCTGCAAAATCTGGCGTACCCGCAAAAACAATGCGTAAAGGTTGTGTCACTAAAATTTCCTTAGGTTATAAAAATGCAAAGCATAATTATATAAGGCCATAATATGGCCGTTAAAAAATAATTAATTAGATTTTCTTTAGCTTCGGGCTGCTTCTTTTGCGGCTAACTTTGCTTCTTTTTCTAATCTTTTACGTATACGTTGACGCTTTAATGGTGATAAATAATCGATAAATAATTTACCTACCAAATGGTCTAATTCGTGTTGAATACAAATAGCCAACAGCTCTTCAGCATCCATTTCAAATTTTTCACCTTGCGCGTTTAATGCTTTAACAGTAACAAATTCTGCTCTGTCTACTTTTGCATGTGCTTCTGGTACAGATAAACACCCTTCTTCACTGATTGTGTTTCCTGATTGCTGAGTGATCTCTGGATTGATCAATACAATTTTTTCATTTCGGTTTTCAGAAACGTCCATAACAACAATACGTTGATGGATATTAACTTGAGTGGCAGCTAAGCCTACGCCGTTTTCTTCGTACATAGTGTCAAACATGTCATCAACAATCTTTCTTATTGAATCATCAACTTGTGTAACTTTCTTTGCGATAGTGCGAAGACGTTCATCGGGGAAACGTAATACTTCTAAAATTGCCATATTTACCTTTTAAAGCTGTGCTTAAAATTCTAGATTATGTTAATGTCTGTATTTTAGCCATTCGTGTTCATTTTTTACAGGTTTAGGTCAATAATAATAAAAGAAAAGACTCAAGGAAGCTTTTATGATTAAAAAAATTGCAGCTATAGCGCTTTCATTGTCGATGGTTTTTCCAGCGATCGCAGATATTTTGAAAGTTAAAAATGATGCGCCTGAGCAGTATGTAGTTAAAAAAGGCGATACGCTTTGGGATATTTCTGCTATCTACTTAGAGCAACCTTGGTTGTGGCCTAAGCTATGGCGATTTAATCCACAAATTGATAATCCGCACCTAATATATCCTGGCGATATGCTTTCGTTAGTCTATGATGCCGATGGTCAACCTATGCTGGTGATGAATCAAAAGTATAAAAAAATATCTCCGCATGGTCGTAAAACCATGAAGAAAGATGGTGCTATTCCAACTTTACCGCTTGAACTTATTCGACCTTATTTAACTTATGAACAGGCTATGGATGAAGAAGTTATGGCTACAAAGCCATATGTTTTAGGCGGTAACTCTAGTGCTAAAAATTTAGTTTCGGGTCATATTTTATACGTCAAAGGTAATTTAGAGCGTAGTAAATATTATGGTATTTATCGCAAAGGTGAAGCATATATTGATCCTGAGACTGGTGAGCCTTTAGCGCATGAAGCTATTTTAGTAGGTACCGCTAGAGCATTTAGAAGTGGCGACATTGAAAATGGTGTTCCGGCTTCGGTTCGTGTAATAAACTCAAAACGAGAAATTCATGGCAGTGACTTTTTAATGCCTGCAATTGAAGGACAATCTTTACCAGCATTCTTTAATTTAACAAAACCAGAAAAAAAAGTTGATGGTTTAATCATCGCATCTACAACTAAATTAAGGGAATTTAGCAAGTTAGATGTGGTTGTTATTGACCTTGGTACTGAAGATGAAATAAAACCTGGACATATTTTTGATATTCGCCGTCAATCGCCTACAGTTGTAGATGGTAGTGCAGGGCCTAAATATTTAGAAGATTCATCTCGTTTTGCAAAAATAGCAGCCTCAACAAGTGAATTTTTTGGTATTGAACAGAATGCTGATAGTACAGTTTGGAACATGCCAAAAGAAAAAGTTGGCGAGTTAATGGTATTTAAGGTTTATAATAATTTAAGTTACGCCTTAGTCACTGGTACGTTACAGCCAATAAGAGTTGGAGATGTTGTAAGCGTAGAATAATAGTGATCGGCTCTAAGGAGGGACCATGGAAAGTATTAAAAAAAGCGAGCTAGGTAATTGGCTCGCTTTTTATTTATGTAAAGGGCTCGGGATTGCAATTTTAATTCGTTTACAAAAAAAGATTCAATTATCTCAATTAACTTCCACATCATATAACCAACTATTAGAGTTTGGCTTAACTGCAAAAATATCACAAAATTTAATAAACACAGATTGGTCTTATATCAATCAAATAACCTCTTCTATATTGGAACAAGGTATTGAGGTATTGTGTTACTTTGATGATCAATATCCAGAGTCTTTAAAGCAAATAGCTAGTCCGCCACTGTTATTATTTTGTAAAGGTCAGGTTCATTTGTTATCAACCCCTCAAATTGCTATGGTAGGCAGCAGAAGTGCGACGCCTAACGGGTTAATTACGGCATCACAATTAGCTTATGAGTTAGTTGAAAAAGGTTTAACTATTACTTCTGGTTTAGCTTTAGGTATTGATGGTGCAGCACATAAAGGTGCTTTAGCTTCTAATGGATACACTATAGCAGTACTAGGTACTGGAATTGATTTAGTTTACCCTAAAAGGCATACGCTTTTATTTGAACAAATACTGAAAAAAGGGCTTTTAGTTAGTGAGTTTTTACCAGGAACCAAACCACAAGCAAGTAATTTTCCTCGTAGAAATCGCATTATCTCAGGTTTATCTTTGGGTGTTGTAGTCGTTGAAGCGGAAATAAAAAGCGGTTCATTGATCACAACTAAATATGCGCTAGAGCAAAACCGAGAAGTCTTTGCTGTACCTGGATCCATACACAGCTCATTATCTCAAGGGTGCCATTTTTTGATAAAACAGGGCGCTAAATTAATTGAGAATGTGGACGATATATTAGAAGAGTTGAGCTTTTTTACAAAAAGTTGTCTATATACTAATAGAGAGCAAGAAAAAAGTAAGGAAAATGATCCAATATTAGAGCAGCTTGGATTTGAGGTGACTCCGGTTGATGTTATTGCACAAAGGGTTCAGTTACCAATAGAACAGATATTACCTCGTTTATTAGATCTTGAATTAGAAGATAAAATAGAGCGTGTTATAGACGGCTACATTAAGCTAAGGAGGTGTTAAAATGTTCGATATCCTCATGTATTTATTTGAGAATTATATTCATAGCGAATCAGCCATCTTTGTTGAAGAGAATGAGTTGACTGAAGAGCTCAAACGAGCTGGATTTCATAGTTCAGAAATATATAAAGCACTTGATTGGTTGGAGCAGTTAGCCGATTTACAGCATAGCGATGAATTTCCATATTTAAATCGTTCGCCATCACATTCAACACGAATTTTTACAGATTCAGAATGTGACAAACTAGATATCACTTGTAGAAGCTTTTTAATGTTTTTAGAGCAGGTTGCACTTATTAATCCGATTACGCGAGAAATGGTAATAGACCGTATATTTTATTTAGATAAAGAGTGTATTAGTTTAGATGATTTAAAGTGGGTTGTTTTAATGGTTTTGTTTAATGTACCAGGACAAGAAGGCGCTTATGCTCAAATGGAAGATTTGATTTTTGATGAGCAAAGAGGGCAAGTACATTAAAACCAACTCAGTTATCAATTTAAATTAACTGTTGATGCTTTTCAATATAAAAAAATGAAATGGACTGTTTTATAAATAATACCCTGATAGTTTCAGGGTATTTTTTTGCCTTGTTAGGTATAATCTATATATTAATTTATCTTTACTGGTATTGTTATGACAAAAATCGACAACGATCTTTTTAGTGCACATGAACATGCTCTAGAAAAAGAGCTTGGAGTATGTCCTGATTGTGGGTCTGAGCTTATTATTCGTCATAGTAAAAGTGGGCCTTTTGTAGGCTGCGCTAGTTACCCTGATTGTGAATATACCAAATCTTTGATTGAGCACGATGTTGAGAAAATTAAAATACTTGATGGATCTCATTGCCCGCTATGTAGTGAAGTATTAGCCGTTAAAAATGGCCGTTATGGTATGTTTATTGGTTGCACTGGTTTCCCTTGTTGTCATTATATTGCACATGATAATGAAGACTCACCCGAAGATAAGTTTCCTCAATGCCCAAAATGTAGTGCTGGAAAGTTAGTAAAACGTAGCAATAAATCAGGGCGAACTTTTTATTCTTGTAATGCATATCCTGAATGTAACTACATATTAAATCAATTACCAGTTGATCAAACTTGTCCGCAATGTGGTTGGTTAGTGTTAATTGAAAAGTCGACAGGTGCAGGTAAAAAGTTACAATGCCCACAGAAATTATGCGGCTATAAACAAACTGGTTAATTTTAAGAGTTAAAACAATAGTGACTGAATCAAATAATGAATTAAATGTAATAACGGCTTTAAAGCAAGGTGCTGTTATTTTTTATCCGACAGAGGCAGTGTTTGGTTTAGGTTGTGATCCAGATAATCAGCAAGCTGTTATGGATTTATTGACTATTAAACAGCGTTCAGTTGATAAAGGCCTTATTTTAATTGCTGATAATTATAGCCAGTTATTACCTTATATTGATGATAGTAAAATACCAATGGATAAAAGACCTGAGATTTTTTCGTCTTGGCCTGGCGCTGTTACTTGGATTTTACCTGCATCAGAATCAGCACCAAAATGGATAACAGGTAAATTTGATAGCATAGCTGTAAGAGTGAGTAATCATGCTGAAGTTAAAGCGCTATGCTCTCAATTTGGTAAACCTTTAGTTTCGACCAGTGCAAACCTAGCAGGTTGCGATCCAGTGAAAGATATTAAAGAAGCTAAGCAGGTTTTTATCGATAGAAATTTATTTTATGTACAAGGTGAATTAGGTATTGGGAATAAGCCTAGTCAAATAAAAGATGCTATGACTGGTGCGGTCATCAGAAGTTAATTGAGGACAAAATGCAGAACGTTAGTTTAGAAAAAGTTAAAGAGTATTTATTAAGTTTACAAAACCAAATTTGCCAAGGCCTAGAGCAAGCAGATGGTGAAGCTGTATTTATTGAAGATACTTGGCAGCGAGAGCAGGGGGGCGGTGGCCGAACGCGTGTTATCACCAATGGCGCAGTCATTGAACAAGGGGGGGTTAATTACTCTTATGTTTATGGTGACTCTATGCCTACATCAGCGACAGCACACAGACCCGAACTGGCTGGGCGCAGCTTTCATGCATGTGGGGTATCTCTTGTTATACACCCCAAAAATCCACATATCCCAACAAGTCACGCTAATGTGAGGTTTTTCATAGCTGAAAAAGAAGGCGAAGAACCTATTTGGTGGTTTGGTGGTGGGTTTGACTTAACACCTTTTTATCCGAAAATTGAAGACGTAGTGCATTGGCATATGGTAGCTAAAAATGCTTGTGATCCATTTGGCGATACTATTTATCCTGAATATAAAAAATGGTGTGATGAATATTTTTATTTAAAGCATAGAGATGAAACACGTGGTGTAGGTGGTTTATTTTTTGATGATTTAAATAAAATGGGTTTTGAGAAAAGCTTTGAATTTATGCAATCGGTAGGCGATGCATTTTTAGATGCGTATGTGCCGATTATAGAACGAAGAAAATATACGCCTTTTACTGAACAGCAAAGAGACTTTCAACTGTACCGTAGAGGTCGCTATGTTGAATTTAATTTAGTTTGGGATCGTGGCACATTATTTGGTTTGCAAACAGGTGGGCGTACAGAATCTATTTTGATGTCTATGCCACCATTAGCTCGTTGGGAATATAACTATTCGCCTGAGGCTAATTCTTTAGAAGCTAAGCTTTATAATGATTTCTTAAAACCAAAAGATTGGTTAGCTGAAAAGTAAATTTAATATTAAAGCCAGTTTATAAAATTGGCTTTAATTGAATTTTATAGTGTTAACTTAAAAGCTTTTACCTGATCGTCTAGATTTTCGCCAACCTGTTTTGGCTTACAAAGAAAAAAATAAGTTCACTTTTGAAAAAACAAGTGAGCATTTTAATATTAGCCTCAGAACACTATTTCGTTGGGCTAATAACATTACGTCTTATATTAATCGGCAAAAATCTGAAACTAAAGTGGATATGCAAAGAAATTCATCCGGTGTCATTTCAATATTAGACTTCACCTTTTTTGTTTTTATAAATGCAAACTTGAATAACTGCTTTTGCTAAATCAACTGCAACTCTAGTAGGATACATGTTATGGACGCTTTTAATATATTTGTTTAGGAGCTTTTATATTACCCACATTTTAGAATGTGGGGGAGTCCAATTATCTATTACTCAATTAAGTGCCTTACTCTTAAAAATTCACCCTAATTTAAATCTGATCATTAACTTAATAGAATTGGTATCATTACGCTCTGAAACGCATTACATCACCTTAAAAAAAAACACTAAAACACCCAAAATCTGACGAAGAAGAGCGATTAAATTTTCAGCGTCGGATTGCGTGTTATGAAGAGGATGGAAAAGATATTGTTTATCTTGATGAGAGTGGTTTTGCACAATGTATGCCGTGCACTCATGGCTATTAAAAAAAAGCTGTTCGTTGTTATGGCATGCATGATTGGCAAGTAAAAGACCGAGTGAATGTCATTGGTGCTATTGTCGGTGGTCTATTCTTAACTTTGAGTGTTTTTACATGCTATGTCAATTTCGATGTACTCTATGCTTGGTTAGAATACGAGTACAAGGCATGATTTGTAATCCATGGTTATTCCCTGATGATGAATCATAACGCCGCAATCGTTTTCTACCCAAACACCCATAGGGCAAGATGCATTGTTATAAGATATTTATTGAGAATGACTTAACGACACATCTTATGCCTCGTATTTGGCACGCTTCTCGACTTGCTGAAATAACGCATTTCCATGTCGCATGGGTATAGCCCTGACTTAAATTCAATTGAGCAAAAATGGACGCATGTAAAATCAATTAGAAGAACTAAGCGTTGCGAGCTTGACGCACTATTTTCTGAGCACCTTGACTATGTCATTTTATATTGATTCGGCTATAGAGCAGGGAGAATGTAAATTTTGTTTTGAATTGAGAGTGAGCGCATAAATTTTATCCTTAGCATAGAGAAAATATAATGTACTAACATTTTATAGTGGGTTTTGACCTAGATTAAATTATTCTTGATTAATCATATGGGTTGCTAATTGTAAAAATGATATTTTTAAATTCTGGCGAAGTAAGGGGTTATCTATCTCAATATCTAGCGCCTTATACATGCAATAAATCCATTGATTTCTTAATTCTTCATCAATTAAAAAAGGTAAATGCTTTTTTCGTAGCATTGGATGACCGTATTTTTCCGTAAATAAATCAGGACCTCCTAGCCAACCGGATAAAAACTCAAAAAATACAATGCGAATACGATCTAAAGGTTGAGGGTGTAACTCTAATAATGGGCGAGCATATTCATCTTGTTGCATTATATCGTAAAAGCGCTTTGATAAGTTATATGCACCAGTTTCTCCACCAATAATCTCATAAGGTGTTTTTTCAACTATAGGTTTTTCTGAGGGCTTGTTTTGTGTGTGTTCTTTAGTGAAAATACGTTTTATAAGGTTCATCTGTTAAGTTAACTCCAAAACTACGATAAAAAGGATTGAAATGGATTCATATGCTGTATTTGGTAACCCAATAAAACATTCAAAATCGCCGACAATTCATCAAATGTTTGCATTATCTGTCGGGCATCAGCTTGATTACCGTGCGATTCTAGCACCTAGAGATGGCTTTATCGATTCATTGAATCAGTTTTTTCAAGGGGAGGGCTTAGGCGCAAATGTAACTTTACCTTTTAAAGAAAAAGCTTTTCAATATGCTGATACATTAACTTTAAGAGCACAACTGGCTGGTGCTGTAAATACATTAAAGAAGTGTGATGATGGCCGTATTTTAGGTGATAATACGGATGGTGCAGGTTTAGTCGCTGATTTATTGAGAAATAATATAAAAATAAAAAATAAACGCATCTTGTTGATTGGTGCTGGTGGCGCAGCGAGAGGTGTTATTTTACCTTTGTTAGGACAAGAACCTGATTCACTTGTTATTGTGAATAGAACAGTTGAAAAAGCACAGTTGTTAGAAAAAACATTTCAAGAATATGCGTTAGAAAAAAACATTACAATTTCTGCATCTAGCTTTGATTTGTTACCAAAAGATGAATATCAACTAATTATTAATTCTACCTCTACCAGTGTCACGGGTGATTTACCTGCGTTAGATGTTATTCATGCTCAATTTTGTGAAGCAGCATATGATATGTTTTATGAAAAGAATGTAACCTCATTTTTGAATTGGATTAAAGAAAATAATGAAGCAGCTATACTAGTAGATGGTATCGGAATGCTAGTTGAGCAAGCTGCCGAGAGTTTTTATTTATGGCGAAATGCTAAGCCCAATATTGAAAATGTCTTAATTAAATTAAAAAGTGAATTATAAACTATGAATCAAGCAATACAATTTGTGGATCGTTATATATATGTAGCAGAGCGAGAAGCGATTCAGTTTGAAGCGATAGTTTCTGGGTTAATCGTTTTTTGTTTTGTTAAACATACTGGTGAAAATATTGAAGAGTTTTTAAATCAAAATAAGTTTGATTTAGAAGATCAAGCGACCGAGCTAATTGAGGATGAAGAGTATAATGAACTCGGTGAAATTTGGTTAAGATAATAGAGGCGCTATAAGTCCTTTAAGTATTCATCTTTCAACAATACATAATTGTCGGCAGATATTTTTAAAAAAGCACGTTCTTGTTCAGTTAAGGGGCGTGCTTGTTTTATAGGACTGCCAACATATAGGTAACCAGATTTAAGCTTTTTGTTTGGTGGCACTAAAGAACCACCACCAATGATGACATCATCTTCAACAATTGCGTTATCCATAATAATAGCGCCCATGCCAACTAAAATTCTGTTTCCCAACTTGCAACCATGTAGCATAGCTTTATGTCCAATAGTGACATCATCACCAATAATAAGCGGGTAACCATCGGGAAGGGATTCAGATTTTCGAGTGACATGCAAAACTGAACCGTCTTGGATATTTGTTCTTTCGCCAATTTGAATGTAATTAACATCACCTCGAGCAGCAACTAAAGGCCAGATACTAGAATCTTTACCTAAATAAAGTTGACCAACAATAATGGCTGATTCATCTACGTATGTATTAATACCAATTTTTGGTTGAATACCTTTATAAGCGCGAATTGTCATTATTTATTCCTAAATTCAAAAAAGACATATTAATTAAGACTAACACCTATTATACCCAAGCATCTTCAAGATGCGAGTTTCAGAACTGTTGAGCAATTCATGATCTAGGCGCATCTTAGCATTAATGGTTACTCCCTTAAAAAAAGATGGAACAACGAGCATGATTTGCTCAGAAGTCCCCGCTGAGTTGGTTTATATAAATTAGTGAAACAACAAGTTTAGGAATAAAAACAACACGCTTGAGAGTGTTTATTAAACCACTCGGCTGATTTTTGTTCAATTATGAAATAAAAGATGTTTTTTTAAATAAAACACTTGCGCAATTTTGT
>NZ_NQMR01000059.1 GCF_002276045.1 Pseudoalteromonas sp. NBT06-2 | reverse complement strand
TTGAAGTGGCTTGGGTATAGATACCCTAGCCTGATTGCTCCAACAATATTAACCCGAGTTCTGCTTCCTGTGGTTTCAATGGTTTTATCAACACCTGTGCGTATCCAACCGCATGTCACTTTAGTCGCTTGTGTCGGATGGACTGCGTCCATAAACAGTAAAACATCATTCTCAGCCATTTCAGCTTTGAGTAACTCATATTTAGCTATAAATTCATCTTGCTTAGATGGACAAAATTTGTGAGGAACACCTTTAGGTTGTTTGTAGCTAAAGCCATTCTGATGAAGCCATTTATTAAGTCCTGATACCGAATAGTTAACGTCAAAAGTGGCTTGGATATAACTACAAATTTGGTGTGTATGAAAATAAGTGATATCACTTAAATGCTCAATTAGCTGTTTAGTTTGTTTATCATCGAGGTGACTAAACGAACCACCATTGTCAGGGGTAAGCTTATGCTCAGCAATGAAATCTTTAATATGGCGAGATATTGTACTTTCATGAACAAGTAAAGCCTGAGCTATCATGACAATAGTCCAGCCTTTTGCATGTAGCAAAACGGCTTTTATACGGTCTCGCTCATAGCCATCACGCACTTTACTGTGTCGTAACTCTAAGGCTGCTTTTAATTCGGGTGTAAGTTTAATATTCATTAATAGCTAGCTTGATCCTCTTTCACCAAAAATCAAGCATCTTCATTGATCACGGATATAGGTTTTTAAAAGATCCGTTGTTTTTTGTTTCATCGTTATTTATCAAAAAGCCAAGCAGGATAGACGCTCTGTTGATGGTGATGACGCTTTCATTACTGGTTTATTCCATCGCTCAAAGGCGAATGCGAACAAACATGAAAAAGGTTGGAGCAACGATACCGAATCAAATTAATCAAGAAATATCAAACCCTACATTACGTTGGGTATTTCAATGTTTTGAAGGAATTAATTTACTCCAAAATGATAATGAAGTTCACCTAGATGGCTTTGACGAATTAAGAGAAAAAATAATAAGACTCATCGGAGGGCAAGCATTGAATTTATATAAAATCAAAAAAGTCGCTTAGGGGTCTGATCAATGTCTGACCTACGTCAAGTTTTTTTAATTAAATTTTTAGGTGCGGAAAGGCAGTTATATCGACATATAGAGGATTTTATTTAACCAGATAATTTCGGTGTAATTTCAGAAGATCTTGATAGATATCTTTAGGTGTAAAACTCAAATGACCAAGAGAATTTGTGGTAGGTTTGAAAATTGCGTGTAGCTTTGCATCGGGATCAATCAAATATATTGCTAAACCATGACTGACATAATATTGATTGTGTTTATTTTTAATTTTAACTTGCATGCCTAAGTTTTTTTCAAAATTAAGATAACTTGTATCTTTATTTTTTCTTATACCTATAAAGTCATTATCAAAATAAGAAACATATTGTGCTAATCTATTTATAGTATCACGTTCAGGATCTACTGTGTAAAACAAAAATGACACATCTTTGATTTCATTATTTTTTTTAATCAAATACGAAAGACGTGTTAAGGTCAATAATGTCATAGGGCAGATATCTGGGCATTGAGTATATCCATACGAAATAATATGCCATTTACCGATTAAATCTTTATTACTAAATTTATCATTGTTATGCGTTATCAATAAAAATGGATCAAGCTCCAAGGCAGTAAATATCACAGTATTACTTTTTTTATGTTTACTCACTAAATCAGGGCTAATAATCAAAGAAAATAATGCCATAAATGTAATTAATACTAATAGATTAACAAATACCAAAATAACTTTTTTTCTTATGTGCTCATTCATTTGCACATCACACTTTCAACAAATAAATAAACCGATTTAAAAAAGTATAATCTGCTTCAATAGACATTAAAATAATTAAAATAACAATAGCACTTAATGGCACAAACAAGAGCAATTTTAACGCGGGTTTCTCCCAGTTTACATGCATAAATACACTTAAAATCAATCCTGCTTTCATAAACATGAAAATTAAGATTAAGGCCCACCTAAAAAAACCTTGAAACTCCATATAATCAACAAGATAAGAGCATGTACTCAATACAAATAATAGTATCCATATTTTCAAATATAACCCTATTGGGTGTTGCTGTACCTCTGAGCCAGTCATAATATTCCCCTCATGCTTACCATAAATAAAAGAAAGCAAAAATAAAGACCCAAACTAAATCAACAAAATGCCAGTATAAACCTGTGATCTCGACTATTTGATAGCCTTTTTTCTCATAAACTCCGCTATTAACCCGTTTTGCTATGACAGTTAAATAAATGACACCCGCACTAACATGTAAACCATGAAACCCCGTTATCATAAAAAATACTGCTCCAAATTGCGTCGCACCAAGTGGATTACCCCATGGACGTATACCTTCATCAATAATAAGCTTAGTCCATTCAAACGCCTGCATACCAACAAAACATGCTCCAAGAAATGCAGTAGCAGACATTAAATAAACAGTTTTTTTGAGCTCACCACGATATGCGTAATTGACAGCCATAGCCATAGTGCCACTACTGGTAATCAATATAAAAGTCATAATCGCAATTAACACTAAAGGGATAGAGTTTCCAGCTATAGTCATAGCAAATACTTCACTAGAAACAGGCCAATTGTCTGTTGCAGCCATACGGGCATGCATATAACCTGTAAGAAATACGCTAAA
Source organism: Pseudoalteromonas sp. NBT06-2 (assembly GCF_002276045.1). Taxonomy (GTDB): domain Bacteria; phylum Pseudomonadota; class Gammaproteobacteria; order Enterobacterales; family Alteromonadaceae; genus Pseudoalteromonas. Next base: position 4,466 of record NZ_NQMR01000059.1, on the reverse strand, counting down.
AATAAATGTATCGCTGAGTAGAAAAATCCACATCATCAGCTTTCCCCATGACATATCAAATACTTGTTTATCTCCTGAAAAATCTTGAATCACCCCCTGCCAAGCAGAGCACTTTTCATTTTTATTTAATTTAGAAGACATTAATTCCTCCTAATGCTTAAAGTATGCAATGCAGAAACATCTAAAATCCGCATATAAGTGCAATGGTTTTATACGTATCTGCAGTTGCTGTTAATAACAAGAACAGTAATATCCAAACTAACAATAAGTAATGCCAATAAAAGGCACATAATGAGAGATTTTTACTAAAGTGCTTTGGATCAGTGCATCTAATAAATACCGCTAATACTCGTACTAACGCAAAAAAACCACCAAATAAGTGCAATGCATGTAATCCCGTATATAAATAGAAATAACTATTAGCTGGGTTTGAATTTATGAAATAACCAGTATTGGTTAGTTTTTGCCAAACCAATAATTGTCCAATGATAAATAAACAACTAAAAATGGCAGCTAAACTGACAAAAACTAATGAAGTATTCATTTGCATTTTTTTTGAAAATATCACTGCAAACTGCAATGCCAAACTAGCCACTATCAAACTTATCGTATTTAGCCAAAGCTGTGTAGGTTGAGTAAACGGTAACCAAGGCTGGCCTGAAAGCGCCTGAAAATCATAGTATTGTGAACGGGATAAAAAAGTCACTGTGATCAGTAAAAATAAAATAGTTACTACCATTAAAAAAAACAATAACGCCGTTCTCCCTATTTTTGATTGATCGTATTGGATAGAGTTAACCGGCGATAATTCTGAATCAGGAGTCAACCAAGGTTTTTCCATTAATGTCGTTAAAAACTTCATTACTTTTTATCTCCTTCATGATCAGAAGAATTGGTTTCATTAAACATTATCACTTTTTGCTGAGATAAGTTCTGTGGAATAAAGTCATCTTTCACACCAGGTACACTATAGTCATAAGCCCATCGATGAACCTCAGGCAACTTTTCACCCCAATTACCGTGTTGTGGTGGACATTGTGGTGTTTGCCACTCAAGTGAGTTTGCATGCCATGGATTAGGGCCTGATTTTTTACCTTTAAAAACACTCCAAAATAAATTGATAATGAAAATTAATTGGATCGTACCTACAATAATGGCTGATACTGAAATACTTGCATTTAAAGTTTGCACAGATGCAGGAATAAAATCGGTATCTCCCAATGCAAAATAACGCCTAGGTACACCTAAAAACCCTAAATAGTGCATAGGTAAATATATTGCATAAGTGCCTAAAAATGTTCCCCAAAAATGTATTTTCCCAAGTCTAGTATTTAAAAATCGCCCAGTAAATAAAGGAAACCAATGATAAATAGCTGCAAACAAAACCATAATGGGAGAAACGCCCATTACCATGTGAAAATGTGCAACAACAAAAAAAGTATCTGATAAAGGCAAATCAATAATGACATTACCCAAAAATAACCCCGTTAAACCACCGTGGGTGAATGTAAAAATAAAACCAATTGCAAACAACATAGGCACTGTTAAATGAATATTTCCGCGCCATAAAGTGAGCAGCCAATTATAAACTTTAATAGCTGTCGGTACTGCGATTATTAATGTTGTAGTTGCAAAGAAAAAACCAAAATAGGGGTTCATACCACTGACATACATATGATGAGCCCAAACTACAAAACTTAAACCACCAATAGCGACAATTGCCCAAACCATCATGCGATAACCAAAAATATTCTTTCGAGCATGAATAGAAATCACATCAGATACCATTCCAAAAGCAGGCAAAGCAACAATGTATACTTCTGGATGACCAAAAAACCAAAATAGATGCTGAAATAAAATAGGACTACCACCTGTATGTTGTAAACTATCTCCTAGTGAGTAGATGGCCGGCATGAAAAAACTTGTCGCTAATAATTTATCAAACATCATCATAATCGCGCTAACTAAAAGCGCTGGAAATGCGAATAGTCCAAGTATAGTGGCAATAAAAATGCCCCAGATAGATAATGGCATTCGCATTAAAGTCATACCTTTAGCGCGGGCTTGTAGTATGGTAGTGACATAATTTAAGCCACCCATAGTGAATGCAACAATAAAAATAGCTAAAGATATAAGCATAAAAATAATGCCAAGATCTGAACCCGGAGTACCGGGTAATATGGTTTGTGGAGGATATAAGGTCCACCCACCTCCAGTTGGACCTCCACTGACAAAAAAACTCATCATTAATACAATAACTGATAATAAATAAGTCCAATAACTCAACATATTGAGATAGGGAAATACCATATCTCGTGTTCCTACCATTAAAGGTATTAAGTAATTACCAAAACCACCTAATAATAATGCAGTTAATAAATAGATGACCATGATCATGCCATGCATAGTGACAAATTGCAGATAATTACTTGGATCTATAAATGAAAACTGATCTGGAAAACCTAATTGCAATCGCATTAACCCAGACAAAAATAATGCAACTAATCCCACGGCTATGGCTGTGATTGAATATTGAATTGCTATTACTTTGTGATCTTGACTCCAAATATATTTACTGAAAAAACTATTTGGATGATGACTTTTATCATCACGATCTGCAATTGCAATATAATCCATATACTTATCTCCTAACCTGTAAACATAAAAGGTATATTTAATTGGTAGTCTGTATATTAGTTATTAAGTGACACGATATAAGCAGTAACATCATCAATTGCTTGCCCACTTTGTAATAACTTAGACATAAAAATCATTTGAGAACCATATAAATCCTTAGCATGATCTCCCCTGATTTTTTTTTGATAATTCTCAATTTGGCGCCTAAGATACCATTCATGTTGATCTGATAATTTAGGTGCATTCAGTGCGTAATTACCTTGCCCTGTTTTTCCATGGCAATAGGCGCAATTTTCATATAGTTTTTGCCCTTTAGTGATATTTCCTTTTGTGGTTCCTTGCACAGAGATTGAAGGCAAAGAACTTAAATAATTCGCCACATCAGAAATGGCACTATCATCCACTAAACTGGTAGTCATAAGCGCCATTTGCTGCCCATAAGTATCCAATTTATTATTACCTCTAATATGATTCTTATAGTATTTTAGCTGTCTTTGTAAATACCATTTTGCTTGTCCTGCAAGCTGAGGTGCACCCAATGCTTTATTTCCTTGTGCTTTATCACCATGACAAGCCACACACTGGACATAAATTTGGTTTCCTTTTTCAATAGATGCGGGTATAGCATTCAAACTTTGCTCAAATGTGATTTGTTGAGCTAACCAAATTTTGTAGTCATCTTTCGATTCAACAACAACATGACCTCTCATGGTATAATGTGCGATGCCACATAACTCCTCGCACAAAATTTCAAACCGACCTAACTTTGTAGGAGTAAACCATAAATAAGATTCTAATCCCGGAACTAAATCCATTTTCACTCTAAATTGTGGTACGGTAAAATTATGTAAAACATCTTTAGATCTTAATAAAACTTTGACGGCATCATTTATTGGTAGGTGTAATTCGTTACTTTTTACGAGAACATCATCTTGACCGGCTAAATCCTTAGGATCTATGCCAAATGGATTATCTTGATTAATCAACTCAATTGCGGTTTTCCCTAACTTTCCGTCACTCCCTGGTAGGCGAAAACTCCAATGCCATTGTTGACCTACAGCTTCTATCACACTCGCTTGTTCTGGCACATTAACAAATTGCGCCCAAACGAATAAACCTGGAGCTAACATAGCAGCAACACCAATTGTTGTTATAAATGTTAGCCAACCTTCAAGCTTTTTATTCTCTGGTTGATAATCTGAACGTCTATTTTTTTTATAGCGATAGCGAAATACCACATATGCAAGAAAAAGATTAACTGCAACAAATACAAAACCAGTTACCCAAAATGTCACATTTATTGTGTTATCAATTGATTGCCAATTTGATGCTAAAGGGGTGAACCACCATGGACTTAAAAAATGGAATAAGAGAGAACCAATCACCAGAAGTAGAATTACAATTGCTATCACCATATTTGATTCAACTTTGGTTCTTCGTCAATAAATATATTTCTATGGCTTCATAAAAAAGATATACATTTTTATTTCTTCATGACGATAAATAATAAAATTAAAGAACTGCAATCAAAAATGCGCAGCCCATATATGAACTATAATCACCGAGATAACAACAATACAAAAAATAAACAACTATACCCATGCTACATGGAAATACGCTATTTCAGTAAGTCGATAAGCGTGCCAAATGCGGGGCATAAGATGTGTCGTTAAGTCATTATCAACAAATATCTTATAACAACGCAGTTGTCTGCTTATCGTCTTGCCCTAGCAGAGTTTAGGTAGAAAACGATTACGGCGTTATGATTCATAATCAAGGAATAACCATGAATTAAAATCATGCCTTGTACTCATATCCTATCAAAGCTG
>NZ_NQMR01000058.1 GCF_002276045.1 Pseudoalteromonas sp. NBT06-2 | reverse complement strand
GGAAATACGCTATTTCAGTAAGTCGATAAGCGTGCCAAATGCGGGGCATAAGATGTGTCGTTAAGTCATTATCAACAAATATCTTATAACAACGCAGTTGTCTGCTTATCGTCTTGCCCTAGCAGAGTTTAGGTAGAAAACGATTACGGCGTTATGATTCATAATCAAGGAATAACCATGAATTAAAATCATGCCTTGTACTCATATCCTATCAAAGCTGTGAAACCTGCATTTCCAAGTAGCACGGGTATATAAATACTATAGACTAAATTATTAACAGTTCCATATTCTTAAAAATTAAATTATGACTGATAACAGAGTATTACCTCAAGAATACATCAATAGGACGAGGTTATCTTTCATCTCTTTCACAAAACCGTACGTAAGAATCTCGTATACGCCCCATGTATTCTTTACATCTCATCATTTGTTCGGCATCGATAAAGAACTGTTCGATCTTCGCCACGAATTCATCTTGATGAACTTAAATGGTTTTTCCTAGTATCATTACTGGCTTGTATCGGCCTAACCTTACTCACTACTACGGTTCATCTGCCGCCTCACACAGATATTAAACCTTGGGTTTCTCCTTGAATTTAAACCACTTCCTTATAAGTAAATTTAAAATGCTAGGCATCCCCAGTTACTGCACTAGAGCACCAATTAGTTTAAAATATGAACACCATAATGGTCCAAAAATCAGACAGGCAAGGCGTATTAGTGAATGGAATAGTGGGCTATTTCGAGCTTATACAACGTAGCATGTGTGATTTTTGGCCATTCTCTGCGGGCGAGGCTAAAATTTCCGTATACTGCGTTAAATTTTCTTGATGGAGAATAACTAGACCTACAAAAGTTTTCCTAGTCTACGAAAGTTTTGGCTCTCGCTGGTGACTATATTTTAAACTGATCGGTGCTCTAGCTCCCCATTAGAAATTCCACCCTCAAGCACAGTATTGGTCTGACTAAGTATCGGGCTTTGCGCTATTTTGGACGCTTACCCACTAACACCGCCGAAGCAGGTTACGATTAGTTGTGTACCTTCTAACTTCCTATGACTTCTTTCAGCCTGTCGGGTTTGCCAGCTTCGCTGGGCAAACAAAAAAGCGCCATCATGGCGCTTAATATTAATCATTAAATTTATAAAGCTCTGCTAAGGCATAAATTTCATAAAACGCTTAAAATTATCTTGACTGCGAACAACCCAATGAGGTGTTGCTTCTCCTACGCCAGCCATTTGTATATTCGGATGATATTTCATCACTTTGTCTATAATCATTTCTTGTTCCGGATCAACATCAACAAATAATATATGTTTACCTTTATGTAATAGTTCTTGAAATCTCTGAAAATTAACATTGGGTTTTTGAATACCAATGAAACCCCCTTCCCAAGTACAAAAACCTAATATAACAATAGAAAGAAATATGAAAGGGACCCAGCCTGCCGCAGTATTTGTCCATCCCATAAGATAAGCGATCAGAAGCGTTGAAATCGCTCCAACAATGCCAAATATACACCATACTTCAGTAGAGTGAACAACATCTAATTTTAAAACAGATTCAACCTCATGTAAGTGATGCTCTTTTACCTCTAAATCATGTTCACTCAATACATGAATTTGAGGTTCTGTAAAACCTTGAGATTCAAGCTCTTTCTCAACTAGCTCTAAATCATCAAGATCATTAGTAACGTAATAGTGCCTAATCATGACATATTCCTTTTAAAAACCAAGGTGTACTGTGCTATTTTTCGTGACTTACGATTTATATTTATTAAACTACACAGTATCGCATACCACATACTTGTTTAAAGTATAGCATGAAATAAAATAACCAAGAAAACATACTATTTCACATCAAATAAAGACTATAATTAAAAATTTAAATATAAAATTTCTATTCATCTGTATTAAGCTCGCGCATCATGGCCGTTGCTAATTTCATCCACTCTTCAATTAGTGACTTAGCTACTACATTCATACCAAGTGTAGTATCATCATAAGGCGTATTTATAATAGCTAATAATACTTCAACAACACACCTAACTTGCCTAGAATTTAAAGATACGTAAAAACTTTCTTGATGGATGTTGTCAGCTCTAAATTGCCTAGAACATATGGGATTATTCCCTAATATACGAGTCAGCTCTAAAGCTATTTCGGGCTCTTTTGATTTTATAAGGGTATATGTTAATTCTAGGCTCCCTCTATTAAAAATAGCATCCATGTATTGTGGTGGTACTAAACCAATTTCAAAATCTAATGCCATCAAAAAAACTCCAATTTAAAATATATATCCAAGCTACCTCAAGATGTAGAGTCAGCGTTTCACCGATGCTTAATATTAAGACACAACTTTGTATGAAGTGGTTGTTCCCTTTTAATAAGTTGGAACGTAGCGATTAGTCGTTTTCTACCCAAACTACTTTAGGACAAGACGATAATCGGCCAACTATTGTTATATGATATTTATTGAGAATGTTAAGACATATGTTATGCCTCGCATTTGGCTCGCTTCTCTATTTACTAAAATCGTGTATTTCCATGTAGCATGGGTATATAAGTCCACATAGTCCTTAAAATATAGCTAATAAACCTGAACTCTGCTAAACAAATGCGATAATAGATTGGAAAATAAAACATTAAGAGTTCAAATCTATTTAAATTTAATACCCATATTAAATTTAAATAGATTTGAACTCTGATGCACTTTATTATGAATTCAAATTATGTTGTAAGAAAAATGATTAATGGAAAAATTTATAGATATTAAGGCTCGTGCGATCCAAAGAAAAGGCAGTGAGAAAATGCTAAATTCATTACTGTCAAAGCCATTACCTTCTCAAGATTTGTTAACCTTACCTGATGATACTTGGTTAGAAGAGTTGACTCGGAAAATTTTTCAAAGTGGTTTTTATTGGTCAGTCATTAACAATAAATGGCCTGGGTTTAGAGAAGTATTTTGGGATTTTAATATAACTAAGTTACTTATGATGTCCCCTGAAATGTATGAGCAACGCGCAATTGATCAGCGTATTGTTCGTAATTATAATAAAGTAAAAACAATTGCAGTTAATACCATGATGATACATTCAATTGCGCAATTGCATGGTAGCTTTAGCAAATTTATATATGATTGGCCAAGTGAAGATATTATTGGTTTGTGGGCTTGGTTAAAAAAGAATGGAGCTCGTTTAGGTGGTAATACAGGTGCATATAGCCTCAGAGTAATGGGCAAGGATACCTTTATATTATCTCGAGATATAGAGTCATATTTTAGATCTAACAAAATTATAGATGGTGGCCTACAAACTAAAAAGTCGTTAATAACCATACAATCATTTTTTAATGAAATGCAACAACAAAGTGGATTATCTCTACAAGAAATCAGCCAAACAATATCTTATAGTGTTGGGGATAATACAGTTGGATTTAATCAATAGCTTTATATATTAAGGCTTTAAATAGTATTAAAGCCTTTTTTATCTATTATTTCTTAAGCATGGCTTTTAAATCAGCAAATGGGTTGTATGTTGCCATCTCCTGATTATTATCTCCAGCTTTAATTTCAGTTGGATACTCTTCATGCTTGGTATATTTATCATGTTCATTATCATGACAATATATACATAAAAGTTCCCAGTTAGTGCCATCATTAGGATTATTGGTATGATCATGATCAATATGATGAACAGTTAATTCACTTAACCCTGAGTATTGAAATTCTCTGGCACAACGACCACAAATCCAAGGAAATAATTTTAATGCACGTTCTCTATAGCCTTTCTCTTGCTGCTTGTAATGTTCACTTGTACCAAATCTATCAGCTGACATGATGTTTTCTCTCAATTGCTCTTATGTCCATTGTAGCTAAATACATAAAGAGAAAAAAGAATCTTATTACCTTTTAAACAATTCACTTGCCGGCTAATTTATGCATAGATTCATTAATATTATTGAATCTCTTTTAGAAAATTAATCTTTTTCAGCTTTAGATATAGTGACATTTCAGACTGAAACGTGCTTGAATTAGCCGAATTAATAACAAGCTCATTTTTTGAAAATTTTTGATTGATATTAACTTGAGTAAACCGAGTTAAATTGGTAATTTCATTGCCCATAATATACCCAAACCACTTCAAGGTGCAGGATTCAGTTGGAATTAGAAATGCTTTAGGCAAGACATTGATTTATTTTCTTTTCAAGATCAATAACGCAGCTTAAAGCGCTTCTAAACAAACCTATAGGGGACTTCTGAGCAAATCATGCTCGTTGTTGCCTGTATGGATGTAGGTACTAGAGTAATACAGGAGCATATACCGGTCCATCTTATTTTAAGGGAGCAACCATTAATGCGAAAATGCTGCTAGATCATTATTTTCTTAGCAGTCCTGAAACTCGCATCTTGAAGTAACTTGGCTATATACTTTCCAAATTGTATCGACAAAGCAATAATAGGTTTACCACTTATAGAATTAATTTGCTCATTTAAAATATCTAAGTTATTTGGAAATATATTTATCAAACAACTTAACCGTTTCATTATCTGTAATAACAAACTCTTCTTGAGTCTGCTTTTCTATAAACTTTGAAAAAACTGCGATGAATTGAGGAACAAATTGGGTTTTATGTTGTTTCATCGTTTCGACTCTATGTTTAGAAAAATCGGCTGTATCAACCTTGCGTATAACTGCATCATCACTTATTGGATATTTAATTTTAAAATCTATCCCGTTATTTTTTGCATATTCAGTGAATTTATTCGCTCTCGTTTCAGAAATCGAAAAATAAATTACTTTATTATCAAATACTTTACTTGTTATATTACTAGCAACTTGATGATCCTTATTTCCTGTAATACCCAAAGGATCAAAAGTTAAAGTCATAAGTGGGTTATATTGGCTTTTTAATAATTCAAGCTTGGACGAAACAGCTGTAACATGAGATTTTACTTTCCCATCAGGAAACCTCAAAAATATAGGCGATGATAGACCAAGTATTTTAGCTGCATTAAGTGCTTCAATTTCTCTCTCTTGTGCTAAAAAACTTGCGCTAAGACCTTTGCCTGAACGATCTGTTCCACGATCACCAGACGTAATATAAATAGGCACAATAGTAAGCCCTACATCAATAAGCTTAGCTAATGTGCCAGAAACCCATGTTTCATCATCAGGATGAGCCATTACAACCAAAACACTTTTATTATGTTTATGCTTAACTTCTGGATTAATACATGCTATCAACAAAAAAGATAGACAAATCAGTACAATACTTTTCATAAAATATAACCTTCAACAAACTCAAAATATAAAAAATCAGAGCAACTTTACTTTATTTAGGTAAACAATGCTTAATAATTTAAAATTAAATCACTGAAAATTATCAATTTAATGAGAATCTTAGAAACTATTACTTCATACTTGATTAAATTAATACCTTTTCAACTTCATTTTCGCCTCAAACACCCAATCAATAATTATTTATAAAACAGCACTTTATAAATATAATGTGCTTTAAAATTAGTTGTTACTATTTCTATTCTAGTAAGGTTATATACCCAAACCACTTCAAGATGCAGGATTCAGTTGGAATTAGAAATGCTTTAGGCAAGACATTGATTGAAGAACATGGTTATTCCCTTTTCAAAATCAATAACGCTGCATAAAGTATTTATAAACCAACCTTACAGGGACTTCTGAGCAAATCATGCTCGTTGTTGCCTGCATGGATGTAGGTACTAGAGCAATGCAGGAGCATATTGTCGGTCCATCTTTTTTTAAGGGAGTAACCATTAATGCAAAGATGCGCCTAGCTCATGAATTGCTCAGCAGTCCTGAACCTCACATCTTGAAGTGGTTTGGGTATAAGCTAAATTGCGCAGCTAAACGAAGGCTAGTGCCTTCTCCAATTGTTACATTTGAATCACCGCAAACTGCTAAATACTCAGCATCAAATAAGTTTTCAACATTGAATCTAAAGGTAGCAACCTGACAAATAAACAAATCAAGCATTAGCTAAAATAGCAACTCCTTGACGATATCCGATCCCACCATTACCATGTACTAATCCATAATTGATATCAGTATCTTTTAATTGCTGATACATTTCGATGAGTCCATATAAAGCAGGATTATTCCAAGGCGCTCGGGCTAAGTTCATGCCACCACTAAGTGTTAATAAATGCTGAGATAGAAACTGTGGAATTTGTTCGAGAGAATCGACTAATCCAGTATTAAGTAAAAACGCCATAGGTACAACTGGATAGCAAGTATACACTTTCATTAACGCTTTTTTATCATGCACTAATTGATTAAAATTTAATTTTGCTTGCTTGCAAGCTATATCATATGCATGCGTTAAATGATCATATTTAACAATTTGTGATAAGGCTTTTGGTTCATCAATATCTAACAAACCTAACCCAATGCCTTTTACTTTGACACATTGCTTTTTATCAATATTTAATTTTGTTATCAATTGATCGCTGCACAATAGTAATTTACCGGTGAAATCGATTAAAGGATTTGCACAATCAACACCTCTAAATAAGTCAGTTACTTTATTAAACCATTTAGACTCAGGAGGTGCAAAGTGTGCTCTATCTTCTTTCATAGCCAATTGATGACTTTTACTATGATTTTGGAACAAAAGATCTGCGTAGTTTAAAAACTCTTCTTTAGTGCTATCATGATGATCAATAAATTTATGTGCTAAATCATTATAAAGTTGAGAAATGCTTGCTTCATCATTATAGATAGCCATCAATTTATGACGCTGCGCTTTACTATAACCTGACTTTAATGGCTCTTCACCACTAATAATCACAGCATGCTCACCTGACTCAACTAACTCTTGAGCACGTTTAATGGCTAAAATAGGTGCACAACCACTGCGAAAGTGGTTTTCCTTTTCTGGGCTATGCCAATCAGTAGACAGTGGATCAATAGTGAGAGTAATAATTTCAATATTTTGCAGGTTAATTTTATTTTTAATTTCTTCAAATTGCATTAAAGCAACTTTTAATCTCTGGGTAAAAACCTGATTAATTTGCGTAAAACCAGCAACAATATTCATAATAACCCTATATATTAATACAGTTTAGTGCAAAGCAGCACGATACGGTAAGCTCGCACAGACTTTAGCTTCAAAGGTTAAAATTTCTTCTAATCTTTCATCTACTTCAGTTTTATCAAAATATTCATAAGCTAGCTCTACAAATAAGTTTTTATGTTTTTCTTCTGATTCTGCAATTTCAATATAAAACTGTTTTTCTTTACCTTCTGGTAATGCTTGACCTACTAAACCAAATCGCTCACAACCTCGCGCTTCAATTACTGCGCCTAGAAGTAATCTGTCTAAAAAAAATTTAAGTGGCTCACCACGAAATACTCCACGCATTTGCTTTATATAACTGTCTTTTTTATCATTTCCTAAAGTAAGACCTTTCTTGGTCAATAATTTAAGCACTTCTTTAAAGTGAAATAGTTCTTCAATTGCAAGATCTGTCATCGTTCTTACAAGGGTTTCTCTATCTGGATAATGAGACAACATAGAGGTTGCCATACCTGAGGCTTTTTTCTCTGCTGATGCATGATCTTGTAAAAAACTATCAAAGTCAGCAAGAACTGCTTCTGTCCATTCAAAAGGTGTATTGTATTTTAATTCAAACATGTTAAAACCACAGGTGAAGTTACTAATAAAAAACGTAATTTTACCTGTGTTCTCCACGCTAAAAAAGAGTTTGTTTAAATTAAATTACGGCTTGGAGATATTTTAATGTTGAAAGTCATATCAAAACAAAAAAATTTACTTGAGTTTATGGCCTAACGCGATCTACCTTGCCTTTTTTTGTGGCTTCAATTTTTAACGGACTTTTTATTTGTTTCCAAGCAGTGACCTTACCTCCTATATTTATGCGCTCAAATCCTTTTAAATCAGTTTGCCTAGCATCTATATCTAAAAATGCTAATAATGCTTGAAAACTATTTTCATCACTGACATCTATAGTGAGCAAATCTTGTTCTCGATTTTTAAAATAATTATAAATACCTTGCTGATGAGCTTGATAACAAGATAATAAAAAATCATCTTTTCCTATATTATCAATAGTGATAGGTGAAAAAACAGTATTATAACAACGTTTTAGGGTTGGGTTGAAACCACCATCTGTACGTTGTAAATTTTTTAACATACGCGTTAGTAACTGCCTGATTGAAGGTAACCAAGATGAACACTTTCGTTCTAAATAAATAAATTTAGCATTAGGATATTCAATATCAAGTTTTTGATAATCACAGAAGATTGGCGTATCAGCAATCACTTGTGCAGTATCCATTGACTCCTTGGTATATGCAGTATGGGATGTTTTAAAACCTAATTTTAACATTGCCACACATACACTTGTTGTCGCAGTGCGAGGCAAGCCAATTATAAATATTTTTTGTTCAGTCACTTAATTCAATTCAATAATTTAAAAAGAGAGCATAATTAATTTTGTGATTGATTAACACTTAAAAAGTGTATTTGAGTTAAAAATTTATTTTTAAATTTTATATAAGGGTAATGCAATTATCACTTTAAGGCCCCCTAAACGGCTATCTTTAGCTTTAATTATGCCATCATGCATTTCTATAATACTTTTAGATATTGCTAATCCTAAACCACTCCCCCCTAAAGCTCTATTTCGTGATGTTTCTACTCTGTATAAGCGTTCAAAAATCTGAAAATGTGATTTTTTATCTACTCCTGGAGACGTATCAGAAACACTTAAAATAATTTTGTTATGTTTTTGCTTACAGGAAAAGTGAATGCTACCGGGAAAATCAGTATACTTTATTGAGTTTGAAGCTAAGTTAGTTAGCACTTGTTGAATTTTCTTGCGACAGGCAAATAGCATCACATCATCATCAAGTATTATCTCTTCTGTATAATTAAAATCACTTGCTAACGCTTTAAATTCATTTGAAAAAGCAGAAATAAATAACTTACACTTAAAAGGCTTTTTTACTAAATTTACGCACTCATTATCCATACGTGAAAGCTCATTTATATCACTGACAAGTTGATTTATCTGATTAATTTTTTCATGCATACTCTTAAATTCAGTATCTTTATCGCTTACCAAGTTAAATTCTAAAGACTCTAACTGTAACTTTAAAACAGTTAAAGGCGTTCTTAAATCGTGGGATATATCCGAAAATAAGTTTTTTTTTCGTTCTATAGACTCTGCTAATAAACGCTTTTCTAATTGAATAACTTTACGTTTACTCCAAAGTTTTAGAATTAATCCCAATAGTAGTATTACAATGATGGAATAAATTAAAATAGTAACTTTATTTTGTAGTTTCTTTTGCTCTAATAAAGTTTGTTTATTACTTTTATCTAGCTCTAACTCTTTAATAGCCAAGTCTTTATGAACTGCATCTAGTGAATTCTGTAATATACTTAACCTGCTATTATATACTTTAAAATTTAACTTTTTGAAAGCTTTAAAAAGTAAACTTTGATAATGAGATGCCTGCTGAAAATTCTTATTTTTAATTTCAATCTTAACTAATATTTCTAATGTACTTACTTCATATTTTAAATGGGATATTTTTTTAAGTAAATTTAAAGATTCTAAACCAAACTTCCTAGCTTCATCATACTTTTCTAAACTAAACTTTACATCACTGAGATTAAATAGAATCGCGGAAAGTAAACGATAGTCTCCTTCTCGTTTTTTAATAACTTCATATGACTGTTCAAAATATTTTTCAGCCATTTTAAATTGCTGTTTCTTTGCATAAGCTAGCCCTATATTTGACTTAGCCCAAGCTTGATCTCTTTCATTCTTTATTTCTGTAAAAGTATTCAATGCTTTTGTTGCATAGTCCAAAGACAAATCTATTTGATAGAGCCCCAAAGTTGCTTGTGCCATTTTTACTTGGCTATAGCCTATATAACTTCGATCACCAGATTTAATATCTAACGCTAAACTTTTATTAAAGTATATTTTAGCGGAATGAAAATCATCTAGCTGTCGGTATAAATCTGCTATTGCATAATAACGTCCAGCTTGCTGTGCTTCAGGAAAACCTAGTGCATTAAAAACCTTTAAAGCTTTTAGCTCTGAATCTAAAGCTTCAGGTAGTAAATGTAAATCAGCATATATACTGGCAATATGACTATGTAATTGAGCAAGCTCTGTTTTATCAATTATTTCTTCAGCTCTGAACAATAAAAAATTTAACAGCTTGAGTGCAGTTTGATATTGAGAGGTTTTTCTGTAGGCACTGGCCATACGCATTGTTGCACTAACTTCATCATCAAATTTACCGTATTTTTTGTATATGGTAACAGCTTGTGAAAGCCATTCAATTGCAGAGTGAAAATCTGACTCTTTTAAATAAATAACACCTTTAGTATGCGCTAATTTACCAAACTCATGCTTATTGTGATTGCTTTTAGCTATGATTATAGCTCGGTCAATTACAGAATGTGCTTGCTGAAATTCAGAAACTCCCATTAAACTACGTGATAATAATCTTAAAAACCTTAGTTTTATTTTATAATCAATTTGTTTAAAAACAGTGTTAGAAAGTGACTCTAATTGAGTCACTTTTTTATGATGATTATACTGATTAAAAGCAAGTTCAATTTTCTCTGAAATACTACTTTGTGCAAAAATAGAGAAAGAAAAAATAAACAGAATAGAAATATAAAAGCGCACTAAGGTAATACCAATTTATAACCGGCCCCGTAAATAGACTCTATTATTTTTTCTTGAGAGTCTACTTGTTTAAAGCTTTTACGAATATTTTTCACATGATTATCAATTGCGCGATCTGTGATATCTCTTAGGTCTGGATATACTAAATCTATAATTTGCTCGCGTGAATAAATGCGCTCAGGAGAATTAAATAATAATAATAATAGTTTATATTCTCGCGCTGTTAGGCTAACTTTTGAATTTTTATAAAAAACAAGTTGTTTCGATTTATCAATGAATAAAGTCGGAGAAGGGAGTTGAGACTGTGTTCGTTTTAAAATTGCTTTAACACGCATAACTAATTCAGGTGCACTAAATGGCTTGCACACATAATCATCAGCTCCTATACCTAAGCCCAAGAGCCTATCAACTTCATTTACTTTTGCGGTTAGCATTATAATAGGTACTTCAGAAAACGCTCTGATTTCTTTACAACAAGTTAATCCATCTTTCCCTGGCAACATTATATCTAAAACAATTAAACTTGGAGATGTTTTTTGGATCTCGACAACTACATCTAAGCCATTTTTCACATGGGATGTTGAGAAACCTGAAGCGTGAAAAAATCTTGATAAATGATTTGCTATTTCATTTTCATCTTCAACTATTAATATATGTTCCATAACTTACTACTTTTTAATATTCTATATACTTTCTAATGCCAATTCTATTTTCCGTAATAACCAATCAAGCGTAATGCAATACCGACTTCGGTTTTGTATCTATTAATCTGATTAAATTCTAAAAAAGGCTCAAATTCTATATACATCCACTTTTTGCAAAAAGTATTTCTATAACGTACAGATGCTAAATAACTTTCATTAGAATCTTTCTTGTAACTGTATTGCAACCCACTGACGAGTAACTGCTCGTCTGTCAGACTTTTAATATGATAAAAGCCAATTTTTTTTCGAGCATATTTCTCTGATTGTATTTTTTGCCAACTGACTGATAATGATAGACTGCTACTTTCAAAGGGATAAAAAATCGTACCGATTACTGAAGG
This sequence comes from Pseudoalteromonas sp. NBT06-2, assembly GCF_002276045.1. Classification (GTDB taxonomy): domain Bacteria; phylum Pseudomonadota; class Gammaproteobacteria; order Enterobacterales; family Alteromonadaceae; genus Pseudoalteromonas. Next base: position 30,981 of record NZ_NQMR01000058.1, on the reverse strand, counting down.
TGCCCAGCCATCGCTATTAAAAAAATCTAATCTCGGTGTTAATTGAAATTGATAAGTGTCAACATCCCATTTCCGTTTTAATTCACTGCGTACATATATCTGTGATCTTGATATGCCAATCCTATTTTTAACTTTTAAGTTTTCATTGAGATCTTTTATATATTGTACAGCCAAGTTAAGATCATCTTTATCTTTTTCAATTGTGTCAGCTTCATAATCAAGCTTTAAATCATCTTCATCGTCGTTATCTATTACAAATGCGATTTTATCATTCCAGTTAGGGAGTTTCATACGCACTTTAAATTTAGTTTCGACATCCGCTAAATCTGCGGTTTTTGGCAACCAACCAAGCTGTAAATAACCATTAGCTGATGCTTTATCATTAATTTTTTTACTGCTAGCAAAGCTATCTAACCAAGAAGCCGTGTCTTGCATCATAAGATCTATTTTATTTTGAACGATATCAATTGTATTTTTTTGCGTCGCAAATACAGGTTTGAATAATAAAAGGTATGTACTTAAAACTAATAAAAGTATTTTTTTCATAGCTTTATTGTTTTCATATCCGTTGCTTTATTATCAATAATAGCAGTTAAATTGCAAAAGATTTTAAAGCAATATTGTAAATTTACAATAAACCTCATAGTCTATAGAAAAAATAAAAAGGGTATCTAAATAATGATCATCATTGCCTTATTCATTTTTCTTATCGGGATCGCTATAGAAGAATATATATATGGTTTTATATTCGCCATTTTAATTTATCTTTTTGATAGTAATAGAAAACTACAATCTAGAGTGAGTTTATTAGAAACTAATAATTTAAAACCTAAACCCCTCACTCAAGAAAACTCACCTCATGTTCCAACCGTTGATACACAAAAAGACGCTCATTTAATGAATATCTGCCTCCAGTAGGTAAAGTGAGTATTGGTTATTTTAGTGCTTTGGTTATTTTGATATTTTCCATAAAGTTAAATAAAAAACACCTTGACATGTCAGAATATCCATCAAGGTTAAGTGTGATTTTTTTCTATTTATGCAGCTATTTTTTAGGCCCTTACTATCAGACTTAAATACCTTCATTATATTAGTCTTAATTTCCGCTATCGGTTATATTTTATCGAAAATATACGAAGCACGTATCGTTGCTTTTATTAGTCTATTAGGCGGTGCACTCGCACCCATCTTTCTCACGTCTATCATTAGTAACTCACCTTTTTTATATTTGAGCTTTTTATTACTCATTTGCTTCGGTGCGCTGGCGATCTCTTTGTCAATCCGTTGGTAATTATTAGCACAGATAAGTTTTATATTAAACATTGCGTTAGTTGAATTTTTTTTACTACAAGCACACAACACCCAATCAATAATAATTATTTTATTAGTGCATTTGTTTTTCTAGAAAATGTGCATCAACCTTTATTTGCAATGGTATAAATTTAAAACAAGTCGAGATAACTGTTTAATTCAATTATGTGCATCTTTGGCATTTATGTTAGTTGCACTTGATCAAGTGTCTTCAAGTTCTGAGCAATTTGGTTTTTTACTGCTACTCAACGCTGGTATTGTAAGTTCTGTATTCTTATTAAGCAAAATAAGTTATATCAAGTTACTGATAAACAAAGATGTAAAAGTCATTACTTTACTTATATCAGGTTTCTTTACCGGTACTAGTATCTTAGCCTTAGTAGCGACCGATTTACTCAGTTTAATTTGGGGTATTGAAGGTATAATATTGCTATATCTAGGCTTTCATTTTAATTTTTACAGCGTTCGAATAGAAGCTTATTTATTATTGTTAATTTCAGTACTAACGGCAACAGTGAAGGTCGATTTTTTACATTGGTTGCTACTTTTAGTGCCTGTGATCACCAGCGGTTTTTATATCGGTAATTTCCATTTTAAAGCCCAAATACTCATAGGCCAAATAGCACGTATTGAAGCATTTTTAACCTTATGGCTTATTGCTTATTTTTATCGCACATTTTTTAAAACCAGTAGATTCTTTAAAATAGCGCAACACTTAGACACCGCGTTTTTTATCATCTTACCAATATGCTTTTTACCCGCTGTTTATAGGCAGTCACCTGAATTTATAACCTTAGCTTTATGGGAACAGTTTTTATTTTCTATAAGAACCAACGCCCTATCTTATGGATAATGGTAAAATTAGTATTATTTTCAGCTGCAACAACAAGCATATTTACCTGTTACTTAATACGCTTTGAAAATTGGCAAGGACATGGATTAAGCGCTTTACTACTTGGCTGCTCACTACTACTGATACTGTTTTTAGTATCAAGATCTTTTAGCCATCAAATAGCTTCATCTTCAAATATATTTAAAAAACAAGTTGCGTCTTTATTCGCCCCAACTTGTTTTTTTGGGGTTTAAGTATTTTTATTTTTGTATTTGGCTTTCAACCTTGTTTTTAATCTTAGCGTTATGGCAATATACCGATATAAATCAAATCATTAATATTTATTCAATTACTTTTATATATATACCATTATTGCTCAGTGTGTTTTATATATCCTATACAAGTAAACCACAATGTGTATTAACACGCAGATTAGGTGTAAAACAAAAAGCCAGCATCTTATTATGTCACTTATGCTTAACCTCAATTTATTTAAGTCTTATTTATCTTTATGAAGCTAGGCTAACAAGCCCATTAGTTTCAATTTTACTGGTAATACATAGTACAAACCTGTTGTTCCATACTTTAAAAATTAAATACCTATGGTTGATGCCTGTTAGCATAGGCTATTTTGCTATTGCAACATCAAAAATTTTATTATGGGATGTCAGCGGCTTCACTGTCTTACAAAAGTTATCGCATTTATACCCAAACCACTTCAAGATGCAGGATTCAGTTGGAATTAGAAATGCTTTAGGCAAGGCATTGATTGAAGAACATGGTTATTCCCTTTTCAAAATCAATAACGCTGCATAAAGTATTTATAAACCAACCTTACAGGGACTTCTGAGCAAATCATGCTCGTTGTTGCCTGCATGGATGTAGGTACTAGAGCAATGCAGGAGCATATTGCCGGTCCATCTTTTTTTAAGGGAGTAACCATTAATGCAAAGATGCGCCTAGATCATGAATTGCTCAGCAGTCCTGAACCTCACATCTTGAAGTGGCTTGGGTATATGTTTATTGGTAGTATTCTATTAGCTTCAGCTTTTCAATTTCAAAAGCTTAAAACTAAAAATTGTCCAGTCTTGAAATAGGTTGGCGGTTTTAATAGAAGGCCAGTTGCTTTTACATCTGGTCTTTTTTATACATTTGTTTTAGTGTTTTCATTCCTAAACTCAAATGCGGTCTCATTTGATTGTATACCCAAACCACTTCAAGATGCAGGGTTCAGTTGGAGTTATAAACGCTTTAGACAAGGCATTAATTGCAGAGAATGGTTACTCCCTTTTCAAAATTAATAACGCAGCATAAAGCGTTTATAAACCAACCCTGCGGGGAGTACTGAGCAATTCATGATCGTTGTTCCATCTTCTTTTAAGGGAGCAACCATTAATACAAAGATGCGCCTAGACCATGAATTGCTCAGCAGTCCTGAAACTCGCACTTTGAAGTGGCTTGGGTATATATTACAATTGATTCATCGACGAGATCTTTTAATTCATCCAAATTTTTGCATTTATGCAAAAATTCCAGCTTTAAGATCCCATTAATTCTTTCCGCTAGCGCATTTTGATAACAATCATAACCATCAGTCATTGATGGTTTTATCTCACTTTCATTGAGCTTTGTTTAATATACCCGACATTCCGCAGCACTTTGAGGAATAAATTTTCTGATAGATGTTACCCATACAATTAAGGATAATATCGTTCCTCTCTTACACATTGAGGACTAATTGTTGTTCACTACCAATTGTTAATTCATGAATACCCTGGAAACAAAAAAATACCCAACGAGCGGTTGGATTTTGGCAAGGTTTATATTTTAAGTTGGAAAAATAGACTGACTGAGCCTTTAATTTTCTTCTGATTTTATGCTCCATCGCCACGTAAACCATTAAACAGCAAGTAATTACCATCAATAACACTTCTATTCTCTCTGGCTTTTTCCTGTAACCGTTGCACTCGACTTTTTAGCGACCAATACACTTGCCCTGTTATTTGGTATTCATAGCTATCCGGTTGTTGATTTAGCTTAGGGCGGTCACTTTGTTTAAATATAGCCAACTTGAGTATTTCACTATCACTGATACCAAGTTCATTATGAGATTTAAACCAGTTTTTTAATGCCTAATCTGCATCTAATAAACAAGAAAAACGTTGACGACTCAGTTTTTTAAGCGATTTTAGGGCTTCATTGGATATTTTTACATTCGTTTATCTAGTGTATGTTACTCCCGTTTTTTGCTTGCTTTGTATTAATAACCAACGCTGTTTTACTTCGCCATAGTCAGATTAAAGCCATACTGCACTGTAATCAGGAAAAATAAATGCTAGAAAGCAATTACTTATCCCGACCTCTGATTATCTAATATTGAATTTTCCAAAATTGACTAGCACTGCTTTGAGATAATATTACGTCAATCACTTTAATTGTTCTTTCGGCCATGAGTTCAAATGAATCTTCACCTAATTGATTAGGTGTATAATCAGGGAAATTTCGACGGGTGCGATGAATCCAATATGTACTCGAAATGTCTTGTTTATTAAACGCATCTTTGATGCCTTGTTTTCCTAGCATAAAGCCTAACAAGCCTCCCCAAGTAGCTGTCGGATTATCTGAGTCCCACCCCACCAGTGAGCCTATTCGAATAGTTTCAACAATATCGCCTTTACCGTAAAATAAACTAATTAAACTTGCAGCAAAATTAATTCCTGCGTCATAGGGCTCTTTATAATGATACCCATCGTTAACTTGAAGCTGGTAGCGTTTATATACAGCATCTCTGGTAGACTCCCAATCGCTCTTATCTGGATTTTGTTCATAATGCTGCTTAATAAACTTGTACATTTTAAACGGAAAGCTATTTTTTGGTAAAACAGAGGTGGCCTGCTCAGCTATCGAAAAAACGTGTTGTTTTATAGTGCGGCTCTTATCTACAACAGAGGCTAGTGAATGCATCGCAATATAATAATTTGCTATAGCAGCAGCTTCTCTACTAGCAGATATACTAATAGGTAATTCTGCTATTTCCAATGCGAGTGCTATATTACCAGGAGCCATCAAACCAAATAATTCCGTAGTTAACTGTGCATCAATCATATTATAATGAGGATTATTTTCTGGCTGACTCGTTTGAGGAGGCAACATACCTTGCTCCATTAAGGTTCTGGCTCTTTCGTTCGACACCCATAAAAAATTTTCCTTTTGTGGTTTTGAGTCGGAAAATTTTTTAAATAACGGCGCATCAATATCAGAATATGTATGAGAAAGCCAACCATCACGTATTTCAGATGCGGTCAGTTTTGGTGTTTTATGTAGCTTATGTAAATGCAGGTACATGTATTCTATATCTGTATCATCGTCCGCCCCCCATGGCGTTCCTCGGCGCTCAAAATAAAAGTCGATAATTGAAGCATGCGGTACATATTCTCCCCAAAAAGCCTTTTGATCTGGCTTTCCCCAATCTTCATCAGTGTAAAAAGGAAGTGTTTCAGGTGTGCCAATTTTGTCCATTTCGGTAATTAAACCAGTCCAATTTGCAATACTTTGCCCAAGCCAGAACCCCTCTAATTGTTTTACATAATCTTGTTTATTAATTTTGATTTCATTCGCTATAATCGGCGAACTGAACCACAAGAAAACTAATAACATTAAGCTTTTTTTCATTATTCTTACCTACTTATAATTACAATAAATGGGGCCTGAGCCGTTTTATTTAGATGATAGAGAAAACCCACTTGTCGCGTTTTGACCATTTGTCAGTAGTTTAACTTCGCAAGCAGTGGGGGTGATAATCCGAAGGAGGGTGTGCTCCTTCCTAATACGTCTCTAACGTACAGCCTAGTTCTGCACTCTTTATGTTGCAGGCGTGCCCACAGTGAATTACGTTCCCACTGATCACAGGTTACTTCTGCCCTGAAAATATTAGATTGAATTTTCGCAGTTGCCCGTACTGCTAACCCTGATTCTTCACAGTTTTCATTTGTTAACCTTTATTTATTTGGCGTTTACAACTTGTATTTCGTTCTTTATTTAATGTGTCACTTTCACTAACCGTTTAAAAAAAGGTAAATCAGATGTTTACCTTTTTATTGTCAGTAGTTAGCTGCTATTTACTGTTAACATTACGTTTGTATTACTGAGGCCAGATCTTATGCAACAGATTGGTCTTGCGTGGTTCAAAGTCTAGCCATTCTCCCCAGCCACCTGGATTGGTGTTTGGATCGTAGGCGTGCTCATACCATCCGCCTGTATCGCCCGACTCAGGATTCATTCCCCAGTAGCAACCATCAATGTCTTTTTCAACCATATAGTCGGTAAATACTGCTTGCCATTCTTTGTCAACTCCAGGAGTGATATGACCCCCCCATAATTTCTGGTCGCCCAATGATGCTTTGTCTGGCCAATCCATGTTGCCACCAAATTCGCCCATGACCATTGCATATCCTTGGTCACGCAAGTAACCAAAGTGCTCTTCCCATGATGGCTTAAGACGTACCGGATCGATAACGATATTACATTTAGCCTCACCAGCTTCATGTCCTTTTAAACCATCACATTTCGGTTGACTCGGGTCCATATACATAGGTTGAACGAATACCGACGGCCCATAGGCATGTGGAGAGAGCACTAGACGATCTTTCGGAATGTTGATTGGATTGTCACCAAACTCATAAAAGTTCTCACCCCAGTTAGGTGTCGACGATGATTCACCGTGCGGTGAGTCACCTATGGTGTCAGGTGTGCCATCTTGGTTGCCATAGGAATCAGAAATACCTTCCACAAAAATCAAAATATTTGGATTCACTTCGTTAATGGCCACATAGGCTTCTTCTGTCAGTGATTTCCATTCTGCCCATGAGTAATCCCAAGGTTCGTTGAAGACGTCAATACCCAGAATATTACTCACTTTTAATGTTTCAGACAGACCTGCGATGTCTCTAAGGTTGTCCAGCCATTTTTCTTTATCATAAGCTTGGATTTTGGTAACGCTGTCTGGGTTACCAGTCGCTGCACAAGAGTAATCTTCGCGCAGGAAGTCGTAATCGGTTCGAGTTATGTCAACAAAAGGAGGACGGGCATCTAAACGTCCAGCTCGCCAACCAACGTAGTTGGAACATGAATGGATGTCGATAATGACTTGAATATCGTTCTCATCAGCTAATTTGATAAAGTCTTCCATTTGCTGACGTGCATTGGTTGCCACAACATTTGGGTGGTTTTTCAAATACGGTGCCATGCCTTGCGGGTTTGTAGGATCCAGTGTTTGAGGTGCGATCGGGAAGCGAATGACATTCATTCCCATATCTTTAATTTCGTCCATAGTTTGTTGAATGGTACGGCCAGTACCTTGGCCATCATTAGCCCAAAATGAATTACCGACATAAAGCTCCATGGGTGCGCCACCTGGGTTTACGCTATCATTTGATGGCTCATGACGACCTTCCAAACCAAACCAGTTGCCACATTGAATCGGTATTTCATCGCCATTTTTAGTGATGTTGCCATGTTCGTTTACTCGAAATAGACCATCATCAACTGGATCTGGGTCAACCGGGCCTGGGTCAACGGGTCCTGTTGTACACACATCACCAGAGATAACAGGAGTTTCGACAAGGCCGCCATTTAACGTGCCTTGTAAACCAAATTCAATGCTTTGACCCGGTGCAATTGAGCGGTTCCAACTTAAAGGTGTAGCAGTATAGCCGTCGGCTAATTCAGCATTCCAGATACTTGAGATTTGATTGTTTTGGTAACTCCAACTCACTTGCCAATCATCAATAGCGGTTGCAGTGTCATTCTTAATTTTGATGGTACTAACAAAACCAGTGTTCCATGAAGCGTCTACTTGGTATGTACACTCACCGGCGTAAACATGTGAGGTTGCAATGGCCAAGCCTATAGCAACCGCGAGGCTGCTTGGTTTTATTTTTAAAGTTATCATCTGTCTTCCTCCTTTGAAAATGTGTTGGTACGTTGTTGTTCGACGTTAGTGATACGCTACAGTTTACGTCGATAATCTGCGCGTATTTGGTAAAGGTATGGCAGAGTCGCCATATGTTGCCGGAATCAATTGTGATCTCGGCAACGGTTTTGGTGTTACAGGTTGTATCGCTTCATAGGTTTGCTATTGACAGCTTTCTCCGGTCAACGTTGGTACAGCAACGGTGGAACCCGCAGTGCCTTTGTTGCCTGAAATTCCAAATTCAATCGAAGCTCCGGGCGCAATAGTGCCATTCCAGGATAACGGTGTTGCCGTATTTAGCGTACCTAGCGTGACATTGGCATTCCAGGCATTAGTTGTCACGCTGCCATCGGTAAATTGCCAACTGACTTGCCAATCATCCATTGTTTGGTTACCGTTGTTAGTAATAACAATTTTGCCGTTAAAACCGCTTTGCCAATCATTAACGACCTCAAAGCTACACACGCTATCACCATTATTTTGATCCGAAACAGTAACCGTTTTGCTCATCGTGTCACTAAACGTACCATCACTGACAGTTAACGTAATCGTGTAGGTACCGGCACTGGCAAATGTGTAGCTCACTAATTCGCCAGATTCGGCAACACCATCAATCCTCCAGCGATATGTTAGTGCGTCACCATCGGCATCACTTGACGTACTGGCATCAAAATCAACGACTAGATTACTCGTATTAACTGAGAAGTCAGCAACTGGCGCACGATTCGTTGGTGCTACACCATTTGTAGTACACTCGCCAAAGCTGACATCGCCACTGAAGCTACCTTGGAAACCAAAGGCGACTGACTGCCCTGGATTGAGTGAATTACCACTGGCGACAATAGCATCATCGCTGGTTGCGACATCTGCATTCCAGCTATTTGAGATCGCAATGGGACCGGAAGTACTGATGCTTGCTTGCCAATCTTGTGTCACGCCAGAGCCTATGTTGGTTACAACAATATTGTTCATGACAACACCACCTGACCAAGTATCAATTGAACCTATTTCGCATGTTAGCGAATCGACTACAGTTTGCGTTAAGTCGATTTCCTGGCTAATCGAATCACTCAGCCCTTCGTTGTCAGTCACTGTTAAGGTGACCATAAACTTGCTAGCAGTCGAATAACTATGAGAAGTGGTTATACCGGTTTGAGTGTTAGCATCGCCAAAGTCCCAGCTTGCCAACAAACCCGCGGTGGTATCGTCTGTTGCGCAGTTCGCGTCGAAGGATGCCGTTAGATCTTGCTTATTGACCGTACTTGTAAAACACGCAACTGGCGGCTTGTTTACAATCGGATCATTAACATTAATCGTGACAGTTGCGGGTGTAGATGCAACATTATCATTGTCAATAGCAACGTAGGTAAATGAATCTACTCCGGTAAAATCAGTATTAGGCGTAAATGTAACCTTATCGTCAACTAATACAGCCTCACCATTGGCTGGTTGCGTGCTCAATTCGTAGCGCACGACAGAACCGTTGTCATCGGAACCAGACAGTGTAATCACAGTTGCGACATTCTTGTCGGTTGTCGCCGCTTTAGCTTCTGCCACTGGTGGACATGCGATTGTACAAGACATAATAAAGTTAATACTTACGGTCGCCAGATTCGATATTGCACCTTCAGCGTCAGTCACTGTGAAGCTAAATTGATCATTGAGGGTGTTGCCTGCATTCGGCACATACGTGGCGGTGTTATTACTGATCGTCACTGTACCATGAGATGGCTGGCTGGCGATGTCATAAGACACAATACTGCCATCAGGGTCGCTACCTTGCAGGACAATCATTTTGGTTTCATCGACGTCAATATGAATGGTTTGTGAAACCGCAGAAGGCGCTACATTCGGGCAATCAGGTTCACAGTTGTCACTAATCGGCTCTAACGCTGTCGCACTGGTATGAAAGATTTTGTCGCTCGTTAGCCAAATTACCTGACCTGTGTTGAAATTGGACTCAGATAAGTACCAATCGCTAGTGCTGCCGTCTGGTGAGAAACGATCTGGGCTACCCCAGTTTGGCATAGCAAAGTGGAACGAATAAGGTGGCGCCTGACGAAATTCATAATGATACCAGCCATTACCTAGAATCGTTGTAGGATCCTCGGGCTGAATGACCGCACCAGTACCCACATAATTGCTCAGTGCAGAATTATCTGGCTGGTAATAAATTTCAAACGTTGTCGCAGCCGGCGTTGTTTCACACACTTCAGAGGAAGCAGGTGATTTCAAACCAGCATAATCAACAGCAATAACTTTAAAGCAGTATTCAGTATCTGGAGTCAGTGGTACAAAAGATGCTTTATCAAACATAGTGCTGGCATAAAGCGCGTAACCTGCACCTTTTGGATTCATCAGAACTTCATATTTCTTTACTTGGCCATTATCCGATGCGGGCTCCCAGCTGACTTCTACTGAAGAACCACTGGTAGCAAGTGCTGAAACTTGAGTTGGCATATTAGGCGCTAAAACATCGGCAGGAGCAGGAAGCGCCTCATCAATGTAAGCTAAAACTGCCACCAAGTTAGCGTTCCAGTTAACGGTTATCTCGTTGGAAGAATAGTTGTTCCAGTGATCGGCAAATGATTTTGCTGGCGTTTCGCATGGTGTACCATCCGTTTCAGGACCACTGGTACCGTCCGATACTAAGTCATTTTGTGGGCCACCGGCTATCGCACCTGGGTAAGGTATCGCAATCGCTTCTGCAACCGCTGTAACGGGCGTTGCTTTAGACTTCAACCAAAAACGATGATGGGGTTCCTTCGTTGGATTTTCACCATATCCTGTCATATAGGCACGGTCGAGCGCATTGACACCCATAACATGATCCATCGTTTTGGTCATACCATCCAGATATTGGTTGTCGCCACTCATTCGATGTGCAAACCCCAGCTGGTGGGCTGCAGCTAAAGTGAATGAACCAATAGAGCCCCATGGGTAAGTCTGGCTGCCTGTACATTCTCCACCAATGGGCCCGGCATTCTTAGGTTTTAATGGCGTCAAATAACCTTCGCTACTGATGTTGCTAAGCAGCGTATCACTATCACTCAACAAGTTATCCTGCAATTGAGCAATTTTCGCCGGCGGGAGGTCAATACTGCCTTTATTCAACAACAGAGAATAATGCCCTGCATTGGCTACTTCCGCCCAGTCAAAGGCAGTATAGTTAGCAAAGTGTGGGCTATCGAGAAGAAACTCTTTATATTCTGCTTTACCAGTTGTAATAAATAGCTCAACGGCGGCCCAATAAAATTCATCAGACACCGTATTATCGTTATACGGCCCACTGCCCATGGACGCATCGCTGGAGGCAAAAAGAGCGGGATTGTTTAGGGCGGCTGCCCAAGCAATTTCTGCTCGTTCGATTAATGTGACGTGGTAAGGACGACTGTCACCATCAAAGCCTGCCGCTGATGGATAGTTTTGCCATAAACGGGCTGCTTGAGCCATGACAGCAGCGCCGTTCAGCGTTGCCGAAGTAGACACAGGTTTAATCGTTCGTTTAGATTGAGGGTTCCCCCAATAAATACCGTCATCATCAGCGGGTACTAATGGGAACGGTGCCCAGTTTTGCCAAGATTTTTTATGGTGAATCATACCAGGATAAGGCGCTTTGTTCTCTGGTACTTGCATGCGAAGAATAAAATCTAGCTCATAGCGAGCTTCATCAAGAATATCCGCAATAGCATTACTATTTTCAGGGATATATAACGAACCATCCGCGTAAGATAATGGAATTGCCTCATAAACATGCTGTAGCATCCATGTGTAATAGCCACCATTAACAACATAGGCGCCATAATCACCGGCATCAGCATGGCCACCTCGTACATCCAGTGAATAAGAGCATGAGCTGGATGAATCCCAATCGGAAGGAAGGTCATCATCGCACTCTAAGTTGGAGTCCATTAGATGGCCTGCTTTACGAGCAAACTCAGCTCCAACGTATTTTGCATCTACTTTTTCGCCTAAGCGTTGATGATAAAAATACATCGCTGCATCTTCTTTCATATAGGTATAAGTGAAATCACTAATTTTAAAGGCGTAGCTTTGTTCTCCCGCAATTTCCAGATAGTAACCCGTGCCTGTTGTAGTAACTGTGGAGAAATTAATGTGAGACACATTATCACCTGATGCCTGATCCGTGCCAAATAACGTGGTCACGCCACTGCTAACCAATGAACCGCTGGCATCTTTAAGCTTCCATGCAGTGCCAGCAGGTCCAACATAAACGGCCATTTTCGGCTGAGTGGGCAAATATCCGTGTTGATTAACGCGGATAGTGTTAATTGGCTTTATTTCCGCTGCTGCTGGTGGTGAGTTCAGCAAACCAGCGGTGATGCCTATGGCGACCGCAGTGCTTACTAAGCACTTACTAAGTAAGTTGTTTTTCTTCATTTGATATTCTCTTTCTTCTTGTCGTTTTAAAGAATTTGCGACGATTTAGTCGTAAAATACCTACAATTATAGATTTTAGTGGTTTTTAATTTTCTGACGTTTCTATTTAACTCGCCCGCTCAACACCGGAATTATTTTTTCTATCCGGTGCATCAAAACGAAATGTAACGATCACAATAAACACAAATGTAAGCGCTTACATGGCTGGCAACACAAATACTCAACCTTTGTAAATAAAATGTCAAGTTTTTGTTTGTATTTTTATGCGGATGATTATTTTATCTGACGAAAAACGATCTAACTAAAAGTCATATTATTAGATAGTAGAACGATGTTGGCTGTACATTATAAAGAGGATATAACTCTATCTGGATAGTCCCGAACGTAAAAAAATCATTGTTTTTATGCCCTTTATCGAGGTTCGAGTTCGACAAGGAAAAGAAGGACACTAAACAGGCTGCTCAACCACTCGATGTGAACGGCTCATTACCATAGAGTTTACTCAGCTGTTTGACCGTCAAAGTCTGTGTGATATTGAATCCAATCAAGAAGCTCAGAGTGATAAACTCTACCACCTTGGTAAAAAAGTAATCTCTCACTCTATTTAATCAGAGCCAACCCGATGAACTCAATCAGGTGCTGTTTTATATATAGGATTTTAAATGTAACTTTGCTTTTGCCATCATTAGAAATAATAATGACAAAATAACAATGTATTACACCCTTCTACTGAAAATAATTAAAACTCTCAACTAATCGAATATCATCGACTGCAGCACCTAACATTACTTGAAATTCACCTGATTCTGCTAACCAATTATTGGTTTTGATGTCCCAAAATGATAAATCTCTTTTTGTCAGTTTGATACTTACCGTTTTTGATTCACCAGGCTGTAAAAATACTTTATCAAAACCTTTAAGCTCTTTTAAAGGCCGATCTACACTTGATTTTTTATCGTTTAAATAAAGCTGTACAATCTCAGCACCAGCTACTTTGCTAGTATTTGTCACTTTTGCCGTTACAGTTACAGTTTGATCCCCTCTTAGATTTTTAGTGGAGAGTTTTATATCGCTATAGTTAAATGTACTATACGATAAACCATGGCCAAAACTAAATGTTGGTTTTATATCTTGTTTTTCAAACCAACGGTAACCAATAAATACACCCTCTTTGTAAAGTGACTCTTCTGCGTTGTAATCATCAAGTGCGATAGGTGCTGTATCTTCAAGTGTTTCAGGCAAGGTAATTGGCATTTTACCGCTTGGGTTAATATCTCCCATTAAAATATCCGCAAAAGCATTGCCTGCTTCCATACCGCCATACCAGCCCCAAACAATACTGTTTGCTTGTTCAGCCCAAGGCATTTCAACCGCAGAGCCTGCCACCATAAATACCACAGTGTTTGGATTGGCTTGTAGTAGTTTGGTAATGATTTCATCTTGGCTGTTTGGTAACTTCATGTCCGGGCGATCTATTGACTCTCTATCATCACCATGGCTTAAACCGCCAAAATAAATGACTACATCAGCTTTTTTAGCAGCCGCTAAATATTGTGCTTCTTCACTAAATAAACTCCCAGGAGCATCCCAACCTAAAGTAAATGACTGCGAACCATCATAGTTAATTTCAAATGCATAATTTTCTTTGTCATTTAAGTTAACGGACTTATCAAATACCTCACCATTTTTGCTTATGTGTTCAATCACCAGCTTGCCATTAATTTTTAACTTAAAATCACCTTTTGCTGCTATTTTAAGTATATGTTCACCTGTTTTAAGCGGTTTAATATTAGCTTTCATAGTAACATATGAGGTAGTTTTACTATCATTTGCTTGATATTTAGAATCAACTATCCATGATTCATTATTCAGTTGAGAGCGTGCTTTATCATCATAATATGAAATGTTCCAAGCTGGGGTGCCTGTCCAATGACGACTTGCCACATAATCACTGGCTATCGGCGCTAATACATTACTTCTTGCACGCATTACTTTGATATTGACATCTTTACCTAACTTATTTTTAAGCCCTTGTAATGGCGTAATTTCATATAAAGATTTAACCTCTGAAGATCCCCCTCCTGTGCCATGCTTTTTATCTGAATTTGGCCCTAATACCAGAATATTTTTAATTTTACTTTTATCTAAAGGTAAAACGGCTTGACCATCTACTTTTTCATTTTTTAATAATACAACACCATCAGCCGCTATTTTTCGTGCATCAAGTTGATGTTGTTTAGTATTTCTCTCACCTAATTTGCGATTTTTGTCCATCATACCTATGGTATGTTGCACACGCAAAATTCGTTTAACTTTATCATCGAGTGCAGCTTCAGGTACTTTGCCAGACTTAATCATATTATATAATGGATCTGCCAAAAAATAATCATTGTAACTGGTAACGTCTGTACCCATTTCTAAATCTAAACCATTAATAGCAGCATCATATGTATTAATATCAACATTCCAATCTGTTAATAAGACACCTTTAAAACCCCATTCTCCTTTTAAAATATCCATTACTAAATGTTTACTTTGATTGGCATTCGTACCGTAATATTCATTATAAGCGCCCATCATACCAAGTACATCAGCTTCTTTAACGGCGGCTTCAAATGCCGGTAAATATACCTCTCTTAAGGTTCTTTCATCAGGTTTTGCATTTACGCCTGTACGATTCAGCTCTTGTGTATTTAAAGCATAATGTTTAATTGTGGCTGCAACATCATGTTTTTGAATCGCTTTAATTTGTGGTACTGCTAACTTAGCAGCAAGAATAGGATCTTCGCCCATATACTCAAAATTACGACCATATAAAGGTAAGCGTGCTAGGTTTACGCCAGGTCCTAAAATAAAGTCCTTTTCTCTATGGCGAGCTTCACTACCTAATACGTTGCCATGTAATTTTGCAATATTAGGATCCCAACTGGCAGCAACTGACGTTAAATGTGGTAAATAAGTAGAATAATCATCTGTCCAACCTGCAGAATCCCAAGTATGTCGCTCTATTTGATGACGAACACCATGTGGACCATCTGATAACCACATTTCAGGTATGCCCACTCGTTCTATGGCATTTATATGAAACTTTCCACTGGCATGTACTAAAGATACTTTCTCTTTTAAGGTTAACTTTAAGAGTAAAGCTTCAACATCAGCTTCTATATTATCTCTTTTTTTATCTACTTTTTGCCCAGCAATCGCAGATAAGCTCATAGCCGTTGCAATAAATAATGATAATTTTGTTTTTCTATTCATGATATTACCTAATTAATATGTAAAACGCGTAATTTGTTTAACTAATTTTTGCTGTACTTCACATAATTCTGCTGTAGCTGTATGTAATACATCTACTTCATAACTTAATTGTTGTGCGCCCATATCTACTTTCTCCATGCCGCCTTTAACGCTTTGTGTACCACCATCACCTGAAAAATGTTTAACAGTACCGATTTTCAGCTTGAAATCCTTTATAAACAGTGCTCTGTAAGCCTTTTACAATTGAAGATGCGTATGATTTTACAATTTGAGAGTATTCAAAATAACCTTCATATGTAGTACCCCATCTATCATCTCGTACAACGGAAACCGTAGGTACAAAGACCCAATCTATTCAAGTTACCATCACTTCAGTTGCCGTAATAGTCCCTATTTTTTCAATTAATCAGGGTTATTAGCCGCACCTAAACTGACATTATGAGGGAATAAAGTCGCCCCTATTACATTATTGTGGCCATGAACTGCATCAGTCCCCCCACATGGTAGGAATATTAATGCCATCAATTGATGCATGAAACATATCTTCTGCTAAATTAATCCTATCATCTGGTGTTGCATGTTTATTATTATCAGGAAAAGCCCCACCGCCATTTAAATGAGAACCAAATCCATATTTACGCATATCCTCAACTGTAATATCGCGGATTTCAGGTTAGATCATTTGTGTAATTTTTGGCTCTAAAGTCATTCCATTAATCAAATCGATGACTTTAGATTCCATTTCAGAGTCTTGTTTAACTGTGATATTTAGCTTTGACCAAATGTTAGTTGCTTTACTGACTGAGTGATTTTTATCTGCTTGATCAACTTTCATTGCATTGGATTCATGCCCACTACAACCAATTAAACTCGTTGTTATCCCTATCGCACACAGCAATTTTAATTGTGAGCTTTTCATTATAATTTACTCCCTCTCAAACCGTAATAAGCAATAAAAACAAAACAAAATATCGGTAAGATAAAAGACATTTGAACACCCGCTGAATCTGCTAAAAAACCTTGCAGTAGAGGTAAAATCGCCCCACCCACTATGGCTAAACATAAAATGCCTGAGCCTTGACTGGTATGCTGATTTAATCCTCTGAGGGCTAAACTAAATATCGTAGGGAACATAATTTAATTACATAAACCGATTAACAATACTGCCCACATAGCAATTGAACCTGATGCGACTATGGCTACAATTAATAATAAAATGGCACAGCAGGCATTAAAAAATAATACGAAACCCGCATCAACTTTTTGCATAACGGCAGCGCCAATAAAGCGCCCCACCATAGCTCCCCCCCAAAAGTATGTAAGATAATGAGCCGCCTCAGACTCTTCTAAACCTGCAATATTATCTAGTGCCATAAAGTTAATTAAAAGGCTGCCTATACCCACTTCAGCACCAACATAAACAAATATGCCAACAGCACCCAAAATCAAATGTTTATGCTGCCAAGCTGATCCTTCACTTTTTTTATTATTTATTTCTGAATCAGAGACTTGTGGCAATTTGATAAAAGCAAAAACAGCCGCTAAAACAAGTAAAGATAATGCCAATAATAAATATGGCATCTGCACGGCTTGCGCTTGCATCATCTTTTGTTGTTCAATCGATTCAAATGATTGAGATGCAATACCTAAAATCAGTATACCACCAAAAAATGGCGCTATAGTTGTGCCTAATGAGTTAAAAGCTTGTGTCATAGTTAAACGTGAAGATGCTGTTTTTTCATCACCTAGAATGCTTACATAAGGGTTAGCCGATACTTGCAAAACAGTAATACCTGATGCCAATACAAATAATGCAGCTAAAAATACAGGATAACTATGTAAAAATGCTGCAGGGTAAAATAACCCACACCCAATACTTGCAATGACTAAACCAAGTACAATGCCCTTTTGATACCCTATTTTTTTTACAACCCCACCAGCTGGCATTGAAACTAAAAAGTAAGCGCCAAAAAAACAAAATTGAATCAGCATTGCTTGGGAATAAGATAAATCAAAAACATTTTTTAAATGTGGGATCAAAATATCATTCAGACAGGTAATAAGCCCCCACATAAAAAATAAAGATGTCAATGAAATGAGCGCAAAGTTATAATTTTGCGATGAATTTTCACCTAATTGATCTCTTGCATTTGTAACCCCAATTGAACTAACCATAAATTTCCCCTCGTTCACTTTTTTATAACAGCTTAAACTGAAGTCTTTTTTAATTGTGATATTAAATACTCTGTTTGTTGGCTTAATTTCGTATTAAAAAAACATAATGTTAAAAGTATTGACCTTTATTTAATAAACCTCTAATCTCAGTGTAAGCGCTTTCATTTATATCACAGATAAGATTAAGCGCAATATTTTTTACAAAAAAATGTAAGCGTGCTCAATATATGACAACGTGATCTTTGTGTGAAAAAAGAAAATTTAAACTGGAACTAAAAAATAAGAATTTGGCTTAATATGAAAATATCGTTACCGAACAATTCAAAAATGAACTCTAAAAACTTTACATTTGGCGTTGCCACCGCTTCGTTTCAAATTGAAGGTGGTGTTGATGAACGCCTACCTTGCATTTGGGACACTTTTTGCGATAAAGATGGAAAAATTGTTGATAGATCAAATGGAGATGTTGCTTGTGATCATATCAATAAGTGGCAACAAGATGTTGAATTGATTGATTCTCTTGGTGTAGATGCCTATCGGTTATCAATTTCGTGGCCCCGTGTTATTAAACTTGATGGCACTTTAAACCAAAGTGGTGTTGATTTTTACATTAACTTATTAGATAAATTAAAAAACAAAAATATCAAAACATTTGTCACTTTATATCATTGGGACTTACCGCAGCACTTAGAAGATAAAGGTGGTTGGCTAAATAGAGCCACTGCTTACGCTTTTGAAAGTTATGTTAATTTGATCACTAAAGCCCTTGGCAACCGCGTAGATTCTTATGCTACCTTAAATGAACCATTTTGCAGTGCTTTTTTAGGTTACGAAGCAGGTATTCATGCACCTGGGATCAAAGGTAAAGAGTTTGGCAAAAAAGCTGCACACCACTTATTACTTGCTCACGGTTTAGGGATGCGAGTATTAGCGAAAAATAGCCCAAACAGCCAAAATGGTATTGTTTTAAACTTTACGCCTGCTTATCCAAAAACTGATTCATCTGCAGATATTATAGCAGCACAAAAAGCGGATGATTATTTTAATCAGTGGTATATCAAACCAATTATGGATGGCGCCTACCCTGAGTTATTAAATGAGCTACCACAAGAGAACCACCCTGATATTCATGAAGGTGATTTCGATATCATAGCCACACAGCTGAATTTCTTAGGTATAAACTATTATACTCGCGCAGTATATGAAACTGATAATTCAGAGTTATTCAAAGAAGTACCGCCTAAAGATGTTGCTATTACAGATATAGGCTGGGAAATTTATCCTAAAGGATTCAGTCATTTATTAGTGTCATTAAATGAGACTTATACTTTGCCACCCATTTATATTACTGAAAATGGTGCTGCAATGGCTGATAAAATTAAAGATCATGAAGTCAATGATATTGACCGTATTGCATATTACCAAAGCCATTTAAATGCAGTTAATGATGCAATAGAACAAGGTGTTAATATTAAAGGTTATTTTGCATGGAGCTTAATGGATAATTTTGAATGGGCAGAAGGCTATACCAAACGTTTTGGCATTGTTTATGTTGATTATCAAACCCAAATACGTACCATAAAAGCAAGTGGTTACGCATATAAAAACTTTATTAACCGAAGAACTTAACCGCTGAGGTAAACATGCTTTCAATTAAAGAAAAAGTAGCCTATGGCCTAGGCGATACCGCAAGCAACATCATTTTCCAAACAGTAATGATGTTTCTATTAATTTTTTATACTGATGTTGTTGGTTTATCGCCCGCAGTTGTTGGTACGATGTTTTTGATTGTACGCATTTTTGATGCGGTAACTGATCCGTTAATGGGTGCACTTGCCGATAGAACTAAAACTAAGTGGGGCCAGTTTAGACCCTACTTACTATGGTTAGCTTTGCCTTTTGGTATTTTAAGTGTGCTTGCATTCACTACACCTGATTTATCAGATACCAACAAAGTGATATATGCATTTGTTACATATACCTTATTAATGATGGTTTATACTGCTATTAATATACCCTATTGCTCATTAGGCGGTGTATTAACTGCAGATCCAAAAGAGCGTGTTTCCGTTCAAACTTATCGTTTTATTTTTGCAATGTTAAGTGGTGTACTCGTTGCTGCGTGCACTATGCCATTAGTTGAATATTTTGGTAATGGCGACTCAGCAAAAGGCTATCAAATGACCATGATAGTAATGAGCATTTTTGGCGTTGTTTTATTTTTGTTATGTTTTGCAGGTACTAAAGAACGGATTTCAATACCTGTAAATCAAAAAATTTCATTTAAAGACTCAATGAAACAGTTATGGTTAAATGATCAAGCAAGATTGTTATGCCTTGCTGGTGTGTTTTTATTAACCGGTCAAGTATTACGTTTCACCTTAGCTGTTTACTACGTAAAGTACTTTCTTGGGCGCGAAGATCTGATCACCACCTTCATGACAATTGGCATGGTAGGGAGTTTATTAGGCTGTGCTATTGCGCAACCTTTAGCAAAACGTTACTGTAAAATAAAATCTTACATTAGTTTACAAGTGATTGCTGCCATTATTTGTATTTCAAGTTTTTTCATTGGCAGTGACCAAGTGATATTAGCCTGTGTTTCTTTCTTCTTTTGGAAATTCTTTTTAGATATGGCAACACCATTACTTTGGGCTAAAATGGCTGATGCGATAGATTACGGTCATTGGAAAACAGGTGTACGTATCACAGGAATGGTTTATTCAACAATTATCTTTTTCATAAAGTTAGGTGTTGCATTTGGTGGTGCACTCGCAGGTTGGGCACTGGCATATTATGGCTATCAAGCTGATGTTGCTCAAACTAAAGAAACAACGCGAGGCATATTGGTTTCATTTACCTTATATCCTGCATTAGGGTCATTAATTGCAGCTGCTATTATGCGGTGGTATATTCTAGATAATAAAAAAGTTGAGCAAATACACCAAGAGCTTAATGCCATAACAAATTAGTTTTTATGATAAAGTAACCCCAATAACAGGGTTACTTTTTGTTTAAGGAAAGAAATGGCAACAATTTATGAAGTGTCTGAATTAGCAGGTGTCTCTTTGGCAACAGTCTCTCGTGTGATGAACAATAATGCGCGAGTCAGTGATAAAACCAAAGAGAAAGTTCTAGCAGCCATGAAACAGCTAGATTACCGCCCCAATTCAATTGCGCAGTCTTTGGCATCTAACTGCTCAAATAGTGTCGGTATTTTAGTATCTGAGCTAAGCGGTTACTTCTACGGCGCGATGCTGAGCGGTATTGAATCAAAGTTAAGAGCGGCACATAAACACGTTATTATTGCTGCAGGTCATGCTGAAGAAGCAACTGAAATAGAAAGCATTGATTTTTTAATTGGTCGTAATTGTGATGCCCTCATTTTGCATGTTGAGGCTGTATCTGATGAATACCTAATAAAACTAAGCCAAGGTTCTATTCCTATTGTGTTAATAAATAGATATGTTGCAGAAATAGCAGATCGGTGCATTAGCCTTAACAACGAACAAGGCGGTTACTTAGCCACAAAAGCATTACTTGACAAAGGTCATAAAGAATTAGCGGTCATTTCTGGTCCACTTTGGAAAAAAGATGCTAAAAACCGCTTAATTGGCCATAAAAAAGCCTTAAAAGAGTTTAGTTTAACTTTTAATCAAGATTTACTTGTTGAAGGTGACTATAATGAAAGCGGAGGTTCAAATGGTATGCAGTTATTACTTGAAAAAAAGGTTAATTTTACTGCTGTTGTATGTGCTAATGATGAAACTGCATCTGGTGCTATGACAGTTGCTAGAGAGCATAAATTACATTTACCCTCAGATATCTCTATCATAGGGTTTGATAATACAATTTTTGCACGTCACTTATACCCAAAGCTTTCCACTATAAACTATCCAGTAGATAAAATGGGTCAAATGGCTGCAAACTGGGTGCTTAAATATGTATATCAAAATGACAGTATCAATATTGATAATTTATTCAAGCCTGAATTAATTATCAGAGACTCTATCTCTGCGCACAACGACTCTATTACTCCAAATCTAAAGATTTCTTAATCTCAAGGTGCTAAATGCACCTTGCCTAATCTGTATTGCAATATATTTATTAAAACTGTATCTGTTTTGCTTTTTTATTATCCCTATACTGCTTCCACACTCAGAAATTAAACAATAACAATCAAATTTAAACGAGATTTTCAAATAAATACATTGAAGATAACGACATTGCTAATTTGGTAATATCAAAAATAAAATGAATAAGGATAAATACAATGACAATACTGATAGAAACACCACGTTTAAAAATGAGAGAATTTACTTTAGATGATTTAGATGCCGTATATGCGTTTTCAATTAATGAAGACGTGACCAAATATACAGGGGATTTAGGGCTAGTAAAAACCAAACAAGATGCTGTCAATGTGATCACCAACGTTTGGCAAGCAGAATACAAAAAATATGGTTATGCCCGTTATGCATTGTTGTGCAAAGAAACAGATAAAGTCATTGGATTTTGTGGTATCAAATACCTACCTAACGAGCAACGTCCAGACATCGGCTATCGCATGTTGCCTGAATATTGGGGCAAAGGCTTAGGTTATGAAGCTGTTAAAGCAACAATGGATTATGCAAAAAATGTATTAAAACTTGATAATCTCATAGCTGAAGCTGTTGTTGAAAATATCGCTTCGAATAAAATCTTACTCAAAGCCGGTTTAAAGCATGTTGATACATATGAACGTGGGGGCTTTACATTGAATCGTTATGAATAAATTATTCTCAACACTCAATTCTACTAGGTTAATTCTTAATGACGTTCAATCAAATGATGCCAAAGATATATTTAAGATGCTTTGTGATAAAGATGTTGTAAAGTTTTATGACTTTGACGTTTTTAATAATATAAGTCAAGCAAGTGAACTCATAAATAGTGATTTCCAAAAATATCAAAATGGTACACATTTACGTTGGGCTGTAAGAGATAAAAACTCATATGAATTTATGGGTAGCATAGGTATTAAATATATTGATGAAAATCACAGTGCAATTTTAGGCTATGAATTTAAAAAATCGACTTGGGGCAAAGGTATCGCAACAGAAGCTTTGCAACAGGTCATACGTTTTTTACTAAAAGATGATTTTCTTAAAGCACATACAAGTAAAATAATTAACCGAATCGAAGCTTATACAATGCAAGGTAATAGCGCATCTGAAAAGGTTTTATATAAGCTTGGATTTCAAAAAGAAGGTTTATTAAGACAACATGGGTATTGGAAAGAGCAATTTCATGATCTTAATATCTTTTCTATATTAAAATCAGATGATTAAGTATTTATGAAATTCAATTCCCTTAAGAAGTAGCTGTCATTTGATCTGATCTTGAAGGTTAAAAAAGTATAAAATATATTTAAAAAATATCTTTTAGACTAAAATGGATAAAAAGAAAAGTCAGCGCGAAACTATTTTTACTTATGTGCTTAAACTCACTGTTTTAGCAAGCTCTGATGAACATCGAGAATTGCTGTTATGTCACTTATGCTTAACCTCAATTTATTTAAGTCTTATTTATCTTTATGAAGCTAGGCTATTTTTCTATTGCAACATCAAAAATTTTATTATGGGGTATCAGCGGCTTTACTGTCTTACAAAAAGTTATCGCATTTATGTTTATTGGTAGTATTCTATTAGCTTCAGCTTTTCAATTTCAAAAGCTTAAAACTACAAATACTTGATCGAAAAAGCCCTAACAAAAAATGTTAGGGCTTTTTTAAATGCAAGTTTATGTGCTACATGGAAATGCGCGATTTCAGCAAGTCGAGAAGGACGGGTACAGGTAACTAACGCGAAATTTTAAAATCTATCTGGACCATTGAACTAGCCTCTACTGCCTCACCATTTTCAAATTTAGGAGCATAACGCCATTTATCCAAAGCTACTAAAGCCGCTTTATGAAAACCCTTTGATTCTTCAGGGTTAAGTACTTTTGCATCAGTCACAAAGCCAAAATCAGAAATTGTAAATTCAATTTTTACTGAACCATCCTTCCTTGCTCTTGCCATCTTCTTTGGAAACTTCGGATTTGCTCTATATAATGGTCTTTGTTCTTGATTATTATCCCATGGTCTCATTTTACCTATTGCGATACAGTGCTTGGTTGCTTCGTCACTTTTTCCTGTTTTTTCAAGTACATTAATTAAAAATGCATGGGTATTTAGCTCTAACGGGTGTGTTGGGCCTTCTAATGCTTCAAATACAGCTAAGTTTGATTCAAAGTTATCTGCTGATTTACTATATTTTTTCCGTGCCAAGTAATATTTACCCGCATAAAAATTAGCTTTGACCACACGTTTATCATTAGCAGGAAAATGTTCGGTCAGGTATTGCTGCGCATCTAAAATCATTTTACTTTTTCTAGAACCTATGGCTAATAACTCAATACCCGCATCTAAAGTGATCACCGCCTTCAATAAATCATTTTTTTCTGGTTGCTCATCTATCACTGTGAGCGCTTTTTTATAATATCGCTCAGCCAAATCATGCTTTTTAAAAGGGAGAGACTTAGCATAAGCAAAATATAAGTCGATTAACTCGATATGATATTTACCTAATTGTTTTTTATAAATATCAATTAAAGACTCTAACAGTGCTCTTGCTTGCTCTACTTTATCAGTATGATTATAAATTGAGGCTAAATTAAACCCTAAACGCGCCGTATTAATATCTTGATCACCGTATACTTGTTTACCAAGTTCATATGATAATTGTGCAAATTCAAGTTGTTTTACCTTATCAGATGTTTCAACAGCCGCTTGATATTGATTATAAGCATCTTTAAATTGCTTATTTACTTTATTTAAATCACTTGCTGATACTATCAAAGGTAATATAAAGGCGATAGCTAAGCTTAATTTTTTTAATTTCATACTCTTCCATGATCTAATCTAAATTAAAGGCCAAATATGTCAACCGATTGTACCTTTTTATCCAATAATTTTTTTATATCCTATCGCCATTATTAACCCTAAAAAAGCTAATAGCAGCACTAATGCAAGCCCAACGATGCCTAATACTTTGTCAATTGAATCTATTCCAGTCCATTGTAAATAATGAATTTTATACATTCGATTTATAAAATCTGTATCTTTACCTTGTTGATACAAACTCATTTTAGACCAATTTAAACTGATCCTAATATTTGTATCTGTCACTATCTTTAAACCATCAATACTTATAATATTACCGTATCTTAGAGGGTTATGTGCAATCGCATCTTTAAGTAAAGTTTCAATTTGTATTTTTGTTGGTGCTGTAACTACATTTAATGTAGTTGGATCTCTTTGTTGCCAACCCTTATCATTTTTTATCAGTAAGTGAGTACCTAAAATAGACCGTATTCTTCGGGTTTCAAGCCAAGTTTCATTACCTTTATATTGCATATCCTCAATTAGTGGATAAGTTTTAATTGGCAAACTTTCATATGCAGCCTTATAACCAGGTTTGATAAAAAAATAAACACCCGTAATTGTCCAAGCAACAAAGGGAAAAATCATTATAAAACCTAAATATTTGTGTAATTTTTTCATTTATAAATCAGTTAATATCCTGTCATTTCTAAAAAGCCTATGCCTTGATGGCTGCCATTAAAACTGACCATGCCTTCAAAATATTCAATGCCAAAACGCATGATTTGATCTTTATTAATCGTTTTTACATCAATATCAATTTCATGGGATTTTATTTCAATTTTAAAATGGTTTGGATAAGTATTTTTATCATTATGATTTAATAATATCAAATTAACGTCATCTTGTGTGAACGTTTCAATATCACCATTTTTGTGCATTAAGCTGGCGTATATAAAGTCTGTATTATCAGAACGTATGCGATAAACCATAAGTGCTAACTCAGATTTTAAACGAAGAGAAAACCAATCCCAACCTTGTTGATCTGACGCTAACATTTGAGAGCCCCACTCTCTATCAAACCAAGCATTTCCTTCTACATTAAGCCATTTTCCATCAAGAAAGACTCGCCCATTTACTTCAATAAAAGGCTGAGAGTAATAATGGCTAGCAATGTCTAAATCAGCATGTTTTTTATTATAACCTTGCTCACCTTGTAAATAGAATTGATTAGCACCTTTTAATTCCAATTCTACTTGCCATTTTTTGTCATCTTTACTATCTGAAAAATGAAGATTTGCAGGTAATAAATCAGATGAAGATTGCCATATCCAATCGTCAATTGAAGCACTAAAGGGGTTTATTGATATTTCAAGATTACCAAGTTCTTCACGGGCATTTCGAAATGCTGATAAATGTTGTTTTTCATCACCTAAGGCAGCATGAGAAAAATACCAATGTTTACCATTAATAGCGGTACGAAATAATGTCCATTGCACAGCTAAATTATCACCATTTTCAGTAAGTAAATTTGCAGTGATATACCACCATTCATGACGATAAGTCTTTTTAGGAGTATGAGCATCTGGGAAGTTAATTTTATTATTGATAGAGGGTTTTTCATAGTTTTGAGTTTTATCTGCTAGTCTATGCAATGGGCTCACATATGCTTTTTTCTCTAAATTAACTTCACTGCAAGCTACGAGTAGTAATAAGATCCCTGTGAGTATAAATTTCATAAACGACCTTTTACATTGATTTTACTAAGCACAATTGTTAAAGCCGGAATTAAGCATATTAAGCCAATAATACTGCTACTAATAAATGAGGATGTTTCTAACAATAATGGCATAGACCATCCAAAAGAGCTTGGTAACACTTTGGACACTAATACATCGGCTAAAATAGTCGCTATAGGCCAGCTCAGTAAAATACAACCACAAGCAAGTAATAGCCACTGTATTAACATATGGATAAATAACGCTGATTTACTGTACCCTAGACTGATTAAAATGAAGAGATCAGATTTTCTAGCAAGTTCCAAATTATTTGCTGATAAAAACAAACCAAAACAAGCAATTGATAATAATACCACGGCTATTGCTTGTGTTAGTAAAAAGGTTTTTTTAAACACTATAAGCGCCATTTTTTTAATTTGAGAAGGTTGATACAACTGACTTTCATCTATATTAAGCTGCGCGATCAGATCTGTCATAACATCATCATCAAATGATTTAAAATATACACCAAAACCAATTTCTTTTAACCTCTTTAAATGTGTTATAGCCAACTTTCGGGCAATAGTTACTTCAAAACTAGGATTGCCATAATCAAAGTAAATGCCTGTCACTGTACAAGAAAAAGTAACGCTTGTTGAAGTATTTTGTGATATTGGAATCATATCCCCTAATAAAATATTACGCTTCAATGCTAACTGTTCGTTTATAAAACAGCTTTTGTCTAATACTTGATTCAGTGATTGACTTAGCTTAGATTTAAACACAATTGAACTAAACTGCCTCTTTGAATTGATAGTATTAACCGCAACTGTATTTTTGCCAACTTTTGCTTTAGCATCATAATATAAAAGAAATTCATCTACATTTGAGTGTTGATTCAGCCAGTTTTCTATCTTTTCTTTTTCTCCCACTTTAAACCTAATATATAAGTCTTCGTTTAAGTGTTGATCTAAATACTTAGTAAATGCAGATTCAAAGCTAGAGACCATTAATGCGGCTGCTATACTTGTTGTTAACGCAATATAAAATGTGGCTAAAGGCAAAAATCGAATTGATATCTGATTCTTCAAATCTTGTAATATAAAATTTATTTGGTATCGCGATATGAACGTATTTAATACTGAAAAAATCAGATATAAAAATAATGGTAATAAAGCCGTTGTGATGATTAATAAAACCCCATACTTCAACATAATAAAATGCCAATTAAATTCAGGCATTGTAAAAAAGACAAGGCTAGTTAAAACGACAAATAATAAGAGGTTTTTAATGAATCTACTCTGAGTTAAATTCACTTTACTTTGCTTTGCATAAAGAGAGATTTCTTTGCTCTTGATTAATTTAAATTGATTAAGTAACGCCAAGAAAACAGCAAAACTTGAAATAATTAAAGACCAGAGAAAATATTGCCAATCCCATTGAAAATGGCCACTTGATTGCAACTGATACAATTGAGACAAAGTAAAACCTAATAAAGGTAATAAAAAGCTGACCATCAAAATTGATAGTATCAGCCCCAATACACTTGATAATACAATCAAAAATAATGCTTCAAACATTAAAGCAAGTTTTATTTCAAATAGACCCACACCTAATAAACGTAATTGCGACATTAATTCACTACGCTTATGCCACGCTTGATTAGCGCCTTGAAAAGCAATAAATGCACTGACAATAAAACCAAGTATTGATAATGCAGTTAAGTTTAGATGTAAAGCATCAGCGAAACCCGAACGCTCCTTTATATCAAATGACTGCTGTAAAATAAGGTGTTCAGGTAACAGCTTACTTAAGCTGTATAATCGATCTTGAGTCATTTCACTGACAATTAAATAACTAAAACCAGTATATTCAGGGAATATTGACCAAGCATGAGCTATATCTAACAATGCAACATTGTGCCATAAATTTGACTTTATTTGTTTAACAGCAAAAGTATGATTATTTACTAATCGAAGTTTGGATGGTAACTCTAATTTTAGCTTTTGGGCATATTCAGCAGACAATAAAATGGCATTAGGATTATAGAGATCTGGTTTTGATATACTCAATGCTAATAGATCTATTGCTTTAAAAGATACCAGTTTATTATTTTTTAATCTTTTTTTAAATGATAGAATAGGCTGTAATTCATAAAAACCTAATTTTCGTAATTTAGCAAAATCTTTTTTTGTAACCGTATTGCCTTGCTTAGGCACTATATAGTGTGCAACGGGGCTTTCAAGCAGTATATTAGCTTCTTTATATTGTTGTTTACTTGCATGATTTAAAATTAAAATGCTTAACAAAGTACTGGTTGCAATGGCTAAGCTTACAATAAAGCCAATATTGAGTAACAGCTTTTGCTTATATTCAGCTAACTGAACTTTAAAAATGAGCATAAGTTGCTTCATATAGCTAATCAGCCTCAATTTCAAGAGCATTAACTTGAGTTAACTGACCACAAACTAAGCGATAAACCTTATCCATTCTCTGCGCTACTTGCTGACTATGTGTGACAATGAGCAAAGCCGTATTATACGTTTTGGCTAAACCTGCTAATAAATCAACTACTGTATTACTATTTTTAAGATCAAGATTACCGGTTGGCTCATCAGCTAATAACAATTTAGGTTTAGCGGCTAATGCCCGTGCAATTGCCACTCTTTGTATTTCACCGCCAGACAACGTTGCTGGAAATTTATTTAATAAATGCGCTAGGCCTAAGTTTTTAGTAAGTCGCTCATTATGTTCATGATCAAATTTATTTGCTAACTTAGCACTGAAGGCGATGTTATCTCGTATATTCAAGCCTGTCAGTAAATTAAATTGCTGAAAAATGATCCCTAAATCATTTTTACGTATGAGACTTATCTTTTTATCGGCTGCATTTTTGATATTAATATTGCCGATATGAATATCACCACATTGAATAGGCTCTAAGCCGCAAATCAAATTTAGTAATGTCGTTTTACCACTGCCACTATCTCCCATTAAAGCAAGTGATTCACCCTGATCTAACTTTAAATTGATATCGCATAATATCTCTCGACCATGAGTACCATCATCAACTAAATGTTTAAGATTTTTGATCTCTAACGCCATTCTAATTCCTTTTATTTAAGTTTTTTAAATTAAGTGTTGTTTACTTGAAATAGAGTTATACCAACTTTTTTAAATTAATGAACGAATATAAATGACTAAATATTAATAGAATTCGTCTCAATTAGGTTGATAAATAAATACGTTTTCTAATGATACTTTAAAAACAGCTGATATTTTAAAAGCGACCTCTAATGACGGTGAATACTTAGCAGATTCAATTGCAATAACCGTTTGGCGACTCACACCCACTTCATCAGCTAATGCCTGTTGTGTCATTTCATTATGATGAAACCTTAGTTGACGAATATTATTATTGATACATAATTTTGCCATCATTAAACTCCTCTACGTGATAGCCAAATTCGTATAAAAAAAGTAGCTAGTTCAGATAATAAAAATGAAATAACTAAAATATGAAGTGGTAAAAAAGGAATGTTTTGATGCAAGCCTATCACCCATTCATTAGATTCTAAAGCATACTGTCCTATGGCAATTACAATTCCCACTTTTAAAATCCAATTACTGTAATAACTGCCTTTTAATTCTATTAATTGCTCACGTTCATCTAATGGCTTATCTGCATCTTTATGATTAATAAAAGCCAATATCACTGAAGAGATGATCATAAGTACTACTGAGTACATTACAACTTCAAATAATACACCTATGATCAAGCTGCCATCAGCTAATTGTGTATTATTAAATCCTAAAATTTGATTCATGTAATAATTAAAAATGATCACGGTTGCAATAAACTCCAACCATAAACTTTTTTCTCGAAAACTTATATTCATAATATGGATTCCTTTACTCATTTTATGTTAATAAAACTTAACTTGGTGTTAAACATACTTTACATGAAAATGTATTCCTAAAAACTAGGAGTGTCAAATATACTTAACACAATGAATATTATTCTTTATTTTCAATAAGAGAAAATACCAGAATGAATCTCAGTATACAAAAAGTGATTTAAGTTATTTTATGGAGGTACAATTACGATGATTTATTGAATGAGTATTTATTTTTAAGTAAATATATATAAATTTATATTTTAATTAACAATTTCAGCTGTTAATTGATAACTATGGGATGAATTAATTATTTTTGATGTGATTAAATTGAGGATTTTAATAAAGTAATTTATCTTAGATAAATGGCGGAGTGGACGGGACTCGAACCCGCGACCCCCGGCGTGACAGGCCGGTATTCTAACCAACTGAACTACCACTCCGCAGTGGCATCTATTTGTAATAAAATCAGTTTTATTCATATTAACTATGAATGGCGGAGTGGACGGGACTCG
>NZ_NQMR01000057.1 GCF_002276045.1 Pseudoalteromonas sp. NBT06-2 | reverse complement strand
ACCTAAGCATAATCCCGCCCTGCGGGTTAGGGTTATCAATTGTAAAACGTTTATGCGAGCATCATAAACAGAGGTTACATATTGAAAATGTGCAAGCTGGTATTTCAATTACGGTTAAATTTTAATGGTCTTTGATTTAATAAAAGATGATTGTTTGGCTGTTCTCATTAAATTTTCATAAAACTATTTTTTAAGGCTTTTTAAAGTATATGCAAAATAAAAGCGTGTTACGTTGGGGAATTATCGGTTGTGGTGCCGTGACAGAAATAAAAAGTGGCCCAGCTTATCAAAAAACAAATGGGTTTGAATTAACAGCCGTAATGAGGCGTGATGAAAAATTAGGTAAAGATTACGCTAAAAGACACCATGTTGAAAAATTTTATACTAATGCAAGTGAGCTTATTAATGATAGTGAGATAGATGCTATTTATATTGCAACCCCTCCAGATACGCATAAGTTATATGGGTTAAAGGTGGCACAAGCAGGCAAGATATGCTGTATAGAAAAACCATTAGCGCCTAGCTATCAAGACTGTAAGGAAATAGTTCAAGCATTTGAACAAGTAAATATTCCTTTATTTGTCGCTTATTATCGCCGATCATTACCACGATTTAATAAAGTTAAAGCGTTATTAGAGCAAAGTGAAATCGGAGTTGTTAGGCATATTACTTGGCATTTAAGCAAAGCTGCTAATGACATCGATATGTCAGGGAACTACAACTGGCGTACCGATAAAAAAATTGCAGTTGGTGGATATTTTGATGGTCTACATAATAATGTTATTTATTTTAAAACTGATAAGTCATTTACTAAAATGAAAGTAGACAATATGATTCAGCTTTGCTCTAATGGAACTGATTTTGGTGACAATTTATTTAATGTAAAGGCTTTAATTGAGTAATATGAATGCTAAAAAGCAGTTTTTGCTAAAGCAGTTAACATTAGTTTTAATGTTAACTGTATTTACTTGCCAACTATTCTTTGTAACCAACAGCAGTTTAGTTCACTACCCTGATGGTAAACACCTTATGGGAACACAAGTGAGTCACCATCATAGCCATAATCATAAACATTTATACGAAAAAACTGAAAATTATAACCAGTTAGATTCTGATTTAAACGTACATGAGCATGCTAACCATACACACACTGTTTTTTATTCAACAACATATGTCGCTTTAACGGACATTCACTATCTATCTCATAATGTATTTAGCATTAGTAAAGCATATGAAAACGTAACATACGCACCACCTATACCGCCTCCAACAGCTTAATTATATTATTTAACAAATATATATGAAATTTCAATAAAACATTTAAATGTTCGTACATATAAATGCTTATTGGTGGATTTAATTAATAATATACAGAAGTAACTATGAAAATATACTTAATACAACACAGGTGGAATTTATGAATATTTCATCCGTAAATATTGTGCGTAACGTTAGCATATTGTTAGCATTCTTGGCCTCTTTTTCACTGTTAGCACATGGTGTAGATGAAGATACAAAGCAATTCTTAACAAATAATCAGGGAGTGTCGATTATCCCTTTTATTTATATTGGTGCTAAGCATATGGTGACGGGTTATGATCATTTATTGTTTTTAGTTGGTGTGATTTTCTTCTTGTTTAGAACTAAAGATGTCGTGTTATACGTCAGTTTGTTCACCGTGGGTCATAGTATTACCTTACTATTTGGAGTTTTAAATGATGTGCAGGTTAATGCCTATTTAATTGATGCCATTATCGGTTTATCTATTGTATATAAAGGATTTGATAATTTGGGTGGCTTTAAAAGGTTATTTGGTTATCAGCCAAATACACAAGCTGCTGTTATGATTTTTGGTTTATTTCATGGATTTGGTTTGGCCACAAAAATCCAAGAGTTTAAACTACCAGATGACGGTCTTATTGCGAACATTATTGCATTTAATGTAGGCGTTGAAATGGGTCAGTTTTTAGCATTAGCTTTAGTGCTTATTTTGATGAATTTTTGGCGAAAGCATAATAGTTTTATGCAGTTTTCAGTTACAGCAAATACCCTGCTAATGAGTGGTGGTTTAATGCTAGTTGGTTTTCAATTAACGGGCTATTTCAATAGTATATAAAGGGTCAATCATGAAGACAATAAACGTACCAATTCATTCAACAAAAACGTTAATAAAAGCGAGTCTAAGCGCTTCAGTTATCGCAGGTTTGTTATTAATAACATGCATCTTACCATCAGAATATAATATTGATCCAACAGGTGTTGGTAAAGCGTTAGGTTTAACCAAACTTTCTCAAACATCAATTAACTCCGAAGCTCTCAAGAGTGTGAATAGTGACAGAGAAATCAAAAGTGATATTGTTCAAATAGAGATCCCTGCTAATCGAGGGATTGAGTATAAATTATTAATGAATAAATATGCGCATTTGGAATATAACTGGCAGACTGATGGTACAGAATTATATTTTGACTTTCATGGTGAACCAAAGGGAGATACTACAGGTTATTTTGAAAGCTTTTCAATTACCACGTCGGATAATATGAAAGGTTCTTTAACAACACCATTTGAAGGGTCTCATGGTTGGTATTGGAAAAATACAACCGATGAACCCGTTGTTGTAACGCTTTCTATCAAAGGGGTTTATACAATTAAGGGAGCATAATACTCATTATTTATCTCCATACTTTACCTGTTTTGTATGGAGATAGAAAACGTATTCAACTCATTTAAACACGAATCAAAAATATTTTGAAAGGCAGTTAATTAAAGGTGTAAAATCTTATAAAGCGCTCCATTTTAGTACTAAGGAAAAAAATGCAAAGCATTGTACATAATAATCAAATTAATTTAGTCAATTCATTAACATCAATCGCCACTGAAGAGCAAAATTTAAATACTTTGGATATAGATTTATTAGATTCTTTAGGTGTAGTTACTAAAATTAACAATGAAGATCAAAAAGTAGCAGATGCTGTAAAAAAAGTATTACCGAAAATAGCGCAAGCGGTAGACAAAATCGTTAATGCATTTAATAAAGGCGGTCGATTGATTTATATTGGCGCTGGTACGAGTGGCCGCTTAGGTATTCTAGACGCAGTAGAGTGTCGTCCAACATTTAGTGTGTCAGATAATATGGTTGTAGGTATTATTGCAGGTGGTCAAACTGCGATTCAAAATGCGGTTGAGGGTGCTGAAGATAATGAGGCATTAGCAGTACAAGACTTAAAAGATATAAGGGTGACAGACAATGACGTTGTTGTTGGTATAGCGGCGAGTGGCCGTACACCTTATGTTATATCAGCTATGAATTACGCTAAGAAAATTAACTGTACTGTTATTGGAGTAACTTGCAGCCCAAACCAAGGTGTTTCAGAGTTTGCTGATATTGCGATATGCGCTCAAGTAGGTCCGGAAGTACTCTCGGGATCTACAAGAATGAAATCTGGTACAGCACAGAAGCTTATTCTAAATACACTAAGCACAGCAAGCATGATAAGAATAGGTAAAACCTATAAAAATTTAATGGTTGATGTTAACGCATCAAACAAAAAATTAAATGCACGTGCGATTCGAATTGTAATGCAAGCAACAGAGTGTGATTTTGAGACTGCAAATAAAGCGCTAAACAACGCTAAACTAAATGCTAAGCTTGCTATATTAAATATACTAACAGGTATTTCTGTTGATGAAGGTATCAAACTTTTAGAGGAAAATTATGGTTTTTTAAGAAAAGCGGCAGATAAAGTTTTGTAAACTAGATAAATGCATAAACTATTATTAATGGTTAGTAATGATTTTATGATGTATCTGAAAATAATTTTTACCATTTACGACAATAATTTTTGTGGGAATTCGATTACAAACTTTGTGTATCTATCTAATTCACTGGAACATTTTATTGTGCCATTTAGCGTATGCGTGATTAAATTATAAATAATACATAACCCTAAGCCATAGCAATCAGATCCGCGTTTAGTGGTATAAAAAGGGTCAAATATCTTATGTATATTCTCTTTTGAAATACCAATACCGTTATCTGTATAGATTATTTGAATTATCTTACTTTCTTTTTTAAGTTCAAGCGTAATTCTTCCCGACTCAATACCATCAAAAGCATGAGTGAGACTGTTCGAAATTAAATGTGAAATCATTGGAGAGAATGTACTTTGCATCGAAGTTACCATAACTTCCTCCTTACAAATTAACTCTATAAGGTGAGGAGTTTTATTAAGTTCCGGTTTCAGACTTAAAATAATTCCTTTTATATAAAAATTTAGATCAAATTCTGTTGGTAACTCATTTTTAGGATCAACAGCCACTTCTTTAAAACTACTGATCAAGTTTGCTGCTTTACTCAAATTTGAATTAAGTAAAGTGGCAGTTTCATTAGCATCAACTATATATTTTTCAAAGTCCTTTTTTTGTAATACACCAGAACTATACAGGGATGAGAAATAATTTGTTTGATCTTGCCAATGTGTAGCAGAAGAAATGCAAATACCAATGGGTGTATTAATTTCATGAGCAACACCTGTAACTAGGTCTACTAGCGATGCCATTTTTTCTGATTCAACTAATTTATTTTTAGTTTTCTTTAACTTATCTATTGTGTGTTGAATTTCATGATTCGAATCCTCAAGTTGCTGAGTTCTTTTCTTTACTTTCATTTCAAGATTTTGATTAAGTTTCTTTAATTCAAGTTTTGCAGATCTTAGAAAGTGATTAATAATGAACAGTAAAACTATGGTTGCAATAATAATAAGACCTAAAGTTTGAAGTGTTTGCAAGGTTTGAGTTTCAAATTGCAGGAGTAAATTTGAAATTTTCAATTTATCTTTTTGGATTAATAAATCTAAATTTTTAGCAATATCATTAACTTGTGGTTCGATTTGTTTAATAATTAAAAAGGCTAAGTCATCTTTATTTTTCTTGCCAAATTTGATTATCTTCATTCTTTGTGGTTTAAGTTCAATAAGGTTTTTAGCTAAGTTGTTCACTGTATTATTATTCAGCTGCTCTTGTAGGTTTTGAATTGCTTCATCTAAAAAAGAATTTGCTTTAATTGATGAAATTGCAGCAGTTCTAATATCGATTGGTTTACTAACAGCAATAAGCTTAATAAGTGCGGACTCTAATTGATTTACCGACTTATATGCACTGAATATGACCTCAGATTGCTTTTGAGATTGGTTAAACTTAATTTGCATGGCGTGATTGAGTTTTATCAATGTAAAAGCCGTACTAGTACCAAGTACAATGCACATAATAAGAAAAAATATACAAATAATAAAAATTGATTTTGTTAAAAAAAATTGGCTCCTTAATTTACTAAACATTTTAGGCATGTATTTAAGTCTTTATATATTAATAATAGCAATTAATGTGAGATTTCAATGTAGTTGATAAAATTACGACTAAAAGAATAGTAAGCCTTTATTATTTTATCCAGAATCTAAATGATCGGAATAATATGGATATATACTCCACAAAAAACTAATTAAATAAGCATAAAAACCAAAAAACCCACAGCAAGCTGCGGGAAATTAGACCCGAAGAGGTTAAAAATCGGATTAAAGTTTAGCCCCTGTTTGAGTCTTATCAGCACCTTCAGGCACATAAACAAAACTACCGTCAGCCATTTTATAAGCGATACCAGCACGCGCGCCCTCACCAGAACCAATCGTATCATTTGCTTTATATTGTTTAATTTCTTTTCCTTCTTTTATGATAATTTCCATGTTTGGTTGACCCGCATTTTTAATAACAGTGACATTATCGACTGAAAAGGTGCTTAATGGGTTTTGCGCAATGGCAATCAATAAAGCTGCAATGATCACCAAAAACACATCAACTAGATTAACCGCACTGACGATAGGATTTAATTCTTCATCTTCATCTAAAAAACGCATTATTTATTCGCCTTTTATTTTTCGAATATTAATAATCTCTTGGGCAAACCAACGCTTTTTAACAGAAGCTGGCCAAAAAGTAATCGTTGATATAACAAGACCC
Source organism: Pseudoalteromonas sp. NBT06-2 (assembly GCF_002276045.1). Lineage (GTDB taxonomy): Bacteria > Pseudomonadota > Gammaproteobacteria > Enterobacterales > Alteromonadaceae > Pseudoalteromonas. The sequence goes on along the minus strand of NZ_NQMR01000057.1, from coordinate 43,942 downwards.
CAAATTACTGCTGCAAAAGCGATGATCAGGTTTTCACTTATACCTTGAATATTGCCATCGGCTAATGATTTAAGTGCAGGGCCCATTGGGATCATCGTTGCGATTAAACCTAACATAGGTGCTATTCTGGTCACTATGCGAAGCGTTTCTAGCTTTTTCAGCGCATATACTTCAATTTCATCTTCAGAAGCTGTTGGATTTTTAACGAAGTAGTTATGTATTGGAAAACCAGTAAAGAGTTTATTTTTTTTATTTTCGATATTTTTAAAATAATTTATATAGTTCTTTTTACGAATTAAATACTGAGATAGAAATCGCCCTAAGGTATAAATCGCATATATAAACAGTATAAGGATGGCTACTAAGACGGGTGCCATAAGAATTTCTGATACATTGGCCATTAGGGTTTCTATTATTTGAATATTCACTCTTCGACATCTCTTATAAAATGAAGCTAAAATTTTAATGATTTTAACATACATCTCAAAAGATAATAGTTATTATTAACCTTTGCATTAGTCTTGTTGCATTTCTTTTGTGAAGTGAATCTAAAGTTAAAATTGCACTGAATGATTCACCTCAAATTAAAAATACTTAATGAGTTACCCTTTCCAGCGGTTACCAATAGATATTTTCCATCAGGAGAAACATTTACCGAGGATGCTCCTAATAATGTATTTATATGCACTTTTTTGCTAGTTATTGCACTCTCATACTTAAGTGTACCGTCATTATTTTTCGAAAATATAGAGATCGCATTATCAGATTCAGAGGCAACAAATATGGTTTTATCATCAGGACTTATTGTAATATTTCCTGCCCCTGCTAAAACTGATTCTCCAACATCGGTTATTGATTGTAAGAAAGAATATTTGCCTTTAGGGTTTTGAGTAAATATAACAATAGAACCGTTGGCACATGCGATATATAAGTATAATTCGTCATGGGAAATAGCCATACTTAATGGTTTCTCAAGATGCTTAATACCATCAGTATTATTTATAAGTCTTTGTGATAAATTAAATTTTAGTTTATCTTGTTTTAAAAAAATGTTGATAGCATTCTCGTTATATCCTGCAGCAAATAATTTTGAATTACTTGGTGAAAGCAAAACATCAACAGTTCCTTCTAAGTTGTAATTGATATTATCTGTATCACGAATTGCATGAGAAAATATTGGAAAGCCATCTGTATTAATATTAAAAATGCTTATTGCATTACTAACAGAGCTCGCTATATATATTTGATCAGAAGCATCATTGATTTCTATGTCATACGCACCTAATAAAGCGAGTTTTTGTAATGAAGATGCAATAGGTTTACCTTTGTATTCCCACCAATTTATATTATCTGAATAAGTATGTTGATAATAAAACTTACCATCGACACCTTTTTTGAATATAACCAAAGCGCTATCATAAAAGCTAACCACATAAGCAAATAGACCATCTTTAGAGATAGCGACTTTCGTGGCCCCTCTTAAACCGGTTATATTTTCATCATTTTTAAAAACTTGAGATAAAGATAAATCGAAGTCATTTGAAACATCAAATACAGCCAATGAATCATCATCGGCGCTTACTACAAACAATTGCGTTGCTTCATTGTTAAGTTTGGCAATTCTTGGATTATCTAAGCCATCAATGTCATTTATCTCATCTTGTAATAAAAGTAATTGTTTCAAGTTTTGATATTGTGGATTAAAAGTGCAGCCAACTAAGCTGAATAAAAATAAAATACAAAGAAAAGTAAATAGAGGTTTGTAATAAAACATAGATTTCTCATGATAATGTCGTAGTTTTATTTTAATCTTTAATTGAACTTTTTACCTCATTTTTATATATAAGAAGGTAAAAAAACTTATATATTGGGTACATTTTAATCGTTATGGTATTAAATTAATAAATGGGTTTAAACCTATGCTTAATCCACTTCAAGATGCGAGTTTCAGGACTGCCTCTTGAAGTGGTTTGGGTATAAATATAATTACTCTAACCCAGCTTCAAATGTAAGAAAAATAGCATTGACCATTTTATTTGCTAGTGCATTATTTTTTAATTCTTTTTTATAAGTGGCATGTAATAGGTAACGGCCAGCTTTTGGTGGTGTGAACTGAATTAAACCTTGGTTATCTGATTTTACTTCAATTGCTTCTATCTGATTACGGTATAAAGTTCCCTCTCTTACAACAGATATTTCAACATTCTTAATCGCCTTTCCTTTAAATAAAAATTGAAACGTTGCTTCATTATTTTCGATGATATCGGCAGGGTGGGTTACTGGTAATAATTCTAAATATTGACCTGTTGGTTTAAATGCAGTTTCATTTGGTTTATTTAATGTTACATAAGTTTCAACGCGGGAGAAATATAAAGTACCTTGTAAATCATATGCTCCATTTGGCATCATAGCTTTTGTTGTAAGTTTATCAGTACGAGAACGAACGGGTTTGTCAGAGCCTTTAACTTTATATTGAGAATAATACTTAGCAGAAACTTCTTTTTGAAAACGATAAGTACCAGATTGTAATAATTGATAATCAAATACTGATTTACGTCCACCTCGATAGCTAGAAGAAGGGTAATCTTTTTTGCCTTCGGGTGTAATGATTTCGATATCTTCAGAACCAAATGGTTTATCAAATACAAAAACTTGATTTCCTGCGGTGACATCAGAAGTGATCCAAACCCCTTTTGAACCTTTAGCTGAGGCATTAAACTCATTCGGTAGAATCCAGCGATCGTGTGCATTGACACTATTAGATATAAATGAAGCGACTAAAAAAGAACATGTTATCGCAAAAATATGTTGAGTTTTCATATGTTTTCCTATTACTAATGATTATAAATTATTTATTAAATTGAATTTTTATCGGGCCTGTTTCTGCTGTCGGTTTTAATGTTGTTTTAAAATTTCTATTTAACGAGAAACTATGCTTAAGTAAGTTTCGCCCTCCATGTTCTCTTACAACTTCGATAAAAACTTTGTAATCGCCATTTTTAATTTGAATATTTTCTTCAGTCATTAAGTTCCAATTTAAATCATATGTACCTGCAGGGCGAGTCGCAGATGAAATACCATCTACCCATTGCGAATCACTACGACCTTTTTTTCGCCACCAACGACGAATATCTTTTAACCATTTTTGACCTTTAGGCTCACTCCAAAGTGCAAGGGTTTTTACGTGTTTTCCTTTGTTATTTTCTATCCACACTGCAGTATACGGGCGGTAATATTGGCCTGTTGCGATCTCAGGCAAGGTCAGTGATACTGTCAGATTAGATTGGGCATAAATAGGTAAAGCACTGCAAAATAATATTGCACAAGTAAGTGGGGTTTTAATTTTCATTTTAATCTCTTTTAAATTTATGGAACTAAAGTGATATAAACTAGAACGCAGCCGGAGCTAACAAGTAACATATAAAACACTGACTTTTTTAATTTTCGAGTTTGTGGTAATAATAAGTAGGCGCCTGTAAGAGAAAATAAAATGATTAATACAGAGCTGATATCTAAAATTAGTCGCCAAGCTAGGCCTGAATTTCTTCCTTTATGTAAGTCGTTTAATACCGCAATAACACCATAATTTTGATTATCGACAATCGCGATATTGTCTAGTAAGTCTAAAGTGATATTTTTGTATGTCCCAGGGCCTTTATGAACGACAATAACTTCATCTTCACCAAACTCTATTTGATTAAACTCAACTCCCCACTGGCTTTTAAGCCAATGGCCACTTGCTTGTTGCCAATTTGTATTTGATGGTTGAGTTGGAAGCAAATATTCAGGAATAGGGAGTTCTATGAAATCATTCTTATTAATATCACTATCAAACCATTTTGGATGATTTAATGTAATGCCGGTAAATGCAAAAAATAGCATAAATAACAATAATGCCATTGATACATATATATGAATTGTACGAGCTATACTAAGCGATTTTTTATTAACACGCTTTTTATTTTGAAATTTCAATGTGGTCTACTTTTGTACTACTGGTATCGATTCAATAATTAATACCATTACTAATGAGAGTGATTATCATTTTATAATAATTTTTATTTTAAATATATCATTAGATTAAATATGATTAATAATCGTATTTAAAAGATAGTCTTTGCCAGAGAATTATTAGCTTATACTTTCAATGATTTTATCTCGAACAAAATTTAACCCTGAAAGATCAATAGCCCCTAATCATTCATCTTCTTAAAATACTTTTTAGATTCACTATTTACTTTTTTAGCGAGTAAAATAGTTGAAACCATAGTCGGTATTGCCATCAGTGCGTACATAACATCAATCAGATTTATAACGAGTTTAAATGATGCGACTGCACCAATGATAATCAAAGCTAAATAAAACACGATATAAAATTTTTGAAAAGTTTTTCCTAATAAAAACTCAGCACATTTACCGCCATAATACGAAAAACTTAATACGGTACTGGTACTTAAAAAGAACACAACTAAAATAAGTAAATAGCCGCCTATATTAGGAAAGGTATTTTCAAAAGCTTGCGCTGTTAAACTTACACCGGTGAAACCTCCATCTAATACACCAGTGACTAATATCGTTAATGCAGTACAAGTACATACAATTAACGTATCTATAATAGGTCCTAACGTTGCGACTAAACCTTCACGAATAGGCTCGTCGGTTTTAGCTGCACCATGTGCCATAGATTCAGTTCCTATACCAGCTTCATTTGAGAATGCACCTCGTTGAACGCCTATCATAATAATGGTTCCCAATAGCCCACCAGTGACAGAGTTTGGATTAAATGCATTAATAAAAATCGAAGCAAACGCCGATAATATTTTATCAAAATTAATAAACAAAACAGTTAATGTCATAAGCATATAAACAATAACCATAAATGGCACTACACGACTGGTTACTTTTGCAATTCTTGATAATTTTCCAATTACTATAAAGGAGATTAATGTACATAAAATAAGGCCACAAATAAGATCAAATGCAAAATGTTGATTATCGGTGGCAAGTCCATTTGGTATCGCAATAAAGTCTCTTAAAATTTGTACAAGTTGATTTATTTGAAATATAGGTAAGGAACCAAACATACAAGCAATACAAAACAACCAAGCAAGAGGCAACCATTTTTGACCTAAACCTTCACGTATCACATACATGGGGCCACCTTGTAGTTGACCACTTTTATCGTATCCTCGAAACTTTACAGCCAATGTAGCAGTATAAAATTTGGTAGAAATACCTACAATCGCAGTGACCCACATCCAAAATATTGCTCCAGACCCTCCTAAAGTAATCGCAACAGCAACGCCACTTATATTACCCAAGCCTAAGGTACCAGATAGTGCAACCATTAATGCTTGAAAATGACTGAGTTCTCCTTTGGATTTTTTTTCTTCACCATACTTTCCAAGTGTAATTTCAATTGCATGTTTTATATGAAGATAAGGCTGAAGTTTGGAATAAATTAAAAAAAACAAACCTCCGCCTACAAGAATAATAACTAGTGGCAATCCCCACAAAAAACTAGCAATACTACCTAGCGCGATCTCAATTTGATTTAAAAATTGTAATGACATTTAAACTCTTATTAATTTTGCAATGATAAATAAATCAGTGGCGGGAGTACCTATTTCAGCAGGCAATGATTTTCTTGTGGTATCTAATATTTCAAAACCACTTTCTAACAGGGTATTAATCAAAACCCACTTTGATGATAATGAATATACACCTGATCACCACTACTCGAAGTCTGGAAGCCTGACTTTTCATCTGTATCTTCCATTGTACTTAAATAATGCCATCAGGATTAAGTAATTTAGTTGAATCTGCAATTAAACATTTAATATCTCTTTTACATGCATATATTTATCTTGGTATTTTTCAGCAAATTTATCGAAAGTACTCACTGTGATCTGATATTTATCCATTTTTGACCTGAATTTGTGTATTATATATTTCAAGAATATTGATTTATAAGTGATAATTTGAGTTGTATCACAATCCTATCTTTAAAGCTTAACAATTGCGACATTTTGTCACACCCCCAAATGGCTAATTGCAGATTACAATTAGGTTATACTTTTTATTGAGCAGTAAATTATGCTACCTAGTTTAAAGAGAACTCTAATAGCCGTAAGTGTTTTTGCCTCATTTTCTTCTATTTCTCAAAAAGTTATAGCAAATAATGTAATAGAAAATATCGAAAGAATATCAATTATAGCAACACGAAAAGAGTCGTTAAATACAGATTTAGCAATGTCGGTTCATAGTATTAATTCTGATGAGTTGAAAATAGATAATGGTCAGCATATTGCTGAATCACTAAATAGTGTTTCAGGAGTTTTAATTGATCAACTATCAGGTGGGCAAGGGCATAAAACAGCAATCAGAATGCCACTGAATACCAGTGGCTATTACTTATTTTTGCAAGATAATGTGCCAATTCAATCAGCGGCATTTTTTAATCACAATGCCTTATGGTGGTCTAGCTTTAACTCAAATGCTTCTCGTGTTGAAGTACTAAAAGGCGCTGGTACAGCACTATATGGTTCGGGTGCTGTTGCTGCAACAATTAATGTTTTGTCTAAACCGATTAGTAAAAACCCTGAAACTAATTTAAGCATGACTTTAGGAGAGTCTGAATATAATAAAATAGCACTGAGCCATAGCCAAAAAATAGATGATAAAAATGGGTTAGGCGTATCTGCTTCTTATTTATCAAATCAAGGTTGGCGTGATCATACTGGATCTGAGCGTAGTGAGCTAACAGCAAGACATGAACTTAAATTAAGTCATGCTCAAACATTAACAACATCGCTTGTTATGAGTGATTTAGAACAAGAAATGGCCGCAGGCTTATCGAAAGAATTATTTGAAACTGATCCAACTAATTCAGGTTTACCACAACAGATACTTCAAAGTGATCCTTTAAGGAAAAGTCAATATTTAAAGCTTTCAACACAATGGGATTTTTACGTTGATGAAGATTATTATTCTGCTATCGGATATATACGGCACAGAACAAATGACTACACCGCAACATGGAGTGCAAATATGCCAAATAACCAATCTCAAGTTAATTCTTTGGGTTTGTTGGCTTTAGCAAATTGGCAACACCATAATGATGCAAATTCAATTCTAGGAATAGATATTGAACTAACTGAGGGCGAACAATTCTCTGATCAGCCTACTAACATCACAACAACAGGATATGGTGCTGATATTTTTGTTAAAGGAGAAGTTTATTATGATGATACGACACGTTATACAAGCATTGCTCCGTATTTTCAGCATCAACGATCACTTGCAGAAAACTTAGAGTTTACTGTGGGTGCGCGCTTAGATTATACAAAATTTGATTTTGATAATCATATGTCAGTAATTGGAGATATTGGCCATGGTTTACAAAGCTTAGCAGATAGGAATGATAGCTTTAAGCATTTAAGCCCTAAAACAAGCTTAAATTACCATTTAACAGATAATTCAAGTACCTATCTACGTTATGCAAACAGTTTTAGATTGCCGACAGCGGGAAGCCTATATCACATAAAATCTAGCGATACTGCAGATAATATAACAAGTATTGATGCAGAAGTTTCAGATACATTTGAACTTGGTTATAAAAGCAATTTAGAAAAAATATCAATTGATTTAGCACTATTTTATATGGATGTTGATGATGCTATAGTCAGAGCATATGATGATAATGGCCAAAGATTTTTAACAAATGCTGGACGTGTAATACATAAAGGTTTTGAAGCCTCTATAAATTGGCAAGTAGCAAATAATTTCGATGTATCTGTAGCCTATAGCAAAGCCGAACATGAATATGACGAATTCATTATAGATGCAGGCCGTATTAAACGTGGTGAATTAGTTGAAAAAGATTTATCAGGAAAAACCATGGTGATGGCTCCTGAGTATTTAACAAATTTGAGATTAAGATATCAACCAGAAGCCATCGCTGGCCTATCAACTATGTTAGAAGTTCAATCAATTGGTGAATACTGGATGGATGAAGCGAATGAGCAAAGCTATGATGGGTATACAATCGCTAATATAAAATTATACTTTGATGTAACAAATAAATTGAGTCTTAACGCTAGAATACTTAACTTAACAGATAAGTTCTATGTACAAGAAGCACAAGTACGATATGGTAAAGAAATATACCAACCAGCAGCACCACGAACGGCATATTTAGGGTTGAATTATCAATGGTAAAAATTATATTAAATCTATTGTTCTTACTATTAATCACTTGGTGTTCGTTTATAGACGCACATCAACACACATCAGACACAGATAAAACAAAAAAACAGTGCAAACCTCAAGAGGTCATCTGTGCAAAAACGGTGACTATCGCTACGCATCCTAATGGTGATATCTGGCGTGTTTGGGCATATAAAAATCAGGTATTTTATGCAGTATCTAATGACTATGGGGGGAGTTTTAATAAAGCAGTTAAAATAACATCGATAAATGAGAAAATTTCTTCTCGAGGTGAAAATCGACCAAAGATTGCTTTTTCACAAATTGGTGATGTTTATTTATCTTGGGCAAGACCCGGTGCTAAAAAGTATGTAGGAGATATACGATTTAGTTTTTCAAATGATGATGGCATTAGCTTTAGCAAACCGGTTACGATCAATAATGATGAGCTAATAACAGGCCATAGCTTTAATGAAATGATAGTGACTGATGAGAATAAGTTAATTTTAGTTTGGCTTGATAGTCGAGATAAATATAATGCAAAAAAAGCAGGTAAGGAATTTAATGGCTCTTCTATTTATTCAGCTCAAGTAATGTTTGATGTAAATAAAACTGTAAGCTTTTCCAATGAAAAAATTTCTCAAGGAACTTGCGTTTGTTGTCGGTTAACGCTGTTACAGAGTGATACTAACCAGATATCAATCATGTATCGGGATATATTTGGTGACAATATTCGCGACTTCTCTTTAGTCAATTATGATTTAGCAAATAATAAAGTGGTAAATAGCAATAGAGTGACTTTTGATGAATGGTTTATAAATGGCTGTCCACATCAAGGTGCTGGTATTTCTAAAACAGATCAAAGAATGCACCTTACTTGGTTTAATCAAGGTAGCAAAGGCAAGGGCATATTCTATGCGTTTACAGATAATTTAGGTGACACATTGTCAACGCCAATCTTTATCGGAAATATAGCACGTCAAGCTGTTCACCCGAATATAATCAGTAATGGTAATAAAGTTGATATTGTATGGCTTGAATTTAATGGAGCGGAGCATGAATTATGGCACCAACAATCTTTTGATAAAGGCGATACATTTAAACAAGCTACAAAACTAGCATCATCGGGCTTTGGTGCAGATAGACCCTTTTTATATACCACAAACAAAGGTGATAACTATGTTTCATGGCATAGACCTAAGGTAGGACATTGGACAGCAAAATTATGAGAAAATTAAAGATTAGATTTAAGGTATTGTGTTGTTTATCTGTTTGTTTCTTTTCGATGATGAGTTTTGCTCAAAGTTCAAAATTTGATAAAAAAATATGGCAAAGTATCCAACAACAAAATTTAAATGAGAATTGGATTGCAGTTTTTTGGTCATTAGAATGCCCACCGTGTTTCAAAGAGCTACAAACAATATCAGGTATCATCAAATCAACCCCAGATCTCAAATTGGTGTTAATAAATACTGATGCTGACAATGACATGAAAGAAAAAATGGACGAGGTCATTAATAAGTATCAATTAAATGATTTAACCTTGCTGCACTTTGCTGATGAACAAGCATCCCAAAACCGCTACATTATAGATCCTACTTGGTATGGAGAATTACCGCGTAGCTATTTTTTTAATAGAGCAGGACAAAGTCAAGGGCGAAGCGGTTTGGTTGATAAAAATATTCTACAACAGTGGTTAAAGTAAGAGACTAAAATGAAGTATAAATGGGTATTATTTGACGCAGATGAAACATTATTTCATTTTGATGCTTTTCAAGGTTTAAAGTTGATGTTTTCACGATTTGAAGTTGATTTTACATTAGCTGATTATGAGCACTATCAAAAATTAAATAAACCCTTATGGGTTGATTATCAAAATGGGCAGATCAGCGCCAAACAGTTACAAAACCGAAGGTTTGAATCTTGGTGCCAAAAACTAAAAATATCTACACAACAACTTAATAGTGAATTTTTGCATGCAATGGCAGATATTTGTAAACCATTAGATGGCGCTAAAGAATTGATTGACTTTTTATCTACTAAAGTAAAGTTGGGAATAATTACTAACGGCTTTACACAACTGCAATCTATTAGACTTGAAAGAACAGGGTTTAAAGACGTATTTTCTACTTTAGTAATTTCAGAACAAGTTGGTATAGCCAAACCGGATATCGGTATATTTCAACATGCTTTGAATACTATGGGTAACCCGAGTAAGAATGAAGTTCTGATGGTAGGCGATAATCCGCATTCTGATATACAAGGTGGGATTAATGCAGGTATTGATACTTGCTGGCTAAATATCAACAAGCAAGACGCACCAGAAGGAATCAAACCCACACATGAAGTACAGTCTTTATGGCAATTACTGGACAAATTTAAATAAATAATCGTTTTTGTTTGCTCTATTTTAGTGCAAACAAAATCATATTATAGTACTAGATCAATGCTTTATATGAAGTAAATTCATTCAACTTTACTTTATGGACCTTAAATGGGTTCAAGATGAAAAATGCTCACCTAAATAAGATTTATTATCATTTGAAACTTCAGTAAATTAATTTATATTAAATATGAAAATTAATTTATTGCTAAATCTACTACATTTAATTTTCAAATTAAAAGGCATAACATATTGCTTTATTTTGGTGCAGTGAATTAAGTTATTCATTGTCATAAAATCTAAATATATATGGTTTACTTTATTTGAGAGTAATTTAAATACAATTATTTATCGGGCTGTAATCACATTTTTTATAGCTTGTGGCAAGGAATTATCTGTTAAAGACTGTTAGGAGCCAAGATGTTAACTAAAAGATTTTTTAAAACCAAACAAGAAGCAGAAGTGACATTTGAATTTAATATTTCAGATGTGAAAAAAGTGCAATTAGTAGCTGAGTTTAACGACTGGCAACCTATTGATATGAAATTCAATAAAAAAGATAAAGTTTACCGTACTAAAGTAAGGTTACCTAAAGATAAAGATTTTCACTTTCGATATCTAATCAATGAAGATAAATGGGAAAACGACCATCACGCTGACGCTTATATTCAAAATAGCTTTGGAAGTGATAACAGCGTTGTTAACACCTTTCAAGTTTAAGGTATAACACCTTATGCAATCGGTAGAACAACTCTTATATTTACAAGGTATTGGACAACAATATACGGGATACAACACAGAAAAAATCATTATAAGTAATGATGTAAGGCGGTGTTTTTTAACTGCATGTGGATATAACTTAGATGATAGCGCTTCAATAAATGAAGCTAATTTTCAATTAGATGTGGCACCTTGGTTTAAAATTATTAATCCAACCAGTTTTATAAGTAGTTGCGATTTTTTATTAAAGTTAAGGGTAAATGAATCACAGCTGAATTCAAGAATAACCTGCCAGATCTATCAAAATACTCAGCATGTGATAGAGCATATTGCAGATATATCGACTCTAAAAGAAATTGGTAACTATCATTACAACAATGAGTGTTTTCGAGAGATAGTATTAAAAATAACAAGTTTAGAAATTGGGTATTATCAAATTAACGTTGCTATTGATGATATTCATCAATCTGGTGACTTGATTGTATATCCTGAAAAAGCCTATCAAAGCATTGACAATAAAGTTTGGGGAGTGTCATTACAATTATATAGTCTCAGAGGTGATGATAATTATGGAATAGGTGATTTCAATGACTTAAGACAAACTATCATGTATTCATCAAAGCGCGGCGCCGATTTTATACTTATTAATCCATTACATGCCCTTTTTGATGATGACCCAGAAAGGGCAAGCCCTTATAGTCCAAGTGATCGTTTATTCCTCAATCCTTTATATATACACATACAAGATATACCAGATTTTGAACATTGCGCTGACGCACAAACTTTACTTAAGTCACATTTATTATCAAGCGATTTAAAAAAACATAAAAATGATGTTTATATTAATTATCAATTGATCACAACTTATAAGTATCACGTTTTCTACTTATTGTTTAACCATTTTATTAAACAACATTGTGCAGCTAAAACAGCGTATTTTAAATTATTTACAGATTTCAAAACTGATCATGGCGTTAGTATCAAGCAATACTGTGAGTGGGTATGTGCTTTAGATAACATAGATAGTAATTATAAAGATCCTGATTTTATTGCTTATTTACAATGGCAAACGCAGCTACAGTTTGAGCAATGTCAGCAATATTCAAAGCAGTGCAATATGACAATAGGCTTGATCAGAGACTTAGCTGTAGGTTGTGCACAAGATGGTAATGAATTTCTACAAAATGAATGTCTATTCATTAAGAATGTTAGCATAGGTGCCCCCCCTGATCCTTGGGCATCAGAGGGACAAAATTGGGGACTGCCTCCGATGGAACCTGTCACATTAAAAAATACAGGATTTAAGCATTATATTGATTTATTACAATCAAATATGAAGCACTGTGGTGCGCTTCGCATTGATCATGTAATGGCGTTATTACGATTATGGTGGTGCACCTTAGATACTAATGATTTAAATAAAGGCTGTTATGTTTATTATCCATTTAATGAAATGTTAGCTTTGCTTAAATTAGAGTCACATTTAAATAAATGTGTCATTTTTGGTGAAGACTTAGGCGTTGTACCAGCTGAAATAAAATCTGCATTGGATGAATCTGACATCTATTCAAATTTATTATTTTATTTTGAGAAAAATCATGTTGATGAGTTTATCTCTCCTTGTGAATTTAAAACACATGCCATGTTGATGATAGCAAATCATGATGTACCGACCTTTATGGCTTGGTGGCATCAAAGTGATATCACTTTGCGTAATAATTTAAAATTATTTGAAACCCAAGATGAATGTTGTGAGGCTATTTCACAGCGTAATTCAGATAAATTAAAGTTGATTAGCTGGCTAAATCAATATATTTCTCAAACAGATATTGCAGAGTTTACCTTAGATTCATCACATAGAGAGATTTATCAAAACTTATTAACTATTTTAGCCCAATCAAAAGTGAAAGTCGTCACGATTCAGTTAGACGATCTTGATGATAATGAATTACCTATAAATATCCCTGGAACAGATAAAGCTTACCCAAATTGGCGAAGACGGTTATCACATAAGCCAAGTGAATTATTTTCAGACAATTCTTTTTTTAATCACCTAAATCAGGCAAGGAAGCATAATGAGTGAAGCAATCTTAATGAAATCTAATATTTACAACCCTGATTATGACGTACAGGTGAATGCATTGAATAATGGTGTTTTTGCGGACCCGTTTGCATTTTTAGGCGTACATTCTTTTGATGACAAACAGCTTGAGTTAAGGGCATATATACCCGGAGTAAAAGGGGTGTGTTATGAAAGCACAAAACACAGGTTTCCTTATCAGCGTTATCAAAATAGTGATTTATTTACTTTACTATTAAATAAAAAATATTTTGATGAAAACTATCAATTAAATATTAGCTATCCATTGTCAACTGAAAAACAAAGTGATGTATATTCATTTGACTCAAGCCTAGATCTAAACGCTATGTACCTATTTAGTGAGGGAACTCTAGAACAAGCATATAAGCATTTAGGAGCACATTGGCAAACTCAAAAAAACCAAACGGGTGTACGATTCACGCTATGGGCTCCAAACGCACAAAGTGTCAGTATTATTGGAGATTTTAATCATTGGAATGATAAACGGCATATATTACGAAAACACCCAGCGTGTGGTGTGTGGGAAATATTCATACCTCAAGTGAACGCAGGGCAAAGTTATAAATTTAATATTGTTAGCCAAGAGGGAGAAAAGTTAGAAAAAGCAGATCCTTTTTCGTTTTCAATGCAACAGCCTTCAGATACAGCCTCAATAATACCTCAAAAAGAAGTATTATCTGGTTGTCATAAGAATAAAAAACAACAAATAAAACTGCAACGTGATCGTCAATTACGTAATGCCATTGATAAACCGATTAGTATTTATGAAGTTCATGCTGGTTCATGGAAACATGATAGTGAAAAGTTATCTCAAGGGTTAAAAGGTTATCTTAGCTATCAGCAATTAGCGCAACAATTAGTTCCTTATGTTAAGGACCTTGGTTTCACACATATTCAATTAATGCCCATTTGTGAATTTCCATTTGATGGTTCTTGGGGTTACCAGCCAGTAGGTATGTATGCTCCTACAAGTCGTTTCGGTAGTCTTGCTGATTTTCAATATTTGATCGATGCTTGTCATGAAAACAATCTTGGCTTATTAATTGACTGGGTCCCAGGCCACTTTCCATCTGATCCACATGGTCTTGCTAAATTTGATGGTTCTCATCTTTATGAACATGCCGATAAACGTCAAGGTTTTCATCCTGATTGGAATACGCATATTTATAATTATGGTCGTGCAGAAATACAAAGCTTTTTAATTTCAAATGCCATGTATTGGTTTGATAATTTTGCAATTGATGGATTAAGAGTTGATGCCGTAGCTTCAATGCTTTATTTAGATTATAGCAGGGAAGCAGGCGAGTGGATCCCTAATATTCATGGTGGTCGAGAAAACCTTGAGGCGATTGAGTTATTAAAACAAGTAAATCAAAGGTGTTATGGCAATCATCCCGGTATCATGATGGCAGCAGAAGAGTCTACGGCTTGGCCTGGGGTGACACAATTTGTTGAACATGGAGGTTTAGGTTTTGGTTATAAATGGAATATGGGGTGGATGAATGACAGCTTAAGTTACATGTCAAAAGATCCTATCCATAGAGCACATCATCATAATGAAATGACATTTTCTCTTGTATATGCTTTTAGTGAGAATTATATTTTACCCCTGTCTCATGATGAAGTTGTTCATGGTAAAAGGTCATTAATTAATAAAATGCCAGGAGATGATTGGCAAAAGTTTGCAAACCTGCGTGCTTATTATGCATTTATGTGGGCACATCCAGGTAAAAAATTATTATTTATGGGTGGTGAATTTGCACAATACAATGAATGGGATCACGATAATTCGTTAGATTGGCACCTACTAGAATACGCACCACATCAAGGCATGCATCATTTAATAAAACAGCTCAATAAACTATATTGTGCAAACCCCGCTTTACATCAATTAGATAATAAGCAAGAAGGGTTTAAATGGATAGATGGTGGGAATGCATGTCAAAGTATTTTCAGTTTTATTCGTTTTGCAAAAAACGCGGACGACCATATCGTTATTATCAGTAATATGACGCCTAACACCTATAATAACTTCAGGGTAGGGGTGCCAAGTCAAACCAGTTATGAGCTTTTAATAAATACGGACAATATCTTATTTTCAGGCTCGGATTTTTCGCATCTAACACAATTTGAAACGCAACAAATACCCTGGCAAGGTTATGATAATAGTATTTATTTAGATATACCGCCTTTAGCCACTTTGTATTTAAAAAGAGCCAATTAATGCAAATGGCCTACGCGTTAATACCTGGAGAAATTTATCCTTTAGGTGCCACTGTCGTTTCATCAAATAACAGCGTCAATTTTGCTGTATTTTCAAGCTCAGCAAAAGCAGTGCGCTTATGTTTATTTGATGAAGATGGGATTAGCGAAATTGCTCAATTCGAACTTTTTAAAGGCGAAGGGCATATTTGGCATGGTCAAATAGTTGGCTTACCACAAGCACAATTATATGGCTATCGTGTATTTGGGGATTTTACTCCTGAGTTAGGGTTAAGGTTTAATCCTAATAATTTACTGATAGATCCATATGCCAAAGAATTATTTGGCGAATTTAACCCGTCACCTGCGTTTGATTTTATTTTAAGTTCAAATGAAAACACTGTAACTGAAAAAATAAACAATTTAGACACAGCAGCCTACATACCTAAGTCTAGAGTTGCCAATTTACAGGCATATAAAGGTAAAAAACCAAATACTCCTTGGCATGAAACGGTTATTTATGAATGTCATGTAAAAGGTGCAACTATAAATAATACCTTAATAAGTGAAGCGCATCGCGGAAAGTTCTTAGGCCTAGCAGAGCCTGCGTTTATCGCCCATTTAAAGAACCTTGGTATAACAACTATAGAGCTTCTACCTGTCCATCAATTTATAAGTGAGTGTTTTTTACATGGTAAAAACCTTACAAACTACTGGGGTTATAATAGTTTAAATTTCTTCACTCCACATAATGCTTATTTGAGTCATGGCCAAATCATAGAATTTCAAACAATGGTTACTAAGCTGCATAAATCCAATATTGAAGTGATATTGGATGTGGTATTCAATCACACTGCTGAAGGTAATAATCAAGGTCCAACTTTATGTTTTAAAGGGTTTGATAATGAAAGTTATTATCGACTTGACCCAATAAATTTAAGTACTTATATCAATGATACAGGATGCGGGAATACATTAAATATTAGTCACCCTAGAACATTGCAACTAGTGATGGATAGTCTTAGATATTGGGTTGAAGTGATGGGTGTTGATGGTTTTAGGTTTGACTTAGCTCCCATATTAGGGAGAAACCATTCAGGATTTAAAACGCATCACACATTTTTTCAATCAATTAATCAAGATCCCATTTTAAATCGGGTTAAATTAATTGCAGAACCTTGGGATATTGGACCTGGTGGTTATCAATTAGGTCATTTTCCGCCAAATTGGCGTGAATGGAATGATAAATATAGAGATGTTGTTCGTAAATTTTGGCGAGCAGATCTCGGTCTATTACCTGAATTTGCATTACGTTTTCATGGTTCAAATGATTTGTTTGAACACAGTGGACGTGATTGCAGTGCCAGTATCAATTTCGTTAGTGCGCATGATGGTTTTACTCTGTTAGATCTGGTGAGTTTTAATAATAAAAACAATCTTGATAATGGTGAAGGCAATAGAGATGGTCACACTGATAATTATTCACATAACTATGGTGTTGAAGGTGAAACAGATGATGCACAGATACTAGAATTAAGATTAAAGCAACAAAAAAATATTTTACTTACTTTAATATTTTCACAGGGTGTACCCATGATTTGTTCTGGTACCGAAAGTGAGCACTCTCAAAATGGAAATAATAACGCATATTGCCAAGATAATAATATTAACTGGTTAGCTGATCAGAATATATTTCATAAATCAGTTTTATATCGTTTTATTAGCCAAGCTTTGTCTTTGAGAAAACAATTTAAAGTCTTTAAACAATCTCGCTTTATCCACCAAGATGATGCGCTTTTTGACTTGTTGTGGTTTAACAAAAATAGTGAGCTGATGTCAGAAATAGACTGGAAACAAGATGATAATCATATTTTAGGGTATATGCTATCTAGTAAATCACCACAAAATAACAATGATGTATTACTCATCATTTTTAATGCATCACCAGAGGATTTTACATTTGAACTACCACAAATTCACACCGTAAAGCATTGGCAAATGCGTTTAAATACTTTGCCTTCACCTGATTTTAATAAAACTTATAAAGCACAACAGAGTATTCATATTAACTCTCAAACTGCTTGGGTATTGTCTGCAGATAAAGAAGGAATATTAAGTGAGTAGTGAAAACATTTCTAGTTTGTGTGATTTTCAAGACGGACCTGTCATAGATGAAAGTACACTACATGACGATTTAACAAGGCATTTTTATTATACCTTAGGGCGCGATCGCGTAGGAAAGTCGCATTTATATTTATATAACGCACTGGCATTAACTATTCGTGACAGACTTATCGCGCGATGTCGTCAAACAAGACAAGATTTACTTAAAAAACCGACAAAACAAGTCGCATATTTGTCATTAGAGTTTTTAATGGGTAGAGCACTTGGTAATGCGATTTTAAATTTAGATTTAGATGAAAGTGTAAAAAAAGCGTTAGAGCAATACTCAAGTACTTTAGAAGAGGTATCAGCTGCTGAACATGACGCTGGGCTTGGTAATGGCGGCTTAGGCCGATTAGCTGCATGCTTTTTGGATAGTTGTGCAAGTTTAGCATTACCTGTTACAGGATATGGGATCAGGTATGAATATGGCATGTTTAATCAGAGTATTGAAAAAGGTCATCAAGTTGAACATCCAGATAACTGGTTAAGAGAAGGGCATCCATGGGAAATATCGGCACCGGAACATACTCGACGTATAAAATTTTTTGGCACTGTAGAAGTCTATCAAGATAAACAAGGAAGAAAACATCATCAATGGCTGGGAACGCAAGATGTACTAGCCGTTCCCTACGATGTACCTATTCCAGGGTATAAAAATAATGTTGTCAATACATTAAGATTATGGAAAGCAGAAGCTACTGATGAATTTGATTTAAATGAATTTAATGCAGGAAGCTATACAGAAGCCGTAGCGCATAAAAATTTAGCTGAACAAATTACCATGGTTTTATACCCCAATGATGCTAGTGAAAATGGTAAAGAACTGAGATTACGTCAACAATATTTTTTAACTTCAGCCAGTTTACAAGATATTTTAGCCGACTGGGTTAGCCGTTATGGAGAAAATTTTAGAGATTTTTCAAGCTACAATGTATTTCAATTAAATGATACTCATCCAAGTATTGCAGTTGCTGAGTTAATGCGATTATTAATAGATGATTATGAGCTTAATTGGGAGCAATCTTGGTCAATTACAACAAAAACGATGGCTTATACAAATCATACTTTACTTCCTGAGGCATTAGAAAAGTGGTCAGTTCCTTTATTTAAAAACTTGCTACCAAGATTACTCGAGATTATTTTTGAGATTAACGCTCGATTTTTAGTCGAAGTTGCTTGTAAATGGCCTGGCGATACCCAAAAACAAAGCGCTATGTCGTTAATTGAGGAAGGAGATGTACCTCAAGTAAGAATGGCATATCTTGCTATTGTAGGGAGCTTTTCGGTTAATGGCGTAGCTGCTTTACATACACAATTACTCACAAAAGGGTTATTTAACGACTTTTATCTACTTTGGCCTACTAAATTTAACAATAAGACCAATGGTGTCACACCTAGGCGTTGGCTTTCTCATTGTAATGAAAATTTAGCAAAGTTAATCTCGGACAATATTGGTAACGATTGGATAAATGACTTTTCAAAGGTAAAGCAAATACGCAGACTTTATGATAATAAAGCATTTCAACTAAAATGGCAGCAAGTTAAGTTTAAAAATAAACAAAAGCTAATTGCTTTAGTAAAAAGAGATTGTAACGTAGAGTTTGATCCGAATATGATGTTTGATGTACAAGTAAAACGTATACATGAATATAAACGTCAGCTTTTAAATGTATTACATGTTATTCATTTATATGAGCGAATTCGTAAAGGCGATACTGAAACTTTAACACCGCGTTGTGTTTTATTTGGTGGTAAAGCCGCACCGGGTTATTTTATTGCAAAACTCATTATTAAATTAATAAATAATGTCGCACAGACAATCAATTCAGATCCCCTTGCTAAATCTTATTTACGAGTTGCATTTTTACCAAATTATAATGTGACTGCAATGGAAACCATATGTCCTGCTACAGATCTATCAGAGCAAATTTCAACCACAGGTAAAGAAGCATCAGGTACTGGTAACATGAAGTTTATGATGAATGGTGCCATAACAATTGGCACTTTAGATGGTGCCAATATAGAAATCAAAGATGCGGTAGGTGATGAGAATTTCTTTTTATTTGGAGCCAAATCAGAGCAATTAGCCAATATAAGAAAAGCATATGATCCAATTAATATCATCGAAAACTCACAAGATTTAAAAGAAGTTATATCACTCATTGACTCTGGTCATTTCAATTTGTTTGAACCAGGTTTATTTAACCCTCTACTAGATTCAATTAAAAGCCCAACCGATGAATGGCTAGTCGCTTATGATTTTGAAAGTTATGTCAAAGCACAGCATATGGCAGAAATTGCGTACCAAGATAAAACCCATTGGACTCGGTTAAGTATTTTGAACACCGCGGCCAGTGGTTCATTTTCAAGTGATCGCACTATTAACGAATATAGCCAGGAGATCTGGCAATTGAAAAACATTTAAATACTTACGGAGAAGTAAAAATGCCAAATTATGAAAATCGTTATATTAGTAATTTAACAAGAGAAACTTATGCACTCATTTTAGCGGGTGGCAGAGGGTCTCGTTTACATGAACTCACTGATTGGCGTGCCAAACCTGCTGTATATTTTGGAGGAAAATTTAGGATCATTGACTTTCCATTATCTAATTGTATCAATTCTGGGATCAGAAGAGTCGGTATTGCAACACAATATAAATCCCATTCTTTAATACGCCATGTAAATCGTGCTTGGGGTCACTTTAAAAAAGAGCTTGGTGAATCTGTTGAAATTCTTCCTGCATCGCAAAGATATGGAGATGACTGGTATTGTGGAACCGCCGATGCTGTTTTTCAAAATATGGATATTATTCGTCATGAATTACCTAAATACGTAATGATTTTATCGGGTGATCATGTCTATAGAATGGATTATGGTGCTCTAATTGCGAAGCACGTAGAAACAAATGCAGATATGACAGTATGTTGTATTGAAACCGATGTAGCTGAGGCCGCAGATACATTTGGTGTAATGACAGTGGATAATCAAAATCGCGTTAAAAGATTTGATGAAAAGCCGGAAAGTCCTACTTCAATTCCAGGAAAATCAGGCACGTGTTTAGCTTCCATGGGTAATTATGTTTTTAATACTGAGTTTCTATTTGAGCAACTTAAGAAAGATGCACAAAGAGCAGGATCAGGTCGTGATTTTGGACATGATATCATTCCTGCAATAATTGAAGAACATAATGTATTTGCTTTTCCATTTAGTGATCCTGGGCATAAAGGTCAACCTTATTGGCGAGATGTAGGTACTTTAGATTCATTTTGGGAAGCGAATATGGAACTGGCTTCGCCTGAGCCACAACTTGATCTTTATGATGCTAATTGGCCAATTTGGACATACCAAGAACAATTAGCACCTGCCAAATTTGTATTTGATAATGATGAGCGACGTGGTATGGCGGTTGATTCTACTGTTTCTGGAGGTTGTATTATTTCTGGCGCAACAGTTAGAAAGTCATTATTGTTCTCAAACGTTCATGTTCATTCATTTTGTGAAATCAATGAAAGTGTGATTTTGCCTGCAGCTGTAATAGGTCGAAATTGTAGAATAAAGCGTGCGATCATAGATCGTAGCTGTGTTATTCCTGATGACTTAGAGATAGGGTATGACAAGGAACAAGACATCAAAAATGGTTTTCGGGTATCTAAAAAAGGTATCGTTTTAGTGACAAGAGATATGTTAACCGCTTTAGCAGAAAAACAGCAAGTAACAGATAACACAAAAGAAGTGGCTGAATTGGCTTAAGGTTAAAATAGATATGAAAATTTTAATGGTCGCAGCGGAAAATGATGCGATTAAAGGCGCTAAAGTAGGTGGTGTTGCAGATGTAGTTAGAGATATACCTGTAGCACTTTCTCATCTTGATCATAATGTTAACGTGATTATTCCTGATTATGGGAATTATACAAAAGTCTATGAATTTAGAACCATTGCATCTTTTTATGTACCATTTAGTGGTCATCATGAAGAAGTTAAATTACATGAAATATTTACAGATAAAAATGAAGTAAAGGTAAGGCAGTATATTTTAAGTCATCCTTTATTTAGCTCTGGGGGAATTGGGCGCGTTTATTTGGATGACCCCAATGATCGTCCATTCTCTTCAGATGCCACTAAATACGCTTTATTTTGTGCTGCAGTTGTACAAGCACTTTATGAGCAACATTTACCAAAACCAGATGTATTACATTTACATGACTGGCATAGCGCACTTATTGCTGTGCTATGTGAATATGGAGCACGGTATAAATCTCTAAAAGAAATTCATATGGTATATACAGTTCATAATCTTGCTTTACAAGGGATACGTCCGTTTTCACATGATGAATCAAGCTTGGAGCATTGGTTCGGTTCATTATCTTATGATGGACAAATAATATGTGATCCTAGATATCCTCATTGCTTTAATCCTATGCGCGCAGCGATTAACTTAGTTGATAAAGTTCATTTAGTATCACCAACCTATGCATTAGAGGTAATAGAAAAAAGTAATTATGATAAAGGTTTTTTTGGGGGAGAGGGATTAGAAGCAGATTTAACTAAAGCATCTGAAGAAGGCAAAGTCTGCGGAATTTTAAATGGTTGCGATTACCAACAAGTGCCAAAAAATGCAACGACACATGAGATGTTACTAAAAAAAGCGAAACGATCTATTACAAATTGGATGTCAGCAACCGCTCAGTTAAAAACGGTTCATTATTTAGCAAGTGAACGGATAAATGAATGGCTTATAAAAGATGATTTTAATGGTCCTTTAATAACAAGTATTGGACGCCTTACAGATCAAAAAGTATTACTGTTAAGACAAAATATAGGTCATGAAGATACTCTCTCTAAAATCTTAAACTTTTTAGAAACTAGAGATGGCAGAATGATTATCTTAGGTTCTGGTGATAGTCTGATAGAAATTGAGCTTATGCAGTTAATGGTTAAACATGATAACTTTTTATTTCTAAATGGATATGGTCATGAACTTAGCGATGACTTGTATCAAATGGGAAATTTGTTTTTAATGCCAAGCTCATTTGAACCATGTGGTATTAGTCAGATGCTAGCTTTAAGAGCAGGTCAACCTTGTTTAGTACATTCTGTTGGTGGACTGAAAGATACAATAAAACATTTAGAAAATGGTTTTTGTTTCGATGGAAACTCTATAAAGCAGCAACAAGAAAATTTAATATCAGTATTTAAACTATCTTTAGATATATATTGCTCAAAACAAAAAAGATGGATAAATATAGTAAACAACGCAAAAGAAGCTAGGTTTAATTGGCATGATAGTGCAAATGCTTATGTAAAATATTTATATCAATAATCACAAAGGTATATTTTGAAATATTGAGGGTGTTCATAATTCTGTGTCAGCGTATAAATTCTAAATATCGAGTACACTGTCTAAGCGCCCTTCAAAATCAAATGTATTGGTCATGTGTCATTCCTTTTTAACTATTATACTGAAATGACACAGATTTATGAACACTACCTGGGTAGGAGGAGCGGTCTCATTTTAATTGTGTTAATTTTTTATTCCAGAATAAGATCTTTATCAGATGAAGCTGATTTATGGCTCATAGCTTGAAGTAAAGCTATATTTAAATCTTCAATTAAATCATCTGCATTTTCTAAACCTACAGAAATACGGATCAAACCATCGCTGATCCCAGCTTCTGCACGTTCTTCTGGTGTATATGGGCTATGCGTCATTGATGCCGGATGTTGAATCAACGATTCTGCATCACCTAAGCTTACTGCAATACTGAATAAGTGAGTTGAATCAATAAATCTTTGCCCGTCTTCAATGTTACCTTTAATTTCAAAAGCAATAACACCACCCGCAGCTTTCATTTGTTTGCCTATATATTTGTTACCTTGATGATTTTTAAGACCAGGATAATAAACATTGCTTATCATTTGATGTTGATCTAAAAATTCGGCTACTTTTTGCGCATTTTCACAGTGTGCTTTCATTCTGATATGTAATGTTTTTAAACCGCGCAAAATTAACCAAGCATCGTGCGGACTTATTGTACCGCCAATATCTTTTAATGCCGTTAATTTAATGTGTTCAATCATCTCGTTAGAGCCACAGATAATACCTGCAACAACATCACCATGACCATTTAAATACTTAGTTGCGCTGTGGATTACGATATCAAAACCAAACTCAAAAGGACGCTGTAAAATTGGCGTTAAAAAAGTATTATCACAGATGGAGATTAAATTATGCTTTTTAGCAAAGTCGCCTACCATTTTTAAATCAATTACAACTAAATTTGGATTGATTGGCGTTTCGATAAATACAATTTTAGTATTTTCTTGTAATGCAGCTTCTAACTCTTCAGGTTGTGTCATATCCACAAAAGTCACTTCAACAGCAAACTTAGTTAACATGTGGCTAAATAAAGCAAAACTACAGCCATATAGTGCTTTTGAGGCAATGATGTGATCGCCTGCTTGAATATTTGCCATCACTGATGCTGAAACCGCAGCCATGCCAGTAGCAGTTGCTGCAGCATCTTCCATGCCTTCAAGAGCAGCTAATTTTTGCTCAAATTGGCGAGTAGTAGGGTTTCCTAATCGAGTATAGATATAACCTTCTTCCTCACCTGCAAAACGGGCTCTTCCTTGCTCTGCATTTTTAAAAACAAAAGTAGATGTTTGATAAAGTGGCGTTGCAAGAGAGCCAAATTGCTCATCATTAATTCTACCTGCGTGTACCGCTTTAGTTTCTATTTTGTAAGTCATTTTGTTGTCCTCAAATAGTCTTTTTTAATTTCAGACTAATAATTAGTATAATTTTTTGAATAAAATATTTGATACTTTTGCTATTTTTCATCTACAGCATCTCCTAAAATAGAGATCATTCGACCTGTTTTTTCAGCGGTGAAATTGTGGTCCATGACATAATCTTGAGTGACAGTTGAGATAGAGGCACATGATGCTTGGTGCCCACCTACCTTATTTTCTATTTCAACTAACATGTTGATCTCATTTTGATCAGGCATATTAGATCGTTTTTTTACAGGTCTATTAATAGTCATGTGCACTCGATTTGGAGAAACAAATTTAGCGTTCAGCTAAAATTTATATTATTAACTTTTCATGTTAATAAGTAATAAGGCATTAAACGAGCCAACAATAAATACCCTTAATTATCAAGCTATTAGGTTTCTCGGGGCGGTATTTTAATGAATGGTTGTTACAAGTATGTAACGGTGACAGGTTTGTTCATTTGTGTTTTTATTGAAATCCTGAGTTTTCAGAAAGTTAATGGTGTGTTACCTTTATGAAACGTGTTACATATTTGAAATTTCAATTAAATGAAGCTAAATATTTTATGTGAAGACCGTTTAGGCATGACCCAAGAAATTCTCAATACAATTGTTCAAAAAGGTTGGAACTTGACTGCTATGGAAATGGTAAGTCAAAAAATATTTGTTCATTTTGAAGAGCGTGGCGGCAACTTTGAAACAATCAGTTCCTCCTTCAAGTCTATTCGTGGTGTGACAGATGTAGTTGAAGTTGATTTGTTACCCAGCGAATTGAAACGAAAACACTTAGATGCTTTGCTATCAAAGTTACCCGATCCCCTTGTAGATATTGATTTTAAGGGGGAGATATTAGTTGCTAATACTGCCGCTGAAATTGCATTTGGTATCGAGAGAAAAAAACTAATCGGCAGTAGGATCAACGAGTTAATAGGGATTTCAACTAAAAGGATGCTGCCTAATGATGAAACATCTTTTGAAGTTTCTTGTGCTAATAAACAATATTTAATGGATATCACGCCTGTTTATACGCAAAATAAAACAACTGGCGCTGTTATTGTATTACGCAGCCCACAAAGATTAGGTCAACAAATATCTGCAATATCACCAAACAAAGGAGAAAATATTGAATCTATGGTGGGTCAATGCCATCAAATGAAATTGATTCAGCAACAAACTATACGCTTTGCTAAATTGGATTTACCAGTTTTAATTATCGGTGAAACAGGTACCGGCAAAGAGTTATTAGCAAGAGCATTACATGAATCAGGACCACGGGCTAAAGCACCATTTTTAGCAATAAACTGTGCAACTCTGGCTGAGAATTTATTAGAAAGTGAGTTATTTGGCTATGCACCTGGCGCCTTTACAGGATCAAAACAAGGAGGTAAACCTGGTTTATTTGAATTAGCAGAAAATGGTACTGTATTTTTAGATGAAATTGCAGAGTTGTCTATCTATTTACAAGCTAAGTTATTACGATTTTTACAAGAGTTTACTTTCAGAAGAATAGGCGGAACACAAGAGATCAAGGTGAATATACGCATCGTTTGTGCAACACATAAAGATTTAGATGAAATGATAGCAACAGGGGAGTTTAGGGATGATTTGTTCTATCGTTTGAATGTATTAAACTTAAATTTACCTCCTTTAAAAGAACGATTAGAAGATATTCCCGCTTTAACGCAACGTTTTGCAATAAATGCCGCTGAACAAGTTAATATTGCATGTCCACAATTCACACACAGTGCGATAACACGACTGCAGAATGCGCCTTGGCCGGGTAATATCCGAGAATTACAAAATGTTATTTTTAGAACTTTAGCTATGGTTGATAAAAATCTGATTGATCATGATGATATTTGCTTTACATCATCAACGACAGAACAAGTTAAAATTAAAGCGAACTCTCATGAAGTAAAATCTTTAGGCTCGGCAATAGAGAGTTATGAAAAATCACTTTTACAAGAGCTTTATTTAATTCACTCATCAACGCGAAAATTAGCACAGCGCTTAAATGTATCAAATGCCACTATTTCAAGAAAATTAAATAAATATGGCATCAAGTAATGACCTCTCAAGTAGTTCGCAATTCAGTTTGCTAAACAACGTGGTGCCGATGTTTTTACAACTGCATCAAAAAGAACCATAAGCTTGTTAAATACTTAGGTGCTGATTTGCATTTGATTACAATAATATGCATCAAACCCAAAATAAAAAGGGAGCTAGGCGCAACGGGTTTTGATGCTGTGATTGATTCAATAGGAGGCGAAACTACCATGAGAAATATATAATCAATGCGTTTTTGTCGTTCGATCGCTTGTTTAAAGCCGTTACCTGTTTTTGATTAACAACAAATGTTCAGAAAAGCCCCTAATATAAGTGTCGTTTCACTTGCTGGTGCTTGGCTTTAAAAAAGCTTATGTGCACAGCAATATATGAACTTTATGAGTAAATTACTGCTTAAAAGTATCGAAAATAATACATTAAAACTACCTGAAATTAATTTCTTTTAATGAAACTGATATTTGTCAAGCATTAATAGACAAATTAAATAACAGTTTTAAAGGAAAATAAATCGTTAAAATCTCATTTTAAATGAAAGCACAATATCATATTCATTTAACAAAGCTCAAAAATTATAAAGCTAAATTCATACCAATATAAACAGTAAATCATCTAAGCATATTTTGTTTTTTTAATTATTCGACAGGATTAAAATAAAGACAATCACGTTAAAAATTTCAATCAATATAATAAAAACATAAAAATTAATAATTTAAATTGTTGTTTTTAAGATGAATTTCATCGCTTTCACTTAAAAAACACCTAGGTTACCAAAACTATACTAATTGCGATATAAATCTAGGTAACTAAAATAAACCTCAGTCAATGAAAACAAATACTGTTTTTTAGTTTAAGACAAATATAAATGATTTAACGGAGTTTATTATGAGCAACATTCTAATTATTAATGCGCATCAGTACTACCCATTTTCAGAAGGTAAATTAAATGCCGCTTTAGTTGATAAAGCAGCAACTATGCTTAGTGGTAATGGACATAAAGTAAGAGTACTAACAATGCAAGATTCAATTGATGTTGAAAAAGAGCTAGCTCACCATCAATGGGCAGATACGATTATTTTGCAATCACCAAGTAATTGGATGGGGGTGCCTTGGTCATTTAAAAAATATATGGATGAGGTTTATACCGCAGGCATGGGTGGTGCATTGTGTATTGGTGATGGCAGAAATGAAGATGCACCTAAAAAGAACTATGGTACAGGCGGTACTTTAAAAGGTAAAAAATACATGATGTCACTTACTTTTAATGCACCTGAAGAATCATTTAATGATACACATGAATTTTTTGAAGGGAAAAGTGTAGATGACTTGATGTTTCCTATGCATATGAACTTTAAGTTCTTTGGATTAGAGCCAATGGAAACATTTGCTTGTTTTGATGTTATGAAAAACGCTGATGTAGAAAACGACTTCAAACGCTTTGAAGCACATATTAACGCAAATTTTTAAGGATTTTAAAATGTCTCAAGAACTAACTTATACAAATAAACTACATGCTGGTAGCGCTTTTCCTGAAATAACAGCTAAATTGCTTTCAGGTGATACTGTTGAATTAGGTAAACCTCAAAACGGTGCCGATTGGCAGTTGGTTGTTGTATATCGTGGTCGTCATTGTCCACTTTGTACACGTTACTTAAATCAACTTGAAGGATACAAAAATTCTTTACGTGAGATTGGCGTGGATTTAGTAGCAGTATCTGGAGATAGCAAAGCGCAATTAGAAAACCACTTAAATGATTTAAATATCAGTTTCCCGATTGCTTACGGTTTAGAATTAGAGCAAATGAATGAGTTAGGTGTATATATTTCAGATCCGAGATCTGAACAAGAAACAGATCACCCTTTTGCTGAGCCGGGAATATTTGTA
This sequence comes from Pseudoalteromonas sp. NBT06-2, assembly GCF_002276045.1. Lineage (GTDB taxonomy): Bacteria > Pseudomonadota > Gammaproteobacteria > Enterobacterales > Alteromonadaceae > Pseudoalteromonas. The sequence goes on along the minus strand of NZ_NQMR01000057.1, from coordinate 15,434 downwards.
GTGAATCAACAAGGGAATATTCAAGTAGTTGATATTTCGAATAACCCATTTGTTAGACCTGAATTACAAGCTTTAGTAAATGGTTTAGGCTGGATCCGTAATCCTGCAAATAATTATCCTGTGCGTGGCATGCATAAATAAGGCATTAGCGATGAAACATATAAATACTGCAATAATTGTTGAACGTAAAGCTGCCAGCATAAAGGAGCACGAATGAAACAGTTAGAGATAGATATTATTTCTGATGTAGTGTGTCCTTGGTGTGTTATCGGCTTTTCTCGTTTACAAAAAGCGATTGAACAGCTGGGTAATCAAATAGATGTCAAAATTAATTGGCATCCATTTGAGTTAAATCCAAGTATGTCAGATACAGGAGAAAACTTACGTGCCCATCTTGCTAAAAAGTATGGCACGACATTAGAAGGCAGTATTAAAGCGCGTAAAATGCTGACAGATCTAGGTCAAGATGTAGATTTCCAGTTTAACTATTTTGATGAAATGAAAATGTTAAACACACATCAATGTCATCAACTTTTATTATGGGCAAAAGGCTCAGGAAAACAAACGCAATTAGCTATGGCTTTATTTGAGCTATTCTTTACAAATAAAAGTGAGTTTACTCAAGAACAGCTATTAGAAGTTGTCACTGTGCTTCGCTTAAATACAAAAGAAGCTGAACACATTTTACAAACTAATCTCTTTTCACAAGAAGTCAAAAGAATAGAAAATCAATGGCGACAACAAGGTGTAGAAGCTGTACCTGCGTTTATTTTTAATAAACAAGAAATACTCCTTGGCGCACAGGAAGTAGAAACTTTTATTTCTGTAATACATTCTTTAATACAAGATAAGGAATAATAATGATAAATAGTCTTTATAAATCAGAAGGGCGCCATGCGACTTGGTTAGAATTATTCTTTGATCTTGTATTTGTCGCAGTAATAGGCGTAGTTACTCACGATTTAGCGCATACACATGATGGCCATATTGGCTTAGAACAATTAATACGGTTTCCTCTGGTTTTCATTCCTGTTTGGTGGGTTTGGATGACACATACCTTATATGCCAATCGCTTTGATAAAGACAATAGAGAGCATAGACTGTTTAGTTTAGCTATTATGGCGGTAATGGTTGTACTGTCTACCTTTGCTGAAACAAGTTTAAGTCAAGGGTTTATATATTTTACAGCCCTGTACGCACTGCTTAGATTTATGCTTGCTCTGTTATATTGGTTTGCGCATAAACAAGATACTGATGAGCTCGTTTTTGCGAAAGAGTTAAGTTTTGCGATTACAGCTGGCGCGATTGTAAGTTTGTCTTCAATACTCATAGAAGGGTATTTGAAGTACGTTATCTTTTATATCGGAATTGCATTAGATATTTTATTGCAGTTTAGATTAAGAGTTAAATTACATAATAAACCGCTTGATAGAGAGCACTTTGTTGAACGCATTGGATTACTCGCAATTATTATTCTAGGTGAATCTATGATAGCTATGGTCGCAAGTTTATCTCATGAGCAGTGGAATATATCTGATATTATTTCTGCATCAACAGGCTTCGTATTAATAGGCATGATTTGGTGGATATACTTTGATAGCTTTCCAATTTTAGAAAGAGCAAAAAAACTAACAACTGGTAATGTACTTATTTATACACATTTATTGTTATGTATGGGGCTATTGATATTAGCTAATATGATACGCCATACAATTTTAGGCGATTTAGATAGAGCAACATTTGGTTTATTAGCCATAACAGGTTTGGTCTTCTTTTATTTAGGTAAACAAATTCCTTATTGGTATGCATTTCCACCGTGGCGTAAGGCTATAATATCTAACACCTTAATATGTGTAAGTATTACAGTTGCGAGTAGTTTTCTACCTAAGATTGAATATTCATTAATAGGTATGACATTTGGTATGTTTGTTTATGTTTATTTGACTTTTAAACGCATTATCTCGGTAAATGTAGATAAATATTTAGCTGAGGAGCATTAATTGAATTTGGTTGGACAATAGAAGAATTCAGCTAAAAACCAGTTTTCAATCAAATTATGACTACAATAGATGGGTAACTTTGTTGATGGAGTGGATATGCGTTTGAGCAGTTTTTTACTTATGTTATCCACTCTATCGGTAGCTAAAATGACTTGCGCTGAAGAAGTAGAGTTAGCTTATTTCATACTAATAGTCCGATTCAATAAGAAAACTTTTGAATAAAAACAAAAACTCATCACTCGCTATCGTTATTTTAGCTGCAGGCGCAGCCTCTCGATTTGGCTCGGTTAAGCAATTAGCTGTTCATCAAAATAAGACTTTATTGCAACATAAAATAGATACTTGTTGTCAGCTTAATCAATACGATAGTTACGTTGTTTTGGGCGCTGCTTATCAGCAGATTATAGCCGCGACTGATTTTGGCAACTGCCAAGTTATTCATAATATTCATTGGCATTCGGGTATGTCTAGTTCGATAAAAGCAGCCATAACTGAGCTAGGCCATCTTTATGATGGTATTTTGTTTTTAGCAGCAGATCAAGTATTGGTTGAGTATAAGAAATTAGCAAAATTAATACAATGTTGGTTAAAATACCCAACTAAGTTAATAACAGCAAAATTTGATAATCAAATTGCAATACCGAGTATTTTTCCTAAGCAATATTTTCATGAGCTATTAGCATTAAGTGGCGATAAAGGGGGTAAGAAGGTGTTGATGGCACATCAAGAAAATTTAATGTGTATTGATCTGCCTGAGGCTAAATATGATATTGATAGACCTGAAGACTTATACAAGATTACATAAAATAAAAGGTCTTATTTTATAAACGGAAATCTCATAATTAGATATTATCGCTCTTAAATAATCCGCGCCAAGTATTCGGTATGGTATCAAATTTTTGTTTAAAATGTTTTCTAAAGTTTTGTTCTGAACTAAAACCTGACAATTCTGAAATTTGACTAATAGGTAAATTTGTTGACTCTAAAAGGTTTAAGCTATGATTTAGTCTCATATTAGCTAACCAAATAGTAAAACTTATGCCATATGTTAATTTAAAATGCCTGCTAAAACTTCTCACACTCATTGAACAAAATATTGCAGCCTGAACTAATGAATAGCTTTCACTAATTGCTAATAAAATATGATCAACTAATTTTGTGATACGTTCATCACTTGGTCTTTGCAGTGTAGGTTGCTCTATGTATTGGTTTTGACCGCCACTTCGTTCAGGTGCAGATACCATTATCCGTGCTACTTGATTTGCAATTTTTACACCATAGAAACGTTTAACAATATAAAGACAGCAATCTATTGCAGCAGCGCTTCCTGCTGACGTAATGATATTATCTGAATCGATAAATAAAGGGTTAGTATCGAACTTGACCTGTGGAAATCGAGTAATAAAATCATCATTAAATTTCCAATGAGAGGTTGCCTTTATGTTATCTAAAAGCCCAGAATATGCCAATGATGCGGATCAAAAATATTTATAAAGATTAATATACTGACCAATCATTGCAAAGTAGCCCAATCAAAAGAAATCTTATTTTCAATCAGTTGAGCTACCTATGCAGTTTATTTAACAATAAATCTAAATAAGACTCCTAGTTCATAAATAATGATTAAGCCACTGATTTAAAGTAAATAAAAACCTTCCCACTCAGAAATAACCCCGCTTTATAAGTCATTTTATAATAAAGTCTTACCAATACACCAGGTAACTAAAAGTATACTGGTTGTTTAATGTCACCTTTTAACTATACTCATTTATCAGTGACTTATTTAGCAAATAAATAAGGTTTACACATGTCGTAACTTGATAGCTTTATGCATCATATTGGTATTTATTACTGTGGTTTTGTAGGCATTGTTAAAACAAAATAACGATCAAAATATTTAGCGTTGAAAATTTATAGGTGTAATACATGAGTAATCAACTTTCACATATTCTAAAGCAATGGCATGACAATAAAGATGATTGTGCATGGGTATTAGGAACCATTTATGATCATTGTGGGCCTTGTTATCGAAAGGCTGGTGCAATGATGTTGTTTAATAGCTTAGGCCAACAGTTTGGAATGCTCAGTGGGGGTTGTTTAGAGTCTGATATCGCTAAAAAAGCGCAAAAAGTAATGACCACAGGAAAAACAATTAAATTATGCTACGACGGCAGTGATGAAGATGATATGGCCTTTCAGCTTGGCATTGGATGTGGAGGTACCGTGCATATCATGTTGCAGTCGATTAATTTTGAAAATAACTACCTTGCGCTAGATAAAGTTTTTAATTGCCTGTTACAAAGAAAAACAGGTGTTTACTCACAAAAAATTTCTCATGAATTATCTGATGATCAAGCTAGGTTTAATCAACAAGTTTTAAGCTTAAAAAATTCAAAAACTAAGCTTAATCATCTCGATTATAATAGTCAAAATGATACTTGGTTAGAAACGCCTATTATACCAGAGCCTCACATTTTAATCGCTGGTGGCGGTTTAGATGCCAGACCTATGGTTGAAATTGCACATCAATTAGGTTGGCATATTAGCTTATGGGATCCAAGACCTGCTAATGCACGAAGAGAGTTTTTTTTAAAAGCAAACCAAATCATAAAAGGTGATGTAAATGCGTTATCAAAATACGTTAATCAGAGCCAAATAGACGCTGCAGTTGTGATGACCCACAATATCAATTTAGATGCTAAATCATTATTTGCTTTAAGTAACTCATCAATTCGATACTTAGCATTACTAGGACCAACACACAGAAAGTTTCAAGTACTACAACAAGCTAATTTAGATGAGTTATCACTTAACTTTCCAATAGCCGGTCCTGCAGGATTAAATATCGGAGCGCAATTACCTGAAAGTATCGCATTATCTATTTTAAGTGAATGTCATGCCAGTTTATATGCCAAACCTGCTTCATCCATTAGCAATGTATTAGTACCAAGTTCACAAATCGATGACTTAAAGAAGTCAGCCTAATATTTAATCCACCCTCTAATTTTAAACCGTGATCATAAAATTTAATTAGAGATATATAGCAAGTAGGAATAATAATGATTGAATTTAATTTAAATGGAAAAGTCGTGCGATCAAACGCATTTGATGATACCCCGCTTTTATGGGTGATTAGAGATGAATTTGGACTCAAGGGAACCAAATTTGGCTGTGGAATTGCAATGTGCGGTGCATGTACTGTCCACATAGACAATGATGCTGTTCGATCTTGCTCACTACCATTAGCGATGGCAAATGGTAAAGAAGTCAAAACCATTGAAGGGTTCGAAAACAAGCATCCATTACAAAAAGCATGGGTCAAAGAACAAGTACCTCAGTGTGGTTATTGTCAATCAGGCCAAATAATGCAAGCGGCGACATTGCTTGATAAAAATACTAATCCAAGTGACGACGAAATTTCAGCCCATATGAGCGCCAATATTTGTCGTTGTATGGCTTACCCAAGAATAAAAAAAGCGATTAAAGAAGCTGCTAAACAAAGCACTTTAGGCGTTAACATTTTTGATCCTTCTATATCAAAGGATGCGTAATCATGAAGCTATTAAACAAAAGTCTACTAAACAATACCAGTAAAGGCATTGATAACGACTTCGAAGAGGCGCCCCAATTATCACGTAGAAAGTTTTTGATTGGCGCAGCTAAGTCGTCCTTAATTATGGCGTTTGCACCACTTGCTATGTCGCTAACAGCAAGTGCTTCGCAAATAATTTCAGACAGGGCTTTCTCGCCTAGTGTTTGGTTTGAAATAAAAAACACTGGAGAAATTACTGTCCATGTTGCACGATGTGAAATGGGGCAACATGTAGGTACAGCCTTAGCACAAATTGTTGCCGAGGAACTAGGTGCAAATTGGGATGACATTCGTGTAGAACATGCCAGTTCAGATCCTAAATGGGGCTTCGTAATGACTGGTGGCTCTTGGTCTGTATTTCAAATGTATAAGCCATTATCTCAAGCTGGTGCAGCAGGAAGACTCACTTTAATTGATGCTGGCGCTAAAATATTAGGTGTATCGGCCCATAGTTGTGACGTAAAAGATAGTAAAGTCATTTCTGGTAATAAGTCGATTACTTTTTCAGAGATCATCAATAAAGGAAAATTTGATCGCACTTTTACCCCTGAAGAAATGGCAAAACTGTCAATCAAGTCACCCGATAAAAGGCACACGATCGGCTTTGATCGACTTGCCTTAGATGTCCCGCCAAAAACAAATGGTAAAGCTGTTTATGGTATAGATGTTGAATTAAAGGGCATGGTTTACGCCCGCCCTGTCATTCCACCAACGCGCTATGGTAGTAAAGTATTAGGTGTAGATGACTCAAAAGCCAAAAATATAAAAGGCTATTTAGGTTACGAAATACTAAAAGATCAATCTAACTGGATTGAAGGTTGGGTAAGCGTGATCGCTGATACATACCAGAGTGCAATTAAAGCCGCAGATGTATTAAAAATTAGCTACCAAGCAGGCAGTTCTGCGAATATTAATGAACAAGACATTATTGATGAAGGAATAAAATTAGTTAATCAAAAAGAATCTGGCGTACTGTTTGTAAACGACGGTGATGTAGACAAAGCATTCAAAGTGGCAGCTAGTTCAATGTCCGCTACTTACATCACGCATACGGCAATGCATTTTCAAATGGAACCATTAAACGCAACCGCTGAATTTAAAGATGGTATATGGCATGTTCACTGTGGTAACCAATCCCACTCGTTAACGCAACCTGCAGTCGCCAAAGCACTTGGCGTTAAAGTTGAAGAAGTAATGATCCACCAATATTACTTAGGTGGTGGATTTGGCCGACGTGCTTATGGTGATTATGCTATTCCCGCTGCACTTACCGCTAAACAAATTGGCAAACCTGTTAAATTTATATTCACTCGCGTAGATGATTCAAAGTTCGATCAAGCGCGTTCAGCATCGGTACAAAAAGTATCGGGCGCGCTAAATAAAAACAATGAACTTATCGGCTATCAGCACTATGTTAGCGCCGGTTGGCCAACATTAGCGATGGCACCAGGTTTTATGCCAAAAGCGCTAGATGGCAAGGGCAATTTTGACCCATTTTCTACTTCTGGTTCTGATCACTGGTATTCCATTGCGAATAATCGTGTACGAACCATTAACAATCAAGTGGCACAAAAAGCGTTTAATCCTGGCTGGTTACGTTCAGTAGGCCCTGGGTGGATAAGTTTTGGTGCAGAATCATTTATTGATGAAGTGGCTAATGAAATAAACATTGATCCTATTGATCTGCGTTTAAGCTTGCTTGACGGAAAAGGTAAGAACAAAGGTCATCATCCACAAAGTGTTAATGGAGCAAAACGTCTAAAAACAGTGTTAGAGCACTGTAGAAAAACCGCAAATTGGGGTGGAAAACTGTCTAAGAATGAGGGCATAGGGATTGCGACCAGTTTTGGTCAAGAGCGTGAAATGCCAACTTGGATCGCCTGTGCAGCACACGTAAAGGTAGACCCTAGAAGTGGCGAAGTTAAGGTGAAAAAAATTACCATGACACTTGATTGTGGCACCGTAGTACACCCCGACAGCGCAAGAGCGCAAATAGAAGGCTCAATATTGTGGGGCGTGAGCTTAGCGTTATTTGAAGGTACAGAAATTAAAAACAGTAACTACGCGGCTACAAACTTTCATAATTACACCCCGTTGCGTATGAACGATATGCCAGAGATGGAAATTAACTTTATCGACAGTAAAGAGTTCCCGGTAGGTTTAGGGGAACCAGGTGTTATTGCAGTAGCGCCTGCTATTGCTAATGCAATTTTCAATGCCTCGGGCGTGCGCTTACGTGAGTTACCTATGAAAGCAGAACATGTTCGTGAGCAAAAAGCCAAAGCCTGAGCCTAGCAATTAGAACAAGAGGATATAAACATGGTTAAGTTAACCAAAATATTACTAGCAACAAACATCATCTTGCTTTCGTCGTTACTCACTGTAAACGCCAATGAAGTATTTAAAAAATTTGATAGAAATCCGACCGCAAAAAATGCATTTTCTTATCTTTTTGAAGTTGCTAAGCATCCGCGTTGTGCCAATTGTCATGGCGTCGTAGAAAATGGTGTTCATAAACCTACAGTGGGTGATTATCGTAAAAACCATCCGATGAACATTACGGCCCTTAATAATTTAGTGTTAACGGTAAAAGATCATCATTTTGTTCAGGTTCCTAGTGCAGCGATGAATTGTAGAAGCTGTCATCAAGACACAAACTATCCAGAGCCAGGTATGCCGCCGGGCGCAGCTAACGATAAAATGCCTGGGTTTGTTTGGCATATGCCACCTGCAACTATGGCTGTACCTAGAGATATCACTGCAAATCAACTTTGCGAACTGTGGCTAGATCCAGCAAGAAACTCTAACTTGGTCTATCGAGGTGGCAGAGATGATTTAAAAACCTTTAGAGCTGAATTTTTAGATCATCATGCTAAAGTCGACCCACTCATTTTATGGGCATGGGAACCTGGTTTAGGAAGGGAAGCGGCACCAGGAACAAACAAGGACTTCTTAAAAGCGTTAGATATTTGGATATCAGCTAAAGCCCCTTGTCCAGTGAATGGTTAAATTGCTGAATCATTTATTCAGTTAAACAGATACGAAAATAAGCATTAATATTTATATGCTTATTTTCGTATTTTTAATTGTTGTTTTTAAAGATATTAAACTTTAAATCTATCATTATAATTTAGGTTACGAAAAGTTAACTAGTTGCAAACGGTCTTTAAGGTTACTAAATCACACCTACATTAATAATTTGCTAATATTAACAGATTTTATAAATGTTTTTTCAAGCAAATCAGCTAAGTTAATTAAGGTTATTTATGGTTGAAGTGATGACAAGAGTATCTCTAAAAGTTGGAAGTAAAAGTCATATTCCAGCAGAGATAGTATCTTTTAAAAATATTAAATCCAAAAAAGAGCATATTGCACTCATTTTTGATCAAGCAGATAAAACTCAGAAATCCCCCTTAGTGAGAATACATTCTGAATGTTTAACAGGAGATATATTTCATTCTTCTAGATGTGATTGCGGTGAGCAGTTAGATGAAGCTATCGATATGATGGCAATGCAAGGTGGCATCTTAGTGTATTTACGTCAAGAAGGCAGAGGCATTGGCTTGTACAATAAAATTGAAGCATATAAACACCAAACAAATGGCATGAATACCTACGAAGCAAATTATGCCCTAGGATTTGATGATGATCTTAGAGAGTATTCAGAAGCAATAGATATTCTAAAAGCACTGAATGTCTCTGCGGTCAATTTACTAACAAATAACCCGTTAAAAGCAGAAGCATTAAATAGTGCCAAGATAAATACAAATAAGATTATTCCAACTTTAGTTTTTGAAAAAACTGATAATGAATCATATCTCAAAGCTAAAGCAAAATTAGCTGAACATCAAATTGTCTTTAATTGATTATTACCACAACTTAGCATATAAAATAGGAGAGGTAAGACAAAAAAATAGCATAATAAACAAGGAACACTTAATTTTTTTCATTATAAACTCGATTACTGCGTGTTATATCATCTAACTTTAAAGAATGTTATTAATATGAACAAAGATAAAGATAAAGATTAAACTTACACTGTTTATCGTATTTTTAATAGAAGGCTAAATAGGTTTAGCAAATATTTTTAATAGTTTCCTGTTTTATAAAATAATTTGCTAGCAATAGCTGGGCTGTTTTATGCTTTTTATAAAACAGCACAGGTATAAGGAAGAAAACGATAGTTTTTTTAAATATTTTGGCAATAGATCAAAATTTATATTTCAAACAATACATCTGTTCGCACTATGTATTTTGTGCCTTTGGTAATAGGTAAAGAGCTATGTAAACAATGCATTGGGTGATGCCCATGTGGAAATACTAAGACACTGCCTTTTGGTGTTCTAATATTAACTTTTTTTGCATCACTTTCTAATCTTGCTGGCAAATTCGGATTGTCTTTATGTACCAAAAACTGTGTTTCTCCGCCATCAAAGTCATCTGATAATAATATTAAAAATGTCATTTGACTCCATCTATCGTCATAAGCCTGACCGACTAATCTATTGTTTATGACACGACTACCAGGCCAAGAACCATCTATATGCGGCTTGAAAAAGTCACCTTTTTGATAACGATAAAATCGAAACCTTGCATTGATCCCAAGGGGGGTTAAGCCATTAAAATTATCATCACCTTGCTCAAATAAGGCAGCAACACGATCCCATATAATGGTATCGGTTGTTTCATCTACAACCATAGTCACATTGTCATTATGTCTTACGTTTCTGGGTAGTGAAACGGGTGCATCACCTAAATAACCTAGTGATTCAGTAACTTCTATTAACTTATCACATTCATCTTTCGAAAGTACATTGAGTAACTGGAAGCTACCAGGTACTTCAGGAATGTCTTTTCTTATAATACTGTTGCTTGACTCTTTATTTAGTTCAAATGGATTTATAGCTTCTGGGGTCCAAGTAGGCAAGCTTGGGTTTTCTGCTCCAGGCTCTTTAGCAACAACATAGAATGCGTGATTATTATTTATATTAGAATGACTCATTTTGATACGACCTTTACTTGAGCAAATTGTCGATGACCTTCTACAGAACCTCGGTAACCAAAACCGCTTTGTTTTGCACCCACCCAAGGGCTATCACCATCTCCACCAACGCCTCGATTAATGCCTACCATGCCTGCTTCTAATTGGTTTGCGATATTATTTGCACCTTTAGTGCCAAAAACAACGGCACCTAAAGCATAGTCAGAATCATTGGCCCGATTTATGGCATCATCAATATGTGCAAATGTGGCAATGCTAACGATAGGACCAAAGGTTTCCTCTATTTCTATCAACATATCAGGTTGCATTTGTGTAATAACAGTAGGACCAATAAATGGGGCAGGGTGTGAGGCGTCCCCTAATATTAATTTGGCGCCTTTAGTTATGGCATCATTGATATGATTTTTTATTTTCGAATATTGTGAATGATTTACAATAGGTCCAATGTTAGCGTGCCTATCATCCCAAGTACCTACTCTATATCTCATTGCTACATCTGTGACTTTACGTATAAAGTCATCAGCTACTGACTCATCAACATAAACCCGTTCGGTAGAGACACACATTTGGCCAGCATTCTCAAAACTACTGCCTACTGCAAATCTAGCTGCAGCATCAAGATCTGCATTGTGCATCACTATCATAGGATCATTCCCACCAAGCTCCATAATTAATCGCTTTAATCCCGAACTTGCTTTAGCCATAATATCTTTACCAGCATCTTTAGAACCCGTAAATGCCACTAAGTTGATATCTGATTTAACAAGTTTTTGGCCTAATTCCTTTTTACCATGAACAATTTGTAAAACATGTTCTGGTAAAATTTCATTTAATGAAGCAACCATTTCATTTGCCACAAGAGGCGTTTCTTCTGACGGTTTAAAAATAACGGTATTACCAGCAACTAAAGCGGGTATTATAAGATTAGCAGCCATTACCAACGGATAATTCCAAGGTGATATGATTGCAGCTACGCCTAATGGTGTATATTGAATTTCTGTTCCAGGTCCTTGTTTGATTGGTTTAAGTGCATCAGATACTAAATCGGCTATATATTCGGCACTGTGGATCACACCTGATACTTCACCAGAAGAGCGTCTTGCATCTTTTCCCATTTCCATGCTCATTAGTCGTGCTAAATCTCTTTGTTGTGAGGCTAAAGACTCAAAAGCACGGGAGATTGTTTCAACTCTGACATCAATAGGTGTATTGCGCCATAGTTTAAATGCAGACTTTGCTTGGTTCATTTTAGTTGAAAGTTCTCTGTCTGAAGTAATCAATACTTCACCAATTACTTCACCATTACTCGGATTGATTGACTTAATTGTTTCTTTCATAATTGTTCCAATTTTGTGCTATCTTTTAAATTTTAAAAGTTGGTTTATTCAAAAAGCATGATGCTTCTAACTTCAATGCTGATGCGTTTAGCTTGTGCAGGATCGGCATTTGAAATTGTAAAACCTGTATGAGGTACTCTACTGACTAGACTATTTGAATTACTGTCAAATACTTTAAAAATGAGTTGTTCTTTTGCTGTCATTTTCGGATAAAAGTACCATTGATGTTTTTCACTGTGACTAAATACTTCAATTTCTCCAGTTCTATTGGGATATATGACTGGCATTAAATTAGATTCCTGATCAGAAACTGTATTAATATCTAGAAATGCCAACGGACTATCTACAACTAAATCAACTAAAGGGATCCAGGTATTAATAAACTGATAATGGTTAAAACTATCTGGTGATATGCCATGTTTATTAAGTTCAACGTTTATCCTGTGCTCAGCTGATGATTGGGTATAATCATTATGTATCGTTTTTACTGGAGAGCGCTTCTCAGATCTGGACAGTGAATCTTCAACAGAACGGATAGTATGATCAAAAATCAAACCCGAAACTGCACCTGTTTGAGACTTGAGGTGTTTGATCACTTGTGGGTAAAGCTGTTCTTTTACGATATTGTCATCAAAGTAATCTGTCACTTTGTATGTATTGTCAACAAGTTCAAAACCCATAGTATTTAAAGTCGGTGGTGTTTTTAAAACTCTTGCATTATTGATATTCATTGAGCGTGCATCTACCTTAGATACAAGGACATCAGCGCTCTTAGCATCTGATTTCAGATCAAATGCTTCTATATTTTCGGGAAATATATAATTGAGTGTTGCGTTAAGTGTTTTAGCACTACTGTGTAATTGCATCTTTATCTCCAACAAATTCTAATGCTGTTATTAAATAACTTAAGCAGTATGTTATGCTTGAATTCATACAATTAAAAACAACTACATCTTGTAGGGGATACAACTTTGGCTGGTATCAATCGTCTTGATATAAAACAATTGAGAATACTGCAATTGTTACTTCAACAAAGAAACTTATCTAAAGTTGCAAATCTTATGGGTTTAACGCAGCAAGCGATAAGTGAACAATTAAGAAAGTTACGAGATACTTTTAATGATGAATTATTTATACGAACGAATAATGGGGTGATCCCGACGCAAGTAGCAGAAAATATGGCACATAAAATAAACCATATTTTGCTTGATATAGCGCAATTGCTAAATCCTGAAGATTTTGATCCCTCAATTCTGACAGGCCTGTTACAAATCAGCACATCTGATTATGCCCTTGCTACGGTTTTACCTCAGTTATTAAAAGTAGTGAATAAACAAGCACCAAACTTAAAGATAGTAATTCGTGACTTTGAATCAGATAATTTAGAAACGTTGATGGTTACCGGTGAGTTAGATTTGGTGATTACTTTTCCTGAATTTATTCCTAATACCTTTTCAACATTAAAGTTATTTGATGAGCAACATATTTGTGTAACAGGTAATAATTCGCCTTATGCACATAAAAAATTTACGCTTAAGCAACTTGCTGGTTTAGCGCAAGTTATTGTTTCTCCTTCAAGGCCAAATCTTAAAGGCTCTCATGATACATGGTTCGCTAAAAAAGGCTTAACCAGAAATGTTATTATGTCAGTTCCTAGCTTTGCCACCGCAGCTGATATTATTCAATCAACAAATACAATTGCATTTTTACCTTCAAGGATACTGCCTGATCCAAAACTAATTCCGATTGATTTGCATGAACTTCCACCAAGTTTTGAAGTAATTGCAGCTTGGCATCCAAGATCAGATACCAGTGCGATGCATAAATGGTTATTAGAAATATTAAGAACAGAGTTTTGTAGTTTGAATTAATCACATCAAGATAATACTTTTAACACATATAAGGATTCATTTTTTTCTAATGCGTGATATGAAACGTGGTTGATTAATTGAGGGAATAAGCTTAAAAACACTTGGTTTAACTCGTCATAATGTTTATTGATATCGTCGATACAGCCAGAAAACTCATTGTTAAATCTAATTCGTTTTGCAATATTATCTAGGGCAATACCAATACCTTCAGGTGATTCATATGATTTGAACCAATCATCTTGTGTTATACGAGAAATAACTTGCTGCATATTTGAAGGCATATTCGGAAGGTTTGTTTGAAGCATGTTATAACAATTATGTTTAAAGTCATTAAAATCTTTATTACTAAATTTCGACCAATTTTTAATTAAAAAATGGTCAAACAAAACATCTAAAGCGATCCCCGAGAATCGCTTTCTTTTATTAGAAAATAGTCGCTTAGCTTGTTTAATTTCAGCATGTGAATCTGTAAATTTATCAACTAAATAGTGGTTATCAAGACCTAATCTTATTGGTGTCGGTAAGAATTTAGCTAACTTCTTACCGCCAAAATCACCTAATAGGTTGCCATAATAGGAGTCTGCATTTGTTTGTGCTAAATATAAATGCGCTAAATAATTCATGGTTAAATTTATATCTTGTGAGACTCAGACCAAACTCTAAGTTCATCTAAAATATTTAAAGCAGTTTTACCAAAATCAGTCAATTCATAGGTAACAGCAACAGGTCTGTCACTGATTACTTTTCTTAATACCATGCCTTCACTTTCTAATTCTTTGAGACGCTGATCGACCATTTTTTTACTGGCGCCACCTAACATACGTGCTAAATCATTAAATCTAACTGGTTCATCTTTAAGATGATATATAATTGAGCCTTTCCATTTACCGCCTATTAAACGCATGCCTTTTTCGATAGCACATGGTTCAGTACACGCATTTAATACTTTTTTTCTACCTTTACTATCAGTTTTTACGATACTTTCCATTTTATTGCCCTATAAAGCTCCTAAGTTACATAATGTAAACTGGCTTATAAATTTTCTTAAGATACTAAAATATACCACATGTGAATGTAATAGGGAAAATATATGATATATATACACCATATTAAAAAAGCCGTGTAACTAAAAAGAACAAGTTAAAAATGTACAAAAACTTTTTACACCTAGAAATTTGATATTTATGATAAAATCGAATTTAAGGTAACAATCAAATGTATTTTTTGTAAATGGATTGTTTACATCCCTTCAATTAGTGGTAAGTTATAGATACAGCTTAGCTGTAAATTCTATTCAAATAATCACTGGAGGTAAGATGAAAAATAAAACATTAAAAACTCCAAGTGATCTGCATATATGTTCTGTGGACTTTCATTTAAGTGAATGGTTCGACGAATAACCAAAAACCAAATTTATACCATCTCCGTTAATTAGCTGTTTACTCACGTGAATTAAAAGCGTTTCTGGAAAATTGGCATTTTTGTTATGTCAGCTCTAAGGAAATAATCATAAGGCACTAAAACTTTAAAGCTCATTTGCTCTGAGTGGCCATTCTATTATCGGTATTGGTATTTCATAGTTAATTATTAATCTGTTGTGTATTTCACACAACAGCAACTATAGTTTTTGGG
>NZ_NQMR01000056.1 GCF_002276045.1 Pseudoalteromonas sp. NBT06-2 | reverse complement strand
TTAAAGCTCATTTGCTCTGAGTGGTCATTTAATTATCGAAATTGGTATTACATAGTTAATTATTTTAACTGTTGTGCTTATTACACAACAGTAACTATTAATTTTTTGGAAATATAATAATGATAAATAAAAAATTACTATATGCGGTTTCACTTGCAGTACAACTCTCTTTTTCTGGGTTTTCACAGGCATGTTTAACGTCAGAGCTAGAATCTAACGATAAAGAAAGTAATGCTAATACAGATATTTGTTCTGGCGTATTAATTGAAGGCGATATGTCTCGGGGTGACATAGACTGGTTTAAATTTAATGTAACAGAAGCTGGCAATATTAATATTACACTCGCGCATAATCGTCGCGATGATTTTGATTGGGATCTTTATCAAGGAGCAGGCTCTGCAATTGCTTCAGGTACAACGTCTAACACACCTGAGTTTGGAAGTTATAATACAAATATACCTGGAGAGTATTACGTAAAGGTGACCCGCTATTCAGGCAGAGGTTGGTATGACTTAACATTAGATTATCCTGAGTCAACAGGAGGCGGAGGAGGCAGTAGTTGTGAATACGGTACACGACCTAGCAAGCCGGGCAGCCTAAAAACTTATATTACAGCTAATAGTGAAGATGCATGTGAAACTTTAGAAGCTGGTGCTGTTCTGCTCATGGGGGGCGGCACAGATGTTGATCAAGCTTTTTCAAATCGAGTGCGCTCACATGTAGGTGATAATAAAGATGTGGTTATTTTACGAACGGATGATTCAGATGGATATAATGACTATCTATTACCACTTATGAATGCTGATTCAGTTGAAACCTTGATTGTAAATAATTCAAGTAAAGCGAATTCAGATTACGTAGAGTGGGCAATTAAAAGTGCTGAATTTGTATTTGTAGCTGGTGGCGACCAGTCTGAATACATAAATGTTTGGGAAGGAACAAAAGTACAATCAGCATTGCAACATGTTTATGATAAAGGTGGTGTAGTGGGGGGGACATCAGCTGGTATGGCTTTAATGGCCAGCAGCATTTATGATCCTGATGGTGTATTAGGTGCCATTTCTGAAGAAGTAGTGACTGACTTATGTCATGAAACACTTAATTTCAGTGCTAGTTTTATAAATATCCCTGTATTAACAAATATGCTTACCGATACTCACTTTACGAATCGAGATCGTATGGGTCGCGCTATGGTTTCATTAGCAAATCATTCAAGTCAGCATGCTGTTATTGCGGCTGATGAAGGGACTTCAATCTTCATAAAT
>NZ_NQMR01000055.1 GCF_002276045.1 Pseudoalteromonas sp. NBT06-2 | reverse complement strand
TCAAAGCTGAGGTTATTATGCACATCTTATAAAAAGGATCTAGCTTTTCGATTGGCGTATTATCAGAGTTACCCATGCCTTGATAATAACCAAGATGAAATGAACCATCATTTTGTGAAATTAGAAGGTTTGGAGTACTAAATTCATCGCTAGACCATTCTCTAACTTTGTTTACAACATATTCTTCTGTAATAGACTTACTCATAATCCCTCCTAAGGTGATAAATGATCGCTGTTTAGTGTGGCCATTTTTATTTATTTCCCTTTACTCTATTTATGAAAGCCTTTTTAAATTGTATTTCGAGCATAGCTTTTCTTTCCTCAGGATCTTTGTAATAAGCATTAGATTTTCTTTTCGATAAATGGCTATCGCCTGAAGCATCTTTGCTTTCAATTTCACTCTTTTCTTTACTCATTTTACCTCTCCAATTTTTTGTATTTAGTTTTGTTGTTAAAATTTACACTTTTCCAATAGGGTTAAAACGAGCTCTCGTTGAAAGTAAGAATACTCATCTGCAATATCTAAGTTCTCTATTTTCGAAATAAAAACATCACCTGTGTGTTGCTGAATACGCTTGATATGCTCCCTCTCGAATACGCAAACCTTATCAGCCCATTGAAGCATTTCCTCGGTACAGATCGTTGAACCGGCTTTCTCAACGTACTTGAGACTTAACCCTGCTGACCGGTACTCATTGCTATTATCAATGGCGCTGAACAGCTCTTCAGCAGTTTTGCTTCGCTGAATGTTAGCTGTACAAAGGAAAAGAATATTCATACTAGGAAAAGTCTCCTGTTCGCATTCGCTCAAGCAAACCTAGAACCTGTTCGATGCCTTCTTCAGTGCTTAGTACTTCAATCGGTGCTTTTCCGCTTAGGGGCGGCTTTGGCTTAGTTAACCATTCAAGTTTGACTCTCTCATCCTTTTTAAAAAAACGCTCTAATTCATCCTCAATTACAGGTGGCAAAAGCTCCATTGATAAGTAATTTTGAAAAAGCTTATTGCTAAAAGCTGTTCGGCTAAACACATCAAATTCAGCTACAGAAAGTTGAACGAATTGACCATTCCCTTTTAAGTTAAATGTCTCACCAGATTTTGTTCGAACAAG
The DNA here is from genome assembly GCF_002276045.1 of Pseudoalteromonas sp. NBT06-2. Taxonomy (GTDB): domain Bacteria; phylum Pseudomonadota; class Gammaproteobacteria; order Enterobacterales; family Alteromonadaceae; genus Pseudoalteromonas. Next base: position 50,146 of record NZ_NQMR01000055.1, on the reverse strand, counting down.
CTTATCATTCATGCAAATATCAGTTACACCAGCAGTACAAACCCTCTCACCCACTTCTAATCGTGGGCTGTCAGAACCAATCACAAAACCAGCAATAGCTTGTCCAAAAGACTCTGTTAATTCATCATCACTAAAAACGTCAAAAACAACCCACTTATTAATTACTATTGCCATTTATTTCTCCTTTCTTGAGTAACGTTGCTGCCTAGGGATAGCCTCAGGCAAACTTTCATAAAGCCATTTTTTATCATGTTTATACAGCCACATATAACTGCCTGATAAAGCGGTCTTAATTTCATTTCTAGTCTTAAATTTGTGAAGCAAATTAGTAAGGTTCTGTCGGTGTTGTTGGCGTTTATTGAAATAGCGGATCTTCTTCCTGAGCCTCACAAGCTCAGGGTATCTAGACAAAACTTTTTCAACCGCACCAACAGATAGCGTCATCGTTAATGCTATTTTTTTACAATCAGTACCAATAAACAATTTCCGCCAAATAGTTCGTTGTGTATCCTCAAAAACTTTTGAAGGTCTAGTATCTACAGGTATGCCTTTTTGTTGAGCCTTAATTTTCAATGTTGATACCGTTGTACCAATCGCTGTTGCAGCCTGCCTTAAGCTTTGACCTTCGTTTAAAAGATCAAAACCTGTACCCCATTCTATAGCGTTTTCAATATTGGTAGATGGCTCGACAGGCTTACAAACTTTATTTGAAGACTTAAAGCTACCTTTAAACGCACGCCAGGAACCGAACAAACTAAAGATAAGGAATAAATGCTTCAAAGGCTGGTGATTACAGTGCTCAAGATAAAACAAACATTCGGGGTATCGACCATGCCTGCACTCTGAACTCAATAACCTGTATGATTTAGAAGTAACCGTAAGTTGAGATAAGCGGTCACTTAATAAAGATTTTAATAACTTTTGACGTATTCTCCCGCTGGCAGTCAAAAGCCCTAATAGGTTTAACTGTTGTTCATAACAACTTCTTAATTTATTTAAACAATAGCTAAAACCACTATCATGAAACTCATCAAAAATAAGTTGTGTTAAATCACAGTCAACATCGTTACATTCAACCTGTGAACACTGCGAAGGCAGCATAACTTTTACTGACTTTCTAGGTACGCCATCTAGTTGGCAATGGTGTTCGCTACAAACAGTTGCTCCAACAAGTTGGTGGGTAATTCTCCAATAAGTGATCCCATATTTTTCAATATCTTCTGTTGCACATTGAGGGCAAAACCTTAAGCTTTGTCCCTGCATCATACGGTTTGCAACCATGCCTAACTTACTTTGTAGACTTGAGGTATTCCCATTAGCTAACCCTGACACTAAGGCTTGAAATGAGGTTTTACTAACAAAGGGCTCGTAGTAATGAACACTCGTAAGCTTATGGATTAGTTGATTAATCGATATACCTGAAACCTTTGAAAAAGCCGGCAAAAAGCTTGGAAGCTCATTACTTGGTCTAGATGCATTCATTCCCATCATTTTCAAAGTATTCGCTTTAAAAGAACCTTGAGCTGACAGCAGATGAAATCTACATAGCAAGCTAAAAACTGTTTCATCGGGCATTGGTTTTGGGAAAAGGGGATGCATAGCATTAACTCAAAACATCTAACTGTTTTGATATTTTGAGCCAGTAAGCTACAGCTAACCAATAAATAGGATTACGCACACCACTAGATTTGAAATGATTGATTAATAAGATTGAAAATACATTGGTTTTTCCTCTTAAATTTTCACGACTATAGTCTCTGAACAAGTATTGAAGTAGCTGATTTCCCATAGCTTGCTCATACTCTAAATTTAGTCGTTCACAATATAACTTCTGCTCACGTTGTTTATATTTATCTACATTAAAGTACTTTATGATTTTAGGTTTTATTTGAGCTATGCAGCTGGTATTGGTGTGGCAAAGGTCAATGACTTCTTTCAAATAACATTGCCAACCAATAAGTGATTGTGACGCTTCAGGAGCAACTCTATTCCAAGTAGTCACATTTTGAGGGAGCACCTCAAAATAAATATTTTTAACAGGCTCTTTTGCGAATAATAAAGGCTTTAAGTGCTTGAAACAGGTAAACACACTAGGGTACTGGTGTTCTGCATGCCAATAGCTTATGCCGTAACGGTCCATATCTGCTTTAATACAATGCTCACATGCATGCCAGCTAGTATCATGGCCAAAAAATTGTTGCTCATTCATGTGTTCAAATGAGTCTAAGGAAGACGGCTTACTAGAAACTATCTCTCCTACAGAAACTTGCCACAATAATGCAGTTGTGTGGTTAGGGATTAGTTTCTGTCGGTTATCAAAAATTTGGATAATATCTGCAAAGCCGCTCCCAAATACTTGATTGGCATAAAGCTTTGTTGCATCAATATTTATCTGCTTTTGGAAGCTTAAAAAATTTGCAGCACCAGAAAGCAAATAACTGCGAAGTAACCAAGAAAAAACATGCTCATTTGGCAGAGACTGTAGATTAAGAAACATCATAATGGCAGCCCTTCATAACCATCTTCATCAGTCGGTATATCAGTAGCTTCAGAGGCAATTTGTTTTTCTAGTCTTTTAAGGGTTTTCGCTTCTTTTTGGGTTAATTTGTATTCAGGCAAATAAGGTTCAATTTGCTCATGTATCGCTCTTGCTTCTTCTCCTGTAAATTTATTTTCTTCTGCAATTTTTAATAATTGCTTAATTAACTTTTGAATCTCTTTATCTAGCTCTCTTGATGTAGTCATAATGTCATCGAAAGCGTCGATTTTTCCATGGCGTAAAGCAATCAACGCACTCTTCATTATTGAAAACTTTGTGTCGTATACATGCTTTATTATTTTGAGAGTAAATGCTGAAAAACCATTTCTTAGACAGTATTTATTACACTGTTCTATCAGGAAAAATAAACAGTGAGGTATACCTTGAATCAGTGAATATATTTCATTCTTAAATTCAGCGTTCAGTTCTACAAATTTATCTGTCAGTTGATAGCCCCAAGCATAATTAATCAAAATATCCCAATCAGCACTAGTTTGTTTGTAATTACGCCACTCATGTGGAATCCCTAAACGCCTAGCGTTTGTAAATTCTTGTTCAGATAAGCGATTTGCTTTAGATGTTCCTATTTTTAATGTGGGGATTCGAGCCACTTGAGTTAATTGATCAAACAGCATGAAGATCTTTTTTCTTTCATTTGGTGCTGTAAAACAAATATTATGAATTTCATCAAAAATAATTACCCCTACCAGCAATGATGAGCATAAAGTAACAAGTTTTTTGATACATAGAGAACGTTTCAACTTTTCATATTGTTCCTCATAATTAGTGCCTAATACATTATCAATCTGTGATGCAATCATTAAACAAATCATGTGTGTATTAGCTTCAGCTGGTATATCAATTTTTATATAAACTATTTGCAGGGTCTTAGAACCTAACAACTCATGCTGGGAATGCTTATAAACAGGTTCTATTGTTGTAAGAACACTATCAATAACCGTTGTTTTTCCCATCCCCGAGTAGCCCGTAAATTTAAGGCTAGGGGCTGTCGTTCTATTACGCTTGAATGATGATGTTGCAACTTGGTTTTGCCATCTTTGAACGTCTTCATTTAATGGATTTCGGTCTGCAAGCCCTTCCTTTAAAATATTCAAAAAGTCACAATAAATATCGTAATACTCTGATGTTGGACACACCGATTTCATTATATTCGCAGCTTTTTGCTCTCGTGTTTCAACGGTCAATTCATGTAAATTATAAGGGACATCAACCAAATCATGCACAGCCTCCCAAAAGTCATCACTTGTAAGCCTAAGAGGTAAGCATTCAATAAAAGGATTACCCTGAAAATCGGTGTTATCTGAGGGTATATATTTTGCTATTTCATAAGTCATTATTAATCACCTTTCATACGTTTATTTCTTGCATCCATCTTTTCGGCAAAAAGTGACGCTGTAGATTTGTTTGAAGACTCTGTTGAGGGAACAGTCTCGTTTTCTGTAGGTGTTTTATTACTAGGCTCATGGGGTACAGTAATACCCCTTTCAGCATTTACCCTAGCGAGCTGCTCCCTAGATAGTTCTCGTTCCCGTTCGATGGCAGCTTCTCTGTTAGCATTAAGATCTTGTGTGTTAGCCGCATTAGCAGTAATTGGAGTCTTTTCGGATTTTGCATTTTGAACTATGTTATTTGCAGATAAACGAACACCACTCATCTCATCTTGGTAAACGGCCTTGAGCTTGTCATCTTCAACTTTTTGTTCTTTTTGGTATATATGAACCATTTCAGCTGAAGAGTTTTCATACATCTTATGAACATTATGTAGGTGTGCTGGTTGAAGGCCATCTTGTGTTTCTATATAAATAATGCCTAATGAATAGCGCATAAAACGACATGAATATCTAGGCAGTTTTCCGCCTTCGTGATCTTGAATACCATTCTCTAAAGTCCAATCACATGTATATTTTAATCCCTTTGAAGGCTGGCCTTTCTTTGATGCGAAATACTTACCAGGCAATAGTAAATAACCACGATGCACAGTAACTTGGCCGACCTCTAACAAGCTCAAATACAGCTCATTTTCATTAGCCGCTTTTAAAAAGCCTGGTCTATTTTGTAATCCCCATTTAAACTTATCCATAGGGATTTTTCTTACGCCATCCATCTTCATTTCTTTAGTAATAACCATATCTTCAACAACTGCGAAATTATTGTAGGTTGTGATAAAGTCATAAAGTAATTGGTATAACTCTCTGATATTTAACAGCGCATCTTTACGAAGGTTTCGTTTTAAATATTCGGCAATATGTTTCTTACCCACTCCAGGAACCATCCCGAACAAGAACTCTTCAAGTGTCTTGTGACGCCTTTCAACTCCCCCTTTTTGTTGTGAATTACCTTCCGTGTTATAAATTTGTTCAATATGCGCATCTTTACTAACTGAGCGCTCAAGATCAGATGCGAACTCTAAATTGTCCAACATGATTCGCTTGCACTTACCTTCAATAGAGTGTGGATGACGAGGCTTTATTCCTATTTCTTCAAAAAACTTATCTTTACCTCGAAAAGCTACGAATAGCACTTCACGAGCAGTATGCGCAGAAGCTTTTGCAAAAGTAAGAATGATGGCGACCCAAACCTTTGAAAACATATCGATGACTGAATAACAAGTGGGCCTTCCCATACGTTTTTGCCTTGTAGGATCAAATTCATCTGTTAACTCAATCGCTAATGGGGTTTCATCGATTTGATAAACATCACCCGGACCTGCACCAAAGTAGTCATCAATATTGCCAGTTAAGCCTTTTACATCTTTGTTGAATTCATCTGTTTTTCTTTGGGATTCAAGTAACTTGTCTTTATATTTTTTCTTCATACTAGAAACACAATTACTAAATTGTGTTTCAGATAAACGTAATTCATCGTCCCATCTCTTAAAACTTGTTATTTCACCTGTGCTCATATCTACAACAGGATCACTCTCATATTTATCTAAGTACTTTTGATATGCTTCATGGTTGGATATTGGGTGCGATGTGAAAATGTACTTACGAGTAATTGCAGCAATATTTTTGTTATCTTTATCAGTGCGCATTCGTCCTATAGTTTTATTATCCCTTTTAGGACCTGTTTTACGGGCATAAACTTTATTAATGGTTTTCCCTGTGCCAGGCTTTCTCAAAAATGCATTAGCATTACTACCTGCTTTTAAAAATCGGTAGAGGAAATCATAAATTTGCGTTCGATTTGCTTTAAGACCAACTTCTTTTGCAATCAACAAACATTGCTGTATTAGCCCTTTGCCATAGTTATTAGAACTCAAGAAGTCACCAAGGTAATCAATAATTGGCTTAATTACCTGATATTTAAGATCTCGCTTCTTAATATCCTTCTCTGATATAAACTCATCGCTTAGAGCCATGTAGTCTGGGATATCTAATCCCCCCTTAACTAGCTGCCCCTCTTCTAATTCATCATAAATAGCGTCGAGGCTAAACTTCCTCGGTTTATTAGTGGATGCCATATTCATTGCAAAAACACAATTAGCCTTGGTATCAATAAATACAATAAGGTGGGGAGTGTTGATAAGCGCTGATTCGCCAAGTCTTGGTACGAGTAATTCATTTATAAATAAACCTAAATTCATGGAGGTACTTCTAAACCTAATGACTCAGCTGAATACTCAAAACGTAAACGAATAGTAGATAGGGATGCTTTGATTTCTCGATGCCAAACACAATGTTGAAAGAGCTCAACAGCATCTTCGTAAGTAATATTTAATTGCTGAGCTGTAACTTCCATTAAATAACTTAGGCGTTCGCCATATCCATTATTTAGAACTTCTTTGAATACGTTTAACCAACGCTGTCTTAATACTTTTAGCAACGGTGATAATTTGTGTGAAGCAATGATCTGTCCTAAATTTTGCGAAAAGGTGTTCTTTATTGAATTACTTAAGATTAAAAACCACTTAACACCTTGCGACTCCCAAAATAATTTCTCTATTTTAAGTTTTGCTTCAATATTTCTCTTTTGTCTTTCTGTTGCTTTTGCAAACTGCTTTTCATCTTTAATTGAATAAACATATTGCTGACCAGTAAAGTCCTGACAGTAGAAATCACTTGTCATTACCACTTCAATATTGGAGGTATAAGGGTATGTCGGGTACTTAAGTTTTAATTCTTTTGCTACAGCCATAGCTCGGGCTAGCGGCAACAGAGGATATTGCTCTTTAATCCACACAAAACGCTTTGAAAAGCGCAGACGATAGAAGAATAAACGCTCATTTGTAGATAATAGGTTTCTATCTTGTGAATCATCACAAAAATCAGGAACACGAGCCTTAGAGCCATAAGATTTGATATCTTGAGTTTTAATGAATGAAAAATAGAGTGCGCTTTGACTATTGTCTAATTCCCATCGCTCAATCCAGCCGTCTCTTATCTTTCTCGTTATGCCTTTTCTTTTTTTCATCATCACACCAAATCAATCATATAAAAACGATGTTAGACGAACCAAAGAAAAAGATCAAATAGCTATACATATCAACAACTTACTGCATTAGAAATTAATATAAATGTCAATAAAACGAACTTTATATAAATCAACTAGCTAAATAAAAATAACGTAAAAAGTCAGGCTAAATTAATTGTCTAAAAATAATTTTGCTCAATTAATTTGATTGCCTTTCAAACTCCTCAATTTTCTCATATGATAGGATTAATCTAAGTTAGGGGGCATTGTGAATGGCTGACGATATACTCACTATTCAAGAGTTGGCGATCTATTTAAAACTCAATGAAAAAACGGCTTACCGGTTAGCTAGCGAAGGTAAACTCCCTGGCTTTAAAGTCGGCGGTAGCTGGCGCTTTAAGCGTGTAGATATTGAACAATGGATTGAAGAACAAAAGGAAAATAAATGATCCCTAACTATCAAGCATTTATGCGCCCTTTTCTTGAGATAGCTCAGGCTGCTAATGGCAAAGAAGTAAAACTTCGTGATGTTATCAATCAGCTTGCTGATAGATTTGAATTAACTGAACAAGAGCGAGAAGAAACGCTGCCAAGTGGTAAACAAAGTATTCTTGATAACAGAGTTGGATGGGCTCGAACTTATCTAACAAAAGCAGGCTTGCTAGAAGTTACTAGGCGTGCCCATTTCATTATTACGGAACGAGGGATCACTGCTCTTAAAGATAAGCAGGTCGTTATTGATAACAAATACCTGAAGCAATTTGATGAGTTTATTGCATTTAAAGACCAAAAAAATGTAACGACTAAAAATGATGTTGAAGATAATGACGAAGTTGACGACATAACTCCTGATGAAGCACTTCGCTTGGCTTATAAACAAATCAATGATTCGTTAGCCCTAGACATTCTAGAACGCACTCGCAAAGTCACTCCCGCCTTCTTTGAAGATCTCCTAATCGAACTTCTTGTAGCCATGGGATATGGTGGTACTGGCGAAGGAGCCGCACATGCACTAGGTAAAACAGGTGATAACGGCATTGATGGTGTTATAGATCAAGACCCTTTAGGCGTAGATCAGATATACATACAAGCTAAACGCTATGCCCAAGGCAACAATGTCGGTGCTGGTGATATTCGTGATTTCTTTGGTGCATTAAACCTGAAAAAAGCACAGAAAGGTATTTTCATTACAACATCTGAATTTACATCATCAGCCATCGAGACCGCACAAAACTTAGGTACTCGCATTGTACTTATAAATGGTACTGAATTAGCAAAACTCATGCTGCGATATAACATCGGTAGCAGAGACGAACAGGTATTGCACCTGAAGAAAATAGATGAAGACTTCTTTGAAATATAAGTTGAAATATACATTGATAAATAAGCTAGAGAATTAAATAAACATGAACCAACAAGAAATCAAACAATTAGAAACTGAACTTTGGGATAGTGCTAATTCTCTTCGTGCAAATTCAAAGCTTACTGCCGCAGAATATAAAGATCCTGTTCTTGGCTTAATCCTGCTGCGTTATGCGCAAAACCGTTATGATCAAGCAAAAGGTCAGATTGAAGCGAGTATTCCTGATGGTCCTCGTGGTAAACGTGCGCCTACTAAGGAAGACTTTTTAGCTGCTGGTGCGATGATGTTGCCTGAAGCATCACAGTTTGACTACTTAGCAGACCTGCCAGAGTCCGAATCATTAGATGAAGCCATTAACAATGCGATGAAGCTAATTGAAGATGCTTATCCTGATTTATTAGGCGTATTACCTAAAAACTATCAAGAGTTTGATGCAGACTTACTACGCGAGCTAATTCGTGTTTTTAATAAAGACTCAGTGAAAAAAATAAAAGGCGATATTTTCGGTCGCATTTACGAGTTCTTCCTAATGAAATTCTCAATGGACGGTGCCGGTGCGCAAGAAGGCGGAGAATTCTTCACGCCACCTTCACTAGTTCAACTTATCGTAAATATGATCAAACCCGATCACGGTATAATTCATGATCCAGCTTGTGGTTCAGGCGGTATGTTTGTACAAACAGGTCATTTTATTGAAGAACAAAACAAAGGTGTTTCTATAAACACCAAAGTTAAATGTTATGGCTCTGAGCTTAAGTCTAACAACACCCGTTTAGCAAAAATGAACTTAGCCATTCATGGTATTGAAGGTAAAGTATCTGAGACCAACAGTTTCTACTCAGACCCTCACGCCCTTGTTGGCCAATGTGATTTTGTTATGGCTAACCCGCCATTTAACGTGAAAAAAGTCGATAAGAAAAAAGATTACGTTAAAACCGATGCTCGCCTTTTTAACGATGTCGGTATACCTAAAGCTGATAACGGCAACTATTTGTGGATACAGTATTTTTATCATTACCTAAACGACCAAGGTCGTGCGGGTTTTGTAATGGCAAGCTCAGCAACTGACGCGGGCAATACCGAAAAAGCAATTCGCCAAAAACTGGTAGAAACCGGTGCGGTTGATTGTATTGTGTCGGTAGGTAACAACTTCTTCTACACCCGTTCACTACCCTGTCATGTTTGGTTTTTAGACAAAGGTAAGGCGGATAAAAACAAAGACAAGATCTTAATGATCGACGCCCGTAAAACCTTCCGAGTTGTCACCAACACCATTAATGATTATTCACCTGGGCAGTTAACTAACTTTAACGCCATTATGGAATCGTATCGAGGTGATGAAACCGCGATAACTTCTGCTCAAACCATTCATAACCATGAAGCTATTTCATTAGGTAAAGACATTGCAAATGAAATCAACCAACTACGTAAAGAGTGCAAAACGATTCTAGCAGCACCAAATGCAGAAGATTTCACTGGCGATAAGCCAAACCTTGATTTCAGTTCGATTTCAGGTGAGCTAGATGAGCACCTTAGCGTTGCTGATGACAGCGATTTTGATACTTGTGAAACATGGAACGAGCGCTTCAACCTACCCGTTGAAAAGCTATTTTCTTTAATTGAGCAATACCAAGTACAGTCTGAAAAAGCCTTGGCTAAATATAAAGAAGAAGCGAAAGCGATTAAAGAAGGCCCTTCTATTACGCCTGAAGACAAAGCGACAAAAGAGCAAGCAAATAAAAAGAACAAGCTGCTTAAAAAACAACTCGATGCGAATAGCCGCTTACTTAAATCACTAAACGCTGCATTAAACGCTCATAAAGCACTTCTTAAGCAAGAGCTTGCTGATTACAAGCAACGCATCAAAGACTGGCATTCATTAAGAGAAAACTTCCCTAACGACCAATACCAAGATATTGAAGGCCTGTGTAAAATTGTTAACCGTGATGAAGTCGAAGAAAACGATTACAGCTTAACACCAGGTCGTTATGTTGGGTACAGTGTTCAAGTGGATGACGATTTTGATTATGAAGAGAGAATGAAATCCATCAAATCAGAATTGTTAAACTTACAAAGTTCGTCAAATGAGTTAATGGATCTCATTCAAGGAACACAATTATGACTCAGTTAGTACCTATTGAATTAGGCGAGTTTTGCAAAGTTGATTCTGGATTTGCCTTTAAAAGTGAACAATTCTCTGACGACTGCAATGATGTATTTTTAGTAAAAGGAAGTAACTTAGGTCACAGACAAATAAAGTGGGATGAAGGCCCTTGGTGGAATGTCGATGATTATGAAAAATTTGAAAGATATCAGTTAAGAGAACAAGATGTCTTACTTGCAATGGATCGTCCAATTGTTGGAGGCCAATTAAAATACTCATGGATAAAAGAAGGCGATCCTAAAGCTTTACTTGTTCAGCGAGTTGCAAGGTTGAGAGCCATTAAACCTGAAGACCAAAAATTTCTGAGGTATGTAATAGCAAGCCCTGCTTTTCTTCAGTACATAGACACTATTACAACCGGTGTAAATGTTCCTCATATTAGTGGCCCAGATATAAGAAAGTATAAGTTCAACCTCCCCGAAAAAGGCGCTAGGTTGAAAATAGCTGAGATTATAGATGCCTACGACAACCTAATCGAAAACAACCTAAAACGTATCAAGTTGTTAGAAGAAATGGCGCAAATCACTTATGAAGAATGGTTTGTTCGTATGAATTTTCCCGGCCATGAAACCGTTGCTTTTGATGAAGAAACAGGCCTGCCTGAAGGTTGGAACAATACAAATTTAAGTGAAGCGATACAAATTAATCCAACGACAAAAGCAGCAACAAAAGAATTAGCCCCATATGTTCCCATGGGGTCGTTATCAACAAGCTCTATGATTATCGATGGAATAGAGTCAAGAATACCATCTGGTGGGGCTAAGTTTAAAAATGGAGATACATTAGTCGCTAGAATCACTCCATGCCTTGAAAATGGAAAAACGGGATTTGTAGATTTCTTATTAGATGAACAAGTAGCAACAGGTTCTACGGAATTTATCGTGCTTAGGGAGTCACCAGAAGTGAACCGTTACTTCATTTATTGTTTGGCACGAAGTGATTATTTTAGAGGGTTTAGTATCAATAACATGTTGGGTTCTGATGGAAGACAACGTGTTAACCACAAGGCATATGAAAAGTATCTTATCAATATACCGCCTAAAAATATTATGGAAGACTTTGAACAATTAGCATCTCCAGCGTTTAGTACGATAAAAAGCTTAGTTCGCCAAAAAAATTTACTGAGAGAAGCCAGAGATATACTTCTTCCTCGGTTAATGACTTGCATGATAGATATCGAGCAAGTTGAACTACCAGAAGCTATGCTACAACGTCTTGAACTACAAGAAGCTGAAATGGCTGAAGCATAGCCAGAAATAGAACAAACATTAAAAACACGACTTAAAACAAGAAAAGCGTATTGAATGGAGTATCAATAAATGAGTTATGAGTATTCTGAAGATGGTTTAGTAGAAGCTGCCAGTGAAGAGGTATTACTCGATCTGCAATGGCAGGTTGAAACGGCTTGGCATAACGAATCCCTATCAACCCAAAGCGACCGAAGTGATGGTTTGCTTGGCCGTGCTAATAAATCAGAAGTCATACTCATTCGCTACCTCAAAAAAGCGCTTGTTAAGTTAAACCCTAAACTACCTGATATGGCTTATCAAAATGCCATTGACCAAATCACCCAAGTTGAAGCTGATAAAAGCTTAGGTGCAATTAATAAGGCCAAACACGAGCTATTAACTAAAGGTGTGCAAGTTAGCTATCAGGACGATAAAGGAAAACTGCAAAAGAAACGCCTTAAGGTTTTCAACTTTAACGAGCCAACCAAAAACCACTTTCTCGCGGTTAGACAATTTGAAGTAGTTGGTAAGCTGTATAATCGTCGCCCTGATATTGTCGGTTTTGTTAACGGTATTCCTCTGGTGTTTTTTGAGCTTAAAGCCCACCACACAGATTTACGTAACGCTTATGAAGATAACCTAAGTGATTATAAAGATACTATTGAAGAAGTACTGCATAGTAACGCCTTTATCATTTTAAGTAATGGTATTGACTCTCGCGTAGGTACAGTCACTAGCCCTTATAAGTTCTTTTTGGAATGGAAGCGTATTGAAGAGGATGACAAAGGTGAAGTAAGCCTAGACACCATTTTACGTGGTACTTGTGAAAAGCATCGGTTACTCGATTTATTTGAGAACTTTTTGCTATTCGATGGTGAAGGCGATGATGTTGTAAAAATCATGGCTAAAAACCACCAATTTATTGGTGTAAACAAAGTGGTCAATAAAGCCAAAAACATTAATGACTTAAAAGGTAAGCTAGGCGTTTTTTGGCACACTCAAGGCTCAGGAAAGTCATATTCTATGGTGTTTATTTGCCAAAAAATATTACGCAAATTTGGCAAAAGCTACACCTTCTTAATTGTGGTTGACCGTACTGAATTAGAAAATCAGCTTTATGATACCTTTACTGGCTGTGGTGCTTTGACCGAAGAAAATATGCGAGCTAAATCGCGAGCCCATTTACGTGAATTACTCAGCGAGAATCATCGTTATGTGTTTACGCTCATTCATAAGTTCGCCATTGATAAGAAAAAAGAAACTGAATACCCGTTGATCACTGAAAGAGATAACATCATTGTTATTTCAGACGAAGCACATAGAACGCAAGGCGGTACATACGCACAAAACATGCGTTTTAAAGCCATTCCAAATGCGTCTTTCCTTGGTTGTACCGGCACACCGTTAATCGACGATGAAATTGAATTAACTAAAAAAATATTCGGTGGTTATGTATCTATCTATGACTTTAAAAAAGCGATGGATGATGGAGCAACTCTGCCACTGCGTTATTTAAATCGTGGTGAAAAGCTCGATATCGAAAACCCAGATTTAGATGAACGTATGGCTGAAATCATCAACAATGAAGATTTAGATACCGATCAAATTGCTAAGCTTAGAAGAGAGTTTGCTAGAGACTATCCAATTCTAACTTCCGATGATCGCCTTGAGAAAATAGCTAAAGATTTAGTTTGGCACTTTAATGACCGTGGTTATCAAGGTAAAGCGATGTTTGTCGCCCTTGATAAACCTACCGCTGTTCGTATGTATGAATTAGTAATGGGGTATTGGCCTGAGTATATTAAAGAGTTAAAACAGCGCATTGAAGATGCAAGCGATCAGCAAGAAGAGCTGACTATTAAAAAACATTTAGCTCGTGTTGAGGAAACCGAAGTTTGTGTTGTAGTAAGTAGTGAGCAAAACGAAGTTAAGAAATTTAAAGCGCTTGATTTAGATATCGAAACCCATCGCAAAAAAATGGTGGAGCGTGATCTTGAAACTGAGTTTAAGGATGAAGACAACCCGTTTCGCTTAGCTATAGTGTGTGCCATGTGGATCACCGGCTTTGATGCCCCCTGTGTATCAACCGTTTACTTAGATAAGCCTATCCAAGGTCATACGTTGATGCAAACCATTGCTCGTGCCAACCGAGTATATGATGATGAAAAGGAAAATGGCTTAATTGTTGATTACGGCAATGTGTATACCCAATTAGAAAAAGCCTATTCAGTTTACGGTGAAGGCGGTAAACCTACTTCACCTGGTGGTAAAGGTAATGGTGGCGAAGAAAAGCCAACCAATCCAGTTGAAAAACTAGAAGAAATGGCTGAAGAACTTAACGCAGCGATTCTTGCTGTTGCTAACTTTTTATCTGAAGTTGACTTTAATCTTGATGACCTTGTTAACGCTAAAACCGCTATGGAGCGTCTAACCTCTTTGGGCAAAGCGGCAAATGCTGTAAGCTTAAATGAAACCACGCGAACTCAATTTGAAGTGGCTGCTCGTGAGGTAATGCGTAAATACAAAGCACTTTACCCTGAAGAGATTGTTAAGCAATTTATTCCTCGTTATAACGCAGTTGAAGCTATTTATAGTCAACTTAATCAAAAAACAAAATCTGCGGATATATCATCAGTAATGCGTAAACTTCAGCAAGAAGTCAGCATGAGTGTCAGTACATTAAAGAATGAAGTTCGAGAAGATGATTATGTTGATTTAGGTAATTTGGACTTTGATCGCCTCAGAAAAGCCTTCGCCAAATCTGAACAAAAGAATGCCGTTGTTTTTGATCTTCAAGAAGCGATAGAAAAGCAGCTTGAAAGAATGGTGCGTGAGAACCCCATTCGCCTTGAATTTTATGAAAAATACAAAGAAATTATTGCCGAATATAATGCAGGTAAAGATATTCAAGCTGTTCAAAAAGCATTTGATGACTTAAATGATTTTATGAAAAATGACTTGAGTCCTGAGCAAGAAAGAGCGATGCGTGAGGGTTTAGATGAAGAAACCTTAGCAATTTACGACCTTCTTAAAAAGCCAACGTTAAAACCGGCTGACGAGAAAGAAGTTAAAAAAGTAGCAAAAGAAACCTTAGAAAAACTTAAAGCAGAAAAGCTTAAAGTTGACCGTTGGCGTGAAAGCACCCAAGTTAGTTCGCAAGTTAAAACCATGATCAAAGACAGCCTAGAGTGGTTGCCACAAGCACCTTACCCTGATGATGAGTTAGCTGATTTAAACCTTGTAGTTTATCAACATGTTTATGCGAATTATCAAGGCGCAGGTAATAGTACTTATGGATCGTTTTAGAGAATTAGAAAATGGAATTAACGTTTAAAATAATAAAACACAAAGCTTACCCTCCGCAAACAGGTAGGTTGATTGCATATTTGTGTGAAGACAACTGGGACGACTACTTTTTTAAGACGACATTTTCATTGATTGTGTTCGATGAAAATGGCAAACAACATAACCTTGGAAATGTAAAAGTTGGTATCGCAGGCTTCGAAAAGGGCTGGGTCTCTGAGCAGCTAGGTTATAACCCTTTCGGTCACTTTAATGATAATGCATTTAGTCTAGGTCAAGACGAAGAGTACTATAAAAATATTAGAAGCCTACTGAGTGAAGCACTGGGTAATCAAATATTCGAAAAGCTAAATGATATAGCATATTCACGCAAAAGCTTTGATATAGCATTTGATGAGCCTGTTTTTAAAACATCGCTATTGCGCTCAGTAAGTACTTCTGTCATTCACGGACAGTTCTCTAGAATAATTAAAGATGAAGCACCACTATCTGAATTCGATTTTTCATATAAAAAAGCTCAAACAGATAAAAGTGCCCAAATAGATATAAGTTTTAAAGTAACTCCTGGCTCCTTGCCTTCTAGCAATATACACGTATTGATTGGTCGTAACGGCGTTGGTAAGACAACTTTACTAAATAACATAGTGAAAACAGTTATTGATGATTCAGCTGCTAAAGAAGAAGTCGGCGTGATGCTCTGCAAGCAAAATTATTGGCAAGAAACTGAGCTCCCTAAAGATTACTTCAGCAGTATATCATCGGTTTCTTTCAGTGCGTTTGACCCATTTATTCCTCCCCAAAATAGACCTGATCGAAGCTTAGGAACTTGTTATTTTTACATTGGTTTAAAGAAAAATGATGATGAAGAAACTAATGAGCTAAAGCATATAGACCTCCTCCGCAGTGATTTTGTAAATAGCTTAGCTGTTTGCTTTGGATTAGAAAGCAAGAAAAAACGGTGGTTAAGAGCTATTAGGACACTTGAATCTGATGATAACTTTGCACAAATGAACCTAACTAGGCTAGGAGATTTAGAAAGAATAAGCGAAGTTAAGAAGTCTGCTTATAACTTAGTTAAATTAATGAGTTCTGGCCATACAATTGTTTTACTCACAATCACCAATCTAATTGAGACTATAGAAGAAAAAACATTAGTATTGATTGATGAACCTGAAAGCCACCTTCACCCTCCACTATTGTCTGCCTTTACGAGAGCTTTGTCGGATTTGTTAGTGGATAGAAATGCAGTGGCAATTATTGCCACACATTCTCCCGTTGTTCTGCAAGAAGTGCCTCAAACCTGTGTTTGGAAGTTGGAAAGAACAAGGAATGAGGGGGCATCGTACAGGCCTGAAAACGAAACTTTTGGAGAAAATGTTGGCGTATTAACCCGTGAAGTATTCGGCTTAGAAGTCACTAAATCTGGCTTTCATAATTTATTGATTGAATCGGTTAATGAAGGCAAAAACTTCGATGAAATAATAGAGCTTTATAAAGGACAATTAGGATTTGAGGGCCAAGCAATTCTCAGAGCACTAATAGCAAATAGAGAGGCTGGTTAATATGCGAGCCCTTACGCCCCCTCAACTTACTTTTACTGATGTATTAAATACTTGTGTTGATAGTATTAGCTGCACAACACTCACCCAGAATATTAATGCTATCAATCCACAATTAATCAATGCTGTTCAAGACTTTGTTACAAAAGCTACAACTGCTGATTTATTTCAAATTCAACCTTTTGCTGGTGTAGATGCCGATCTTGTTGTTGGCCAAGTAACAAAAAAGGAGTTAAAAGGACTTTATACACACCATATGGTCCCTGCTAAAAAACCTGCTAGGCAGTATTACGATCAAATCATGATGCAAGCTCCTCTACGAATTTGCCCTTTTTGCGGGTTTGGGCAAGTTACAACGCTAGACCATTATTTGCCTAAAGCTAAGTTTCCACTGCTATCAATCTTTCCAAAAAACCTAGTTCCTAGTTGTGCCGATTGTAATAAAGGTAAAAGTGCAGGAATAGCAATATCGAAGAATGAGCAATGCTTACACCCTTATTTTGATCAAGGCCACTTTGTAAATGAGCAATGGTTGTTTGCTGAAGTCATTAATACAACCCCTGCAACAATCAGGTTTTTTGTGCAAGCACCAAACCATTGGACAGCGGCAGATCAAGCTAGAGTGAATAGTCACTTTGATGACTTTAAGCTAGCTAAACGTTTTAGCATTCAAGCGGGAGATGAAATATCCAATTTAAGAGGTGAATTAGATATAGATTTTCAAATAAATCAGCAAACAGGTGTAGAGCAAGCTTTACTAAAAAAACATGCTGGAGCATCACTACAACATACAAACGGTTGGAAGACAGCAATGTATCAAGCATTAGCTGCGAGTAATTGGTATTGTAGCGGTGGCTTTAAATAGTTTAACTGTAGTAGTTTAACTGTAGTAGCTCATATCAGATCTTACAGTTTCGATGAATAGGTTTGGTCTTCATCTGACAGTCAGTTATGAACAATCAAGAGTTGGTTGCTATCATTTACAACGATTTGAACATTTCTACAAAGTGGACGTTTAAATAATTCACCCCTGCACAAAAGGGTTAACTTGGTTTATACATCTTCACTTTATAAATCAAAATTCCTCTCCATATGATTTATAAAACACAGACCTTTAAATCACAATTCGATATAAAGTGATTTATAACGAACAAAGGTTTAAATCATTCATACTAAAAATCAACAATAGCTATATCAAAATATTACTCTAACTAAAACGCAGACTATTTTTTTTGAAAGTTCATTGTAAATCTAAATTTAGCTGTTAATGGGAAGAGGATAAAAAATTACAGGCTTTGAGAAGTTATTGAAGAGTAAATTATTAAGCAAAAAAATAGACAAACCGAAGTTTGTCTATTTTTATATACATTGTCTGAATTTTATATATTCAGACACAAACAAAATTTAATCTTTATATGTCTCCACTGCAGGACAAGAACAAATGAGGTTACGGTCGCCGTATACGTCATCGATACGGTTAACTGTTGGCCAGAACTTGTTAGCGGCTGCTGCTGGTACTGGGAATACTGCTTCAGCGATCGTGTATGGACGATCCCAAGTATCAGTAATATCGGCAAGTGTATGTGGTGCATTGTGTAATGGGTTGTTATCTTCAGCCCACTCACCTGAACCTACTTTAGTTACTTCTTCACGAATAGAAATCATTGCTTCAATGAAGCGGTCTAATTCAACTTTAGACTCGGATTCAGTTGGCTCAATCATGAAAGTACCCGCTACTGGGAACGACATAGTTGGTGCGTGAAAACCGTAATCCATTAAACGTTTTGCCATATCTACTTCTGTTACACCTGTTTCAGCTTTGATTGGGCGTAAATCAATAATACATTCGTGAGCAACACGACCGTTGGCACCAGAATATAAAATTGGGTAATGTTGACCCAGCTTATGGGCTAGGTAGTTAGCGTTTGTGATTGCATATTTGGTTGCATCAGTTACGCCTTTTTTACCTAATAAGGCAACGTATAGGTAAGAGATACATAAAATACCTGCACTACCATAAGGTGCTGCTGAAACTGCACCGTTACCTTTAGTTTCTTCATTTACATTAATTAATGCGTGATCTGGTAAGAAAGGTGTAAGGTGAGCTTTAACACCGATTGGCCCCATACCTGGACCACCACCACCATGTGGGATAGCAAAAGTTTTATGTAAATTAAGGTGAGAAACGTCAGCACCAATATGACCTGGTGACGTTAAGCCAACTTGAGCATTCATGTTTGCGCCATCAAGGTAAACTTGACCGCCATTGTCATGAACGATATTACAGATTTCTGCAATTGTTGTTTCGTATACACCGTGTGTAGACGGGTAAGTGATCATGATACATGATAAGTTATCGGCCATTTCTGTTGCTTTAGCACGTAAATCGTCCATATCAACGTTACCTTGCTTATCACAATCAACTACGACTACTTTCATACCAACCATCTGCGCTGATGCCGGGTTAGTACCGTGTGCAGAAGATGGGATCAAACAAATGTTACGATGCGAGTCACCACGGCTTTCGTGGTATTTATGAATCGCGATAAGACCTGCGTATTCACCTTGTGCACCCGAGTTTGGCTGCATTGAAATATTGTCGTAACCTGTTAGTTCTACTAACCAGTCACCTAACTCGTCGATCATTTTTTTATAACCAACAGCTTGGTCTACTGGTGCAAACGGGTGCATGTTTGCAAATTCAGGCCAAGATACAGGAATCATTTGCGCTGTTGCATTCAATTTCATAGTACAAGAACCTAATGAAATCATTGAATGATTAAGTGCTAAATCTTTGTTTTCTAGTTTTTTGATGTAGCGTAACATTTCTGTTTCGCTATGGTATGAGTTGAATACTGGGTGAGTTAAAAAATCAGATTCACGTACTAATTCAGCTGGGATAGATGTGCTACCGTTTGCAACAATTTGTGCGTCAAGTGCTGCTACGTCTAAGCCATGATCTTCACCTAATAAAATATTAAATAAAGTATTGATATCATCACGTGTCGTTGTTTCATCTAATGAAATTGCAACTTGGCCATCTACATCTGTACGTAGGTTAGCGTTATTTACTAATGCACGAGCTACTACTTCGCCTTTGTTAGCTACAGAAAAAGTTAATGTATCGAAGAAAGTGCTATTTACTGGTGCTAAACCTTTCGCAGTAGTACCAGCAGCTAAAATATCTGCTAAACGATGAATACGGTTAGCAATTACTTTTAGGCCATCAGGACCGTGATAAACTGCGTAAAATGCAGCCATATTTGCTAATAACACCTGAGCAGTACAGATATTTGAGTTGGCTTTTTCACGACGGATATGTTGCTCTCGCGTTTGCATTGCCATACGTAATGCTGCGTTACCGCGTGTATCTTTTGATACACCAATAATACGACCTGGTAATGAACGCTTATGCTTATCACTTGTTGTAAAAAATGCTGCATGAGGACCACCGTAACCCATAGGTACACCAAAACGCTGAGTAGAACCAATAACAGCATCGGCGCCAAGTTCACCTGGTGATTTTAACATTACTAAGCTCATGATATCGGCAGCAACTGCAACAACACCTTTTTTAGCTTGTAAGTCTTTAATTAAACTAGCGATATCTGTAATTTGACCTGTCGCACCTGGGTACTGTAATAAAGCACCAAATACGTCTTGATTTACAGCATCCGCAGCTGGTGCAATTACAACGTCAAAACCGAACATATCAGCACGTTGTTTTACTAAATCGATTGTTTGCGGATATACGTCATCAGCGATAAAGAATAAGTTTGATTTTTTGTTTTTAGATACGCGCTTAGCAAGTGCCATCGCTTCTGCAGCAGCTGTACCTTCATCTAATAATGAAGCTGATGCTAAATCTAAACCAGTTAAGTCAATACACATTTGTTGGTAGTTTAATAGCGATTCTAAACGACCTTGTGCAATTTCTGGTTGGTATGGCGTGTACGCTGTGTACCAGCCTGGGTTTTCTAACACGTTACGTAAAATTACGTTAGGTGTAAGTGTACCAAAATAACCTAAACCAATATAAGTGTCGTTAACTTTGTTTAAGCTAGCAACGGCTTTTAAATCTGCTAATGCTTGAACTTCAGTTTTGCTTTCTTCTATTGCAGGAAGATCAGCTAAACGAATATCCGCAGGTACGATTTCATTGATTAATGCGTCAACAGATTCAGCACCAATGTCGTTTAACATGGCTTGTGTTTGCGCTGCGTCAGGGCCGATATGGCGGCGAATAAAGTCTTGCTTTTGCTCTAACTGCTCAAGAGAGTTGGCGTTTGACATTAGTCCAGATTCCTATGATACAAATAAAATAATTCATACTAGTTAAAAAATGTTTAAAACCAGCTAATAAATAGTCTAATTAAAAATTATAAATAGACCCTTTTAAAGTTTAAATACCAATTATATTAAGGGGTTAACACTTTTTACTGGTGTATATTAATATAATAGGTATGTATCTTTGCCGTAAAACAGCAAAAACATAAAAGCCTCTACAAATAGAGGCTTTTTAACAACGAAAGTGATTAGTCTTCATCGATTGAATTTTCGTAACCTTCAGCGTCAAGTAGGTTATCAAGCTCTGACTCATCAGATGCTTTAATACGAAATAACCAACCGTCACCGTATGAATCAGCGTTTACTTGCTCTGGTGCATCTTCAAGTTCTTCGTTGATTGCTACAACTTCACCCGTAATTGGTGCATAAATGTCAGAAGCTGCTTTTACTGACTCAGCTACTGCACAATCTTCACCAGCGTCAACTTCGTCACCAACATCTGGTAAATCAACAAATACCATGTCGCCAAGAAGTTCTTGTGCGTGCTCACTGATACCTACAGTGTAAGTACCATCACCTTCTTTACGAACCCATTCGTGAGACGTTGCATATTTTAATTCCCTAGGGATATTGCTCATTTTTATGTTCCTTAGTTCTATATTTAGGCTATTAGCCCATAATTCATTAAATTATTGATTTACCGTTACGTACAAAGCTAGGCTTAACTACTTTAACATCAACTAATTTTTTACGCATTTCTACTTGTGCAGTTTCGCCGACTGTTTTTGGTACACGTGCAAGTGCAACACTAAAACCTAACGTTGGAGAGAAAGTACCTGATGTGATCACACCTTCACCACCATCAACAACTACTTTACTACCTGCGCGTAAAACGCCTTTAGCTTCTAATACTAAACCAACAAGTTTATCGACACCTTCCGCTTTTTGTTTAACAAGTGCTTCACGGCCAATAAAGTTACGCTCTTGTGGTTCCCAAGCAATCGTCCACCCCATGTTTGCAGCAAGAGGTGATACAGTTTCATCCATATCTAAACCGTAAAGGTTCATACCGGCTTCTAAACGTAACGTATCACGTGCGCCTAAACCTGCTGGTGCAACGCCTGCGTCTAAAAGTTTCTGCCATAAATCAGCTGCGTCATCGTTATGAACAACAATTTCGTAACCTGCTTCACCTGTGTAGCCAGTTGTAGCAATAAATAATTCTCCAGCTTGAACACCAAAGAATGGTTTCATGCCCTCAACAGCGGCAACTTGATCTGCATTTAAAATTGTAGCAGTTTTTTCTTTAGCATTAGGACCTTGCACTGCAATCATGGCAAACTCTGGACGTTCTGCAACTTCAACCGAAAAGTTTTTTGAAACTTCACCAATCCATGCTAAATCTTTAACACGTGTGGCTGAGTTTACAACTAAACGATACTCAGTTTCTGAGAAAAAATAAATGATAAGGTCATCAATTACACCACCGTCATGATTAAGCATACCCGTATATAGTGCTTTACCTGGAACAGTAAGTTTAGCAACATCGTTTGCAACTAATGTGCGAAGGAATGATTGAGCATCAGCACCTTTAATATCAACAATTGTCATGTGAGAAACGTCGAACATACCTGCATCTTGACGAACAGCATGATGCTCTTCAATTTGAGAGCCATAATTGATTGGCATTTCCCAGCCGTGAAAATCAACCATTTTTGCGTTTGATTCTAAATGCTTTGCGTGTAGAACTGTTTTACTTGTCATAATATTCCTGCACTTTATTTAATATCCGGGTAATAAAAACCAAACGGACTGTGGCCTCTAAACGAGGGGAATAACATGGGCCGCGATTATACATAAGATATGCATAAGGAGCACATATATTTAACTATTTATAAAACCTAATTTTGTAAATTCTTGTTGCCAATTAGCTAATTCTGTAGGGCTGGCAAGTAATTCGTAACTATTTCGCTTATCTGCATGAATTGCTGTTACAAATACGCGTCCACTTTGTGCGCCAAAGCGTTGTTGTGAATTTGATAAACGTATTCCTGGCGTAAACTTAAACTGATCAACTAATACATCAAATGCATCATCACCGCTCACTAGCATGACTTCTAAATCTGAACGATTAATAATATCGATATCGTACATATCTTCAAACGGAGATAACCAAGCATTAAATAATGCAAGTTGTGTGGTATTCACAATAATGCGATAGGCTGATTCTGAAAAATAATACACATCAAGTTGTACTTCAAAATCTGTATTTTTAGGTCTTAAGGTACTTTGTATACCCATGCCTGGTACGGTTAATTTAGCAACATCAGAATCTAAAATATGACGTAAAAAAGGCAATGCTGCACTTCCGCCAATATCCAACACTTGTTTTTGTGGATGAAGGGTAAAGTTATTCGCATTTTTAATTTGAGTATCAGAAGCTAATACATGATTCGCAAACATCGTAGTATTAATGATCATTACAGTGCCTTTAATGATATTTTAGAATATTTAAAAATTATATTGCTGCTTAAGTGCAACAACAAATTGTAATTTTAAATATATTGATAAATAATGCTTATATTATTCGGTCGATAAATAGAAAATACTAATGAAAAATATTCCAACAGATGCTTTACGTGCATTAGTTACTGTTGTTGAAGTAGGCGGTTTTGCCAAAGCAGGCGAATTATTATGTTTATCTCAACCAGCAGTCAGTTTGCAAATTAAACGATTAGAAGAATTACTCGGAAAAAAATTATTTAAAAAACAAGGACAAAGACAAGTACTAAATCACCAAGGTGAAATTTTACTACCACTTGCTAAACAAGTTTTACAAATGAATGATTCTATTTTGCACAAATTCAGTTCTGAATTACTCACTGGTAAAGTGCGTTTAGGTATTCCAAGTGAATTTGCCGCCAGTATTTTGCCGTCAATTATTGCAGACTTTGTTTCTCTTTATCCCGATGTATCTTTGGAAATAAAATCCGAATTAAGTAAACAATTGATGCATATTAGTAATCGAGAGCAGTTTGATTTGGTATTAACCTGTAACGAACAGCTTGATCATTCTGATAACCCAATTTTTATGGAAGATGAATTAGTTTGGGTTGGTGACTTAAACGTATCATCTGACGATGTTATCTCATTAGTTGTTGCACCTGAAGGCTGTTTATATCGTAAACGTGCCATCAATGCGCTAGATAACGCAGGTATAAAGTGGCGTATTGTTTATACCAATGCTGATTTAGCCGGTTTAACCGCTGCATTAAAAGGTAATTTAGGCATTACAATATTAACAAAACAAACTGTACCATCTGAACTTAATCATCAAAGAAGTACCGCTGTTTTACCGGCATTAGGCAAGATTGGTATTAGTTTAATTAAAAGAAACCAACATGAAGATCAAGCAGTTGATAAATTAGCTGAATTTATTACACTAAGGTTGAAATAACAGATCTGCTACGCAGTTCTGTTAATGGCAACTGCGTTGCAAATAATAAGTGAAAACCAACATGCTGATCTATTTTAGGTAATCATCTAACGTCCAGCTAAAAAGTGAACCAATGCGACGGGAGGTTTTCTTCGAAAATGGCGTGAAAGCTTGATGAATCTTAATTAAGCAGTTTGTTAGCTTACTGTTGCTCACCACTTAATTGATACGCTAACGTCTTATCCTTAAGCAATTGATAAATAATACTAACTTCAATTAACTCAAACATTTTATTCATTGATACTTCATGTGTACTCAGCATAGGTTGTGCTTTTTCTTGTAACTGAGAATTCGAAACATTAAAAATGCAATCTATTACTTCATAATGTTTATATTCTTCATCATCAATTAAATATTCAAGATAGTACTGTACAGCTACCCTAAAATAATTATCAGCTTCAACCTCATAATATTCAGAATAGATTTCAACCCTGTCAACATTAATATGTTCATCCAACTTACTATCAATACAGGTAATTTTTAGGCAATCAAAAATTTCTTCAACTGTTTGAGCTTCACTATTTTTTATCCGATTATTTATGTTATTTACAATATCAATAAATAGTTCCACTTGATCTCCTACAGGAAGTTAACAATTAATAGATTCCCGATAGAAAAACTCGGGAATGACATGTTTTGGTTTCTTAGTTGCTTTAAATAACTTTAATTTGTCTTTCGCCACGTAGTGGCCACCAGTAAAGCTGTGCAGCAGATTTACTTGCCTAAAGCACTTTTACCAAATATGTGTTTTAACGGGCCTAGGTTGTCCACTATATTTAACCCAATACCCCGGATCAACTTTTTGACAGGGTTTTGCCCTTCAAACAATTCTTTTAAACCTTGCATCATGGCAATATGCAGTTGAGCATCTGATTTTCGAGTACGTTCATACTCTCGTAATACTTTATGAGGTGCAAACTGCGGTTTCTCGACCCTGCTGCTAATAGCTTCATTTTGTGATCCTTCACTTAATAAATCTATCATTAAAGCCGCATCTTTTAAGCCTAAATTCATACCTAAGCCCGCTAGAGGATGAATTGTATGTGCTGCATCACCCATTAATACAACACGATTATCTAGCCATTTTTTACTGTAGCGCATGGTTAAAGGAAATGCTGCACGTTCACTGACCACTTCGCATAAACCACATTGACCATCAAAATGTGCCATCAATATTTTATTAAACTCTTTATCGCTCAGTGCTTGCAGTTTTTTTGCTTTTTCAGGTGAGGTAGACCATACGATTGAATGGGTATTTTTTTCTGCTAAAGGTAAAAATGCTAATGGACCATCAGGTAAAAACACTTGTCTTGCTACATTATCATGTGGTAATTGCGTTTTAATGGTTGCAACAATTGCGTGGTGGTCGTAATCCCAAAAGGTAATTGGCATTTTAAAGAGCTGACGAATATTTGAGTTTGCTCCATCGCAGGCCACCAGCAGTTTAGTAATAATCGGCTGGCCACTTTCTAATGTTAGAAACACATCATTTTCAGATTGATGAATTTCAGTATAGTGGGTATTAAATATCAATGTAGCGCTGGCTTGCTCATTTAATTGAACAATAAGCGATTGTCGAATGACATCATTTTCAACAATATGACCTAAATATTCAGTATCAAAATCTGCTGCTGTAAATGAAATTTTGCCAAAAGAGTCTTGATCTCTCACATCCATTTTTTGATAACTTTGTGCACGAGTGGTTATAATACCTTGCCATACATCCAGTTTTTCAAATAACGCTTGGCTTGCAAGGCTCAAAGCACTCACTCTTAAACCAAATTCATTACCTACTTCTATATCACCTGATGCAGAATCTAATACAACAACTTCTATTCCTGCTTTAGCTAAACCCAAAGCGAGTGTTAATCCAATACAACCTGCGCCGACAATGCATACTTGGGTTTGCATCATGATAGGTATTCCTCAACTGAGCTTGATGATAACTGTGGTTTTATTTTACCCATAAGTTGTTTTGCTAATGCTTGCTTTATGTCTGAGCATAAATCCATACTAACAAGCCCAATACTGCGAGTAAGTGCCAACATATGATATGAATTTGAAAATAAACGCACTAAGCCATCGGTTAATGTTAATACCGTATCCAAATCTTTTTTACGCGCTAATTCAAAAGCATGCAGCACTTCAAAACAGCCAATATCTTTATTGTGTTTTTGGGCTTGTTCAAGTTTAGTGACCAAAGTTTGTATATCGCGTAACCCTAAATTAAAGCCCTGCCCTGCTATGGGGTGAACTAAATGGGCTGCATTACCAATTACTGCTACACGATGTTGCACAATACGCTCAGCTCTTCCTAATGCTAATGGATAACATGCTCTCATACCGACTTGTGTAAACTGACCCGCGCTAAACCCAAATGCATTTTGAAGTGCTTCTAAAAACTTATTATCTGGTAATTCAAGGTATTCTTGAATTTGCTCTGGAGATTGGCACCACACTAGTGAATATCGATTTTGGCTCATGGGTAATAAAGCCATAGGGCCAAATTGCGTGAATCGCTCAAAAGCCTGATTATTATGTCCACCAGCCACTTCAATATTCGCAATCAATGCTGATTGCTTATAGGCTTGTTTTTTAAAGTCTATATGCAACAAAGCGCGACTAACCGATTGACCGCCATCAGCCACAACAACTAATGAAGATGATAGTTGAATACCTGATTTAAGTTCGATCAATGCTAAGTCTTGAGTAAACCTGTGAGTAATAACCTGATCAGGACAAAATAATTTAATATTTTTTATATCATTAAGTTGCTGATGTAAAGCATGACCAAAAGGCTTAACCTCAGCCACATAACCTAACGCATCTAACTGATATTCCTGAGCGGTAATTTTTGCTTTGCCAAAATGCCCTTTATCCGTTACTTGAACTGTTTTAATGGCTTCACAATAGTTAAAATTTTCATTAAATAAATTAAATTTTTTAAGATATTGCGCTGATTGTTGTGCGATTGCGATACTGCGATCATCAAAACTTGGTTGATTTTTCTTTGTGGCTTCAATTGCTTCAACAACCGCAATCTTGAGTTTCGGGCATGATTTAGCTAAACATAAAGCCTGTGATGCTCCTATTAAACCGCCACCGATAATAACAATATCAAAATGATGTGTGATTTTTGATAACTCTTGCACTTCTACTCCTGCCACTAAGCCATTAAGCCTTCTATTTCATCTATTGTTTTAGGTAACGATTGCGTTAAATTTTCGTGGCCATCAGCTGTGATTAAAATATTATCTTCAATGCGAATACCTATGCCTTTAAATTGCTCTGGCGCTTTAGAGTCTGCAGCAACATAAATTCCAGGTTCTACCGTTAATACCATATCCGGTTCAAATACCCGCTCTTTTTCATCTTGTTTATATTCGCCTACATCATGCACATCTAAACCTAACCAATGCCCTAAACCATGCATATAAAAAGCTTTGTAAGCTTCATTGCTAATAAGTTCATTAAGGTCACCCTCTAGTAAACCGAGATCTATCATGCCTTGTGTTAATACTTTCGTGGCTGCAACTGATGCTTGCTTTAAGGTGGATCCAGGTTTGTAAAATGACATAGCTGCAATTTGTGCATCTAAAACAAGTTGATAAAGCTGTTTTTGTGGCGTCGTAAACTTTCCATTTACAGGGAAGGTACGTGTAATATCGGCGGCATAACCTTCAAGCTCACAACCTGAATCAATTAATACTAAATCGCCGTCGGCTAATATATCTGAATTTTCTGTGTAATGCAGAATATTAGCATTATCACCTGAACCTACAATGGTGCCATAAGCCGGGTAACGTGCACCGCTCATTGCATAATGATGATGAAGCTCTGCTTCTAATTGAAATTCAAACGCACCTGCTTTTGAATATTTCATTGCTCTAATATGCGCTTGTGTACTTATTACAGCAGCTTTACGCATTAATTCAACTTCGTTTTGCGATTTAAATAAACGCATTTCATGTACTAAATTACGCACATCTTTAATCACTGTTGGTGCTTTATAGCCTTTTTTAGGACCTCCGCGTAACGTATTTAAAAGCTGCCAAATTTTTTCAT
The DNA here is from genome assembly GCF_002276045.1 of Pseudoalteromonas sp. NBT06-2. Lineage (GTDB taxonomy): Bacteria > Pseudomonadota > Gammaproteobacteria > Enterobacterales > Alteromonadaceae > Pseudoalteromonas. The sequence continues at coordinate 21,707 of NZ_NQMR01000055.1, read as the reverse complement.
CAAATTCAGCATAGGTACCTTGACCATAATAAAGCGTAGCGTGACCGCTCACTAATGTAAGTAAATTATCTTTTAGATCAGATAATGCAAAGGTTTGGTCAAATAGAAATTCAGACTGGGCGCGTTGTGGACCTATTCTTCTGCCGCACCAAATTTCAGCTATTTTATCTTTATTACGACAAAACAAAGTAGATTGGTTTTGAGCGCTTGGTGATAATACTAAAACAGCTTCGGGTTCTAAAAAACCTGTTAAATATAAAAAGTCACTGTCTTGACGAAATGGAAACTCGGTATCTCTACTACGTGTTAACTCAACGCCTGCAGGAATAATAGCGATTGAATTGTCATCCATTTTTTTTAATAAATTATCACGACGATTTTTAAATTCAGTTATGTTCATTATTGTTCCAAAAGTCTTTGTCGATATATGAGTGCTACAAACTGACAGTTACCCAAAATAAAAAATTCACTAAGTGATCTTAATGAAGGTTTTAAGAAAATCTATTAATGTAATGTTTTACTTTGAGGTGCGGCACTTTTATTACTTTTACCTAGCTCAGAAAAACATAAAATTGTTGAGATACGTGCATATTCAATAATTTCATGTAAAGCTTGTGCGTCATCTTCAGTTTCGTCAAAGTGAGTGTCTAATTTACTGATCTCAGTAAAGTCGGTGATCACTTCTTTTACATCTGCTGATAACTTACCGTAATTTTTCTGTTTTAATCCAAAACCTAATAAGAAACCCGAAACCCAAGCTACCAACGCATTTGCTTGGTCTGATTGAGATTCGTCTTCATGGGGGAGGTATAATTCAAATGATAAGTCGTCTTTATCTAAATTTGCTGTTACTAATTTATAAAAGTCAGAAAAAAAAGTTTTTAATTCACAATTAAACTTTTGTCCTTCATTAAATATATCGCTTAAAATTTGTAAATATTCATCGCTTTGAATTTCTAAACCACACGCTAATAAACCACTAATTACACCATGAACTTCAGAGGGCATAATATGAACTTCATTTTGCTCTAATACTTGCTGAGCTTCTTGGTAATCTTCAATTTGATTCATGACGAATGTTAAACCTGATTTTTGTTCTCTGAATATTTATTAATGCTACCACTGGGCAAAGTGCAAAACCACTAAATTGCAGTAGCTTGAATAAATAAACAACCATTTGTTTATATTAGAAGCATTCAGAACAATTATTTGAAAAAAATGTAGAGGTTTTCTGCTACTCCTATATACTTAAATTGTTCCCTGTGATGTAGGCGTACAAGTTACGTCCCTGAGCCGATAAACTTTTTACCAGGAATTCAGTTTAACCTTCTATTGAGCAAGCTTGGCATGTACCGAGAAGCCTACGGAAGGCATCTGATATCCGACCTGAGCCATTGGGTTCAGGACCAATACTTGAAACCGCGTCTTGGGGAACATCTTCTTTAGTCTTTCTTTATGTTACATTCCTGTTAAAATTTCACTGATAATTTATTCCGTTATTTAGTTAAAATATTTTTTATCTTTATATAATAAAACAGTATGGAGCTTATAGTGAAACTTAAATTAAACAAAAAAAATTAAAAAACCTTTCAAATGATAATAAAGCGCTACCATTAGATATGACACCTATATACCCAAGCCACTTCAAGATGTGAGGTTCAGGACTGCTGAGCAATTCATGATCTAGGCGCATCTTTGCATTAATGGTTACTCCCTTAAAAAAAGATGGACCGGCAATATGCTCCTGCATTGCTCTAGTACCTACATCCATGCAAGCAACAACGAGCATGATTTGCTCAGAACTCCCTGTAAGGTTGGTTTATAAATACTTTATGCAGCGTTATTGATTTTGAAAAGGGAATAACCATGTTCTTCAATCAATGCCTTGCCTAAAGCATTTCTAATTCCAACTGAATCCTGCATCTTGAAGTGGTTTGGGTATAGTAGGTGCAGCTGCCGTTCGACAAACAATAACCTGCTCTGGCTGCCGTCGAACTCTCAATGCTTAATAAAACGGAATAAATGCGTAATATCAACGCATTTATTTTTATTTCAGTTACCGCTATAGTATGAATTGAATATATTAGAACAATCTCTTGCTAAAACCGACCTATCAAAAACATCTTTCTTAACTAACTAAGTTAACGCCTAAAGAACTTTATAATCCAACGGCTTAGTGCCTGTAAAATGTCTCCTTCTCTACTTTGTTTCGATTAATATTGATATCGTAATTTAATTGGATACACAATTGAATTTAATTTTTATTAGAATCTATCTTAATCGACCAAGTTAATACCTAACGAGTCTAATAATTTCACAGCTTCATATCGACTAAATGTTGCCTGTTCGACTTTATTCCTAGTGATATTAATATCGTAATTTATTGCATCTGTAAATATAGCGCCTGTTAAATTAGTGTTTGAAAAAAGACTATTATTTAAGTCAGTATCACTGAAGTTTGCTTTACTAAAATCAGCTTCACGAAAATCAACATCATGTGCTCTACAAGATTTTATTTCTATCTCTGTTTGGTTCAAATCATAAAAAGAACTTGAATTGATCATGCACTGATTAAACTTTAATGCAGAACCTAATGCCAAATCACGCCAATATGCTTTAGTCCAATCAACACCCAATAGTTTACATTCATTGAAAATAACATCTGAAAACTTACTATTGTTTACTACTACTGAATTGAGATTGCATTTATCAAAGCTACAATCGATAAATTCACAATTTCTAAATAACCCATTGCTAAAATCACATGCTATAAATTCACAAGAATCGAAGGTTTTATCAATAAATGATATGTGGTTACAGCTTTGTTCATTAAAAGTATCATTGTAAAATTCTTGCTCATTTGACGTTAAATCAGACATTTATTTTCTCTTTTATTTAAAGCAATATTTTATTGACTACTATTGTATTTAAATAAATAAAAATTACACTTATTATGCGAATCTACTAATTTATTTCAATGGCTATGAAAATAAAAAAAGCCTAACTAAAAGCTAGGCTCTGGGTGTCTATAATCCAGGGGGAGAACTAAGACTAAAAGTTGCTAAATCTTTATTAACTAGAAAGTTTGAGTGAAACCAACAGTGAATACGCGTCCACGGATATCGTAAAGCGAATTGATTGGATCTCTTGGATTTTCATTTTTTGCACGAGGTGGAGTCTTATCAGTTAAATTTAATATACCAATTGAAAGCTTACTATTCCAAGGTGTATGGTAGTTATACGATAAATTATGGCTTAAATAGCTATCTAATGTATCTACAACAATATCAGCCGTATCAGTTTCGTTACGTTCTGTATTTTCCATACCCGCTAAGTAAGTTGATGCCAGTGATACAGAATGATCATCTAAGCTCCAACCAATCTGCACAGTTACACGATTTTCAGGGCGGTAAAATGAATTTGAACGATCAAATTGACCTAATTCATCTTGACCTAATACGATTGTACCATCAGCATCTACAAAACTCGTTTTGAATTTAATCATATGAGTCCAGTTCATATCTAATGAAATATCGCCCATTTCTGTTTCGATATTACCATTAACGGTCCAATCTATGCCGGCTGTTTCACGATGTCCTTGGTTTGCTTTAGGTGCAACAATTTCATCAATATTATTACCACCACGGTATGTAATACTCACACCAGGTAATTTACTTGAAATATCAGCTCCTAGACCTTCTTTCTCCCATAGAATGATTTGTTGAATTTGGATCATTTCTGTACTCATAGTATCAACACGTTGGTCGATATCTAACGTCCAATAATCCAATGTTGTTGACCAACCTTCAGCAAACTGCCATACAAAACCTACGTTAGTATTTTCTGATTCTTCAGGCTGTAGATTCGAGTTACCACCTGAAGTACCCCAATAGTCATCAGTGTAATTACAGTCTTCAATTGAAATACCTTCTTGGTAACATTGAATGTAGTTTTTATCATCTTCAATGTGGCCACGAGATCTTAAACCATATAAGTCAGTTAATAATGGCGCCTGGAAACCTGTTCCCATTGAAGCACGTAATAACAAACTTTCTATTGGACGATAACTTGCTTTAACAGCTGGATTAAAAGTACTACCAAAATCACTGAAGTCATCATAACGAGCAGCAAAATTTAGTTCCATGCCATCAATTACAGGCACAACTAATTCAGCAAAAGCTGATTCAACAGTACGTGACCCTTCACCACCACTACCACCGTTACCACCAAGTACTAAACCTGCTTCAGCTTGCCCATCTACAAATGAATAATAAGTATCTCTAGTATGTGAAGCACCCACATATGCAGACATAGTACCTGCTGGTAACTCCATAACATCAAATGATACACCACCGTTAATACCTAACTGAGTCGTAAAACGTCGTTTATCAAAGTTTGCACGAACAGAGTCAGGTGGAGTTGCATCTGGATCTCGAGGATCCCAACCAGACCAGTTACCATCAGCATCTTCAGAACCTACAGCTGCGGTTAAAGCTGTTCGACTAGTATAATTAGTACCCCATGTGAAAGAATCATAACGTTGATAACTTGTATTTAGATCCCATGCTGCATCACCAATACTTCCTTCTAGGCCAAGCGTAAAATCAAAAGTACTATCTGAGTGCTCTGCAGTACGATCGCCTAATGTATTTAGACGGTAACCAAACCAACCACCATCATCTATAGCAGTTAAAGTAAGGTCAGTGCCATCTTCAGTTGTAATTGAACGCTCAGGTAGTGCATGATCTGTAGGGAACCAAGCAGGAACAGCAGCTGAAATGTCACGTGTTTCTGCATTCATCCATAAACCACGTGCGTATAGTTGAATGTCATCAGTTAACTCATAAGTGAAGTTAGCCATTAATGAATCACGACGTTGCTCAGGCGTTAGCTGTGCAGATTCTGTATAATCATATCCACATACTATGCTATCAGTACCGAAAGGGCCCATAATAGTGCCGGTACCGTTACCAGTGTTGTATACATCACAGTTATTTTGTGTATTTAATGCTTGGCTATCCCAGCCATTACTAGCTTGTTCAACAGTACGACCAGTACCACTAACGCCGTGCCAGTTACCTCTGTTGTTAGGATCTAATCCCTCTTCGTTTAATTGTGCTGTTGCATAATCAAAATCAGACATATAGATTGCATCTTTTTCATAATGCTCCCATGAGAAAACCATATTACCTTTTTCACCTGAAAGGCCACCAGTAAAAGTAAAGCTCTGTGAATCAGCACCACTTACACTATCTGGAAACTCACTTTTAGCAGTTAATTCAACACCTTCAAACTCTTTTTTAAGTACGATATTAATAACACCGGCTACGGCATCAGCACCATATACTGATGATGCACCATCGGTTAATACATCAATACGTTCAATTGCTGCATTTGGAATTAAGTTTAAGTTAGATGTACCACCCGTTACTGGTGATTTAGACATTCTTACACCGTCAATAAGAATTAACGTTTGACGAGAGTCAGCGCCTTTTAAAGCCATAATTGACATTGAAGCCCAACCATTATTTGAAGTACCTTCAAATGAACCAAAAGGGTTTAATGATGAATTACGTAAAACATCAGATACAGTTGAGTAACCAGTGCCTTCCATAGAAGCAGCCGAAAAAGAAACAATTGGTGATGCTGCTTCCATATCTACACGCTTAATGCGAGAACCCGTTACTGAAATACGCTCTACTTCTTCAGTAAAATTCTCTACAGCAGCTGTTGAAGTTGCAGAAAATGAAAGCATTGATCCTATGCTCAATGCAACTAATGATCTTTTATATTTATCTAAACCAAACCCTGAACGATTCATGTTAACTCTCTTGTTTTATTTATTGCACTTTCTCGTTTAAAGCCAGTGCAGTTATTTTCTGAGTGTATTTATACAACAATATATTGTATATTATCTACAAAAATTAACATCAAGTTACAACTTCTACATTTTTAAAAGAAGAAAAAGACAAAAAAACACATCTAATCACCTGAAAATAAACATAAAACATACAAACAATAAACATTGTATATTTTATATAACCTAAGTGCATAAAATATAACCATTAGAAATAAACGGTAATTCAAAGCTTGTGACGTAGATATCATGGTGTATAGGGATATTTCTATTAATTAAAATAAGTTATAAAAAAACCAGTCTATCAAGATAATAGACTGGTATTATTGAGAATTGTTATTAAGAGGTTGTTAACTCTGCTTCTGTTTCAAATGCACTTTTTACTTTTTCTACCAACATATAATTAACAGGTATTAAGATCAAAGTAATAAAAGTGGCAAATAAAATACCAAAACCCAATGATACAGCCATTGGTATTAAAAACTGTGCTTGTGTCGATTCTTCAAAGAGTAAAGGCATCAGGCCTATAAAAGTTGTTAAGCTTGTTAACATAACAGGTCTAAACCTTGCGGCTCCAGCCGTTAAAACGGCTTCCATTAATTTATCAGCTCGATCTTCCATTTGATCACGCTTTTTATTAATGAAGTCAACTAACACTAAGGAATCATTTACCACGACGCCTACAAGTGCCAGCATACCTAATAAACTCATTATGGTTAATTCCATACCCATGATCCAATGCCCCATTACAGCGCCTATCATACCAAATGGGATTACACTCATTACAATTAAAGGCTGTAAATACGATTTAAAAGGGATAGCCAATAAACCATAGATAATGAAAAATACAAATAATAAAGCCCAGCCAAGTGAACTAAATGATGCTCTTTGCTCTTTTGCTTCACCTTCTAATGAATGATTTACACTAGGGTACTGTACAATTAACTCATCAAGATACGTTTTTAAATCGGCTTGTAATATCGTCATATTAGTATTTATTTTATCAATATCAGCTGTGACATTTACCGTTCTATATCTGTCGATACGATTAATAGAAGCGGGACTTTGACCGGGTATTAAAGTTGCAATATGTGATAAAGGCACATTACCGCCTTCAGCTGTTGTAATTAAAATATTTTCAAGACTTGATACCGATGCCCGTTCATTTAAAGGTAAACGCACCATCACACGCACATCATCACGACCTCTTTGAATACGTTGTACTTCAGCACCAAAAAATGCACTTCTTACTTGGCGAGAAACTTCTACTCGCGTAAAGCCAAGCGCGCGACCTTGATCTGTTAGCTCAATTTGCAACTCTTCTTTACCATCAGATAAGCTATCCGCAATTTCAAAAACCGTAGGATGAGTTGCTAAACGTGCTTTTACTTTTTCAGCAACTTCCTTAAGCGTTTCTAATGATGTTGCAGTAAGCTGCACATCAATTGGATCGGAAGAACGTCCTATTTCAGCTCTAAAAGTTAAGCTTTCGGCACCAGGCACAGTGCCAATGAGTTGACGCCATTCTCTTACTAATTCTTTAGAAGTGATAGTTGACTCTCTTTGCTCAGGCGGTACAATCTCAAAACGCACACCACCAAAGTTGGAAACTCCTCCTCGACCACCTGTTGTAGCTAATATATTTAAAATGATGCTTTGGTTGGTTTCAGGATCTCGATATTTTTCTCGTAAAACATCGGCTTTATTAGCCATTTTAATCACAAATTTATTGGTAACTTCAAAAGGTGTACCCGTTGGTAATGTTAAATTAACTCTCACGGTTTCACTTGGGATCCGGGGAAAAAAGATAAACTTAGTCCAACCACTGGTAATTAAGGTCACAATAATAATAAACACGCCAACAAATAAACTTAATGTAGTTAGCTTATATTTTAAGGTTGTTATCAATAAAGGTTGATAATACTTTAAGATCAATCCTTCAAAACCATCTGCAAATTGGTGCTGGAAATGTTCAAACCTGCTTGGCTCTGACTTTTCATGGCGCAATTTAATATTTTTTAAATGAGATGGCAGTACAAATTTTGATTCAATCAATGAAAAAATTAATACAGGTATTACAACAATTGGAATCTGTGCAAATAAGGCACCTCTTGCACCTTCAATGAATGCTAAAGGTAAAAAAGCAGCTACTGTTGTTAAAATACCAAATGTAACTGGTGTTGCAACTTCTTGCGTACCTTTTATAGCGGCGTATTCACCAGATTCTGCATTTTCTAGATGAGTATAAATGTTCTCGCCTGTTACTATGGCATCATCTACCACGATACCTAGTACTAAAATAAAACCAAATAAACTCATTATATTTAAGGTGATACCAAAAAAGGGCATGGCAATAAATGCCCCCATAAATGAAACAGGAATACCTACACAGACCCAAATTGCAATTGCTGGACGTAAAAATAAAGTCAAAAGAATTAATACTAAAAAACCACCTTGCAATGCACTGGTTGTTAAAGTTGAAATACGGTTTTTAACAATTTGGGAATCATCATCCCAATAACTTAATTCATATCCTATAGGTAAATTTTCTTGGCGAACATCAATATAGCTTTTTACTTTTTGTGCAACATCAATTGCACTTTGCTTGCCAATTCGATAAACATCAATAAATGCAGCTTGGTTACCGTTAAAACGGGTTCTTACTGGTGTTTCTTCAAAGTCATCTCTGATAGTTGCAATATCACTTAAAGTTAAAATTGAGCCATCAATATGAGTTTTTATCGCTATTTTGGCATATTCATCTTTACGATAAGCTTGGCCTTTTGATCGAATCAGTACATCGCCACCGTGAGTTTTAATATTACCCGCTGAAATATTAGCGCTGGAGTTAGAAATAGTAGTAGATACCTGACTAATACTTAAACCATATTGATTTAACGTATCTTGAGAGATCTCAATCGCAACTTCATAATCTCTCACACCACTTAGCTCTAATTGTGTAATACCAGGTATACGTAATAAATCATCACGTATTTTCTCAGCAAATTCTCTTATTTCTTTTTCACCATATTGTCCTGAAACCGTAACTGACAACACTTCATGTTTTCTCTGTGCTAAGGCTACAACAGGTTTTTCTGCATCTACTGGAAATGTATTAATTGCATCCACACGCCTTTTGATATCAGCCAACATTTCACGAGGATCATAGCCAGATTCGACTTCTATTGTTACAGAAGCTAACCCTTCTGAAGAACGACTTGAGATTTTTTCTATGCCTTCAAGATCTTGTACTGCTTCTTCAATACGAATGGCAACTCCTTGCTCTACATCTTCTGGAGTTGAACCGCGAAGCGATACTTTGATACTTATTTTATCGGTCTCAATAGATGGGAATACTTCTAATGGAATTTGCGTTAATAAGCTAAACAAACCTGAAAATATAATTGTAATCATTAGCAAGTTTGCTGCTACATGATTTCGGGCAAACCAAGCTATCATGATTCACCTCTTTTCTTTTTTTGTATTAGTTTTGTTCCTGTGACTTTAACTCGAGTACCTGAACTAACTTGGCCTAAAGGTGTGATCACTAAATTATCTTTAAAGTTTAAGCCTGTTGCTATAATCGCATCTGTGCTATTTTGCCAGCTAACGGTGATATCTTTACGTTTAAGTACATCTTGCTCAACAACATAAACATAACTACCTTGATAAATAGCGCTATTAGGAATAACAATCGCGTTTTCAACGTGTTTGCCTTTTATATTGGCTGTTAAATATTGGCCTATTTTAATCGAAGGCTTTTGATTATGGCTTATATCAAAGGGTTTTTTTATATGTGCTACGACATAAAGTTGTTGGGAATCAGTATCAATGGCGCTTTCAGTTCTAACGACTGTACCTTGCCATTTTTGTACGCCAATAAGCTCTGAAGTAAGTGATACTGATGTATCAGCTATTTTGTGATTGTTATTGCGAAACGCTTCAGGAAATACCATAAAACCTAAATCTTTATTTTTAATTGGCAAACGAATTTCTAAAACATCTGTAGCGTATATGTCTGCGAGTTGAGTATTAACTGAAACGACTTGCCCTAAGTCCACGTATTTTTTTAATATTCGTCCAGAATATGGTGCTACAATTTGACTTCTTTCTAATGCTAAGTCTGTTTTCTCTAATTGTGCTTGGGCAGATAATACTTGTGCTTTTGCAGCTTCAAGTTGTGGCTCTCTCAAAACTAAAGCCGAAGGCTTATTACCGTTAGCTAATCTTTTCCAATTAACTAAAGCTTGCTCTACTCTTGCCTGCTCTTCTAATAAACCTTGCTTGGCAAACATTAAACTTGCTTGCGCTATTTTTTGCTCTGCCAAATAATCTCGATCATCTAACGTAATTAAAGTATCACCTTTTTCAAAAAATCCACCTTCTCTGAACTGATCGCGTACTTGATTGATTTGCCCAGATACCTGAGAAACTAAAACACTTTGAATTTGTGGCTTAACGATGCCAAAACTTTCAATCATCACAGGATAAGATTGTGGTTTTAATCTTTTTATTTCAACTGTCATTAGAGGGGCTTGTGATACTTTTTCTCTTTGACTTTTTGGCGGATTATTTTTAATAAAATACACCGAAATAGCTGTCACCGTTAAAATAACGATAGGAATAAGTATTTTTTTTATTTTTTTCATAAATTATTTCGCCTCTTTATTTTGTTCTGATGCTGAAAAATCACCACCTAAGGCAATATGTAGTTCAATTCGATTTCTAATTAATTGGCTTTTTATTTGTATCAATGTACTTTGAGCATCAAAAGAACGGCTTTGTGCATCAAGTACTGTAGTGTAATCAACTAAACCATTGTGATAATTTTCAAACGATAACCTCTGCGCCGCGATTGCATTTTCTTGGGCTGCTAACATCATTTGATATCTTTGTTTTAAGCTACTTTCTAGTGTTACAGCATTCTCAACATCCAAAAATGCGTTATGCAAAGTTTCTAAATAACCTTGTTCACTTTGTTTAAGTAACAAACGGGATTTTTCTTCGTTAGCTTCTAATTTTCCGGCATTAAAAATTGGCATAGTTAAATTACCTAATAATGACCAACCTAGCGCAGAAATTGAAACAACATCTGATAGTTCGGAAGCACTATTACCTACAGAAGCCATTAAGCTAATTGATGGGAATCTTTGTTTATGAGCGTATGCTAAAGATGCATCTTTAGCTAAAAGTTGATACCAAGATGCAACCAATTTAGGTTTTCGAGCAATAAGCCCTGAAGGTAAACCTTTTGGAATATCTGAACTTAATAAAGGCAAGCTAGCTTCAATACTCAGTGCGCCTTGTGGGTAATTTCCTAAAAGTAATTCTAGTGTACGGATCGCTTCTATTTTTGTTGCTTTTTGTTCTGCTGCACGTGATAGCTCACTATTAAGTTCATTACGTGATAGATAAACATCTAGGGCACTGTTTAAACCTTGCTGATATCCTGATTCGATAATATCTAGATTTTGTTTAGTGTTATCTGCTCGCTGTTGGTATAAGTTTGTTAATTGCTTGGCTTCAATGACTTTAAACCAGGCAATCACAACATCAGCAACTAATTGCTGTTTTCCTTGTTCAAAATTAGCTTGATCTGATAAATAACTCAAATTAGCTTGCTTATCAAAATCAGATAGCTTTCCCCATAGATCAATTTCGTACTTAATATTGAGGTCAACAGAAACGTTATTAATATAAGAGTTAGGAGAAATATTCTTGCGTCGATTACTTGATAAAGCTAAATCTAAAGATGGCCATAATGTGTTACCAGAAATAATTAATTCCTGTTTTTTCATTTGCAGTGAATAAGCTTGCTGCTTTAAAGTAAAGTTATTATTTAATGCCGTTTGAACTAATGATTGTATTTGATCATTGCTGATTTGCATTAACCAACCATTTTTAACATCTTCCAACTGAACATGATTTTCCCAGTTTTTAGGTACGTGTACCTTAAGTAAGGACTCTTCAAGTTTATAGGTTGCCGTATTACACGCACTTAATAAAATACAACTTAATAATACACTTAATACTTTAAGGCGTTGTCTCATATACTAAAACCTATTTAATTTTTAAAACACTTTATTGTAAACCTAGTCAATAAAATGTCTAAAGCAACTTTACATAAGCTTACATTGATACGGTTAAAACGATTAATGTGCAACAATTAACACAGGTACTATGGGCTGTCATTTTCCATAGGAGGCAAGCACAGTAAGCAAGTTGTTCCAATACACCGTGAATGACCTAGACGTAAAGGTGAAGCGGGTATTTGGCATTGAGACCAAAACATGTAGCCAATGCGATGAGGGCAGTTAAGCTCATTGCGCGTATTGAAAATTTTGTAGTGATTAAGAAAATACTCGTTCACCTCCACAAGGATGATCAATCATGCAATGCCCACACTGCCAATGCTCCCTTTCATTATTAAACACGAGGTCATATTGGCCAGTATTTCGCACAATGTAGTGACATTTAGATAGCGAATAAATTATCACACAACTTACAATAAAATTATGAATTTTCATGGTATTCGTTAGTCACTGAACAGATGCTGTTATCAAATTTAACTAACCCATCGAATAAAAAATAACATTGAAATCGACCTCTATCTACCATGCGAAGGGATTTAGTTTGGTCGCTCAAAACTTTAGAATTTAATTACCCATAAATCTCACTCAATGGCACTGCCATCACCACCATAGGCATTAACGCATGGCTAACCCTGCTGGGTTTTTAGGATGAAATGACAAGATACGCGTAAAAAACAACCGCATATAAAGCTGTTTTTGTTGTTCTTTATTTACTTTCTGCTAACAACGATTGTACTAAAAATAGATATATCGCCTATCTGCTAACAATTTATCTCAGCGTATGGGATGCCCTGAAGAATATTGTTTTGATTTATAAGAAGAATAAGAGTATTTTTCAAAATCAAAAACTACTTAAAATAATTCAGCAATAATTAAAAAGGAAATATTATGCAAATTTATGTAGGAAATATGTCATACCAAACAACTGAAGAAACAATAAAGTCATTATTTGAACAATATGGAAAAGTACAAAAAGTAACTTTAATTAAAGATAGAGAAACTCAAAGACCAAAAGGTTTCGGATTTATAAGTATGTCTGATGATAATGCCGGAACTAAAGCAATAGAGGAATTGAATCAACAAGAATTCGAAGGTAGAGCTTTAAAGATAAATGAAGCTAAGCCAAGAGAGGAAAGACCAAGAAGAGATTACTAATTGCTCTTATGAAGTCCAACGGTATGAAAGTTACTATAAAAACGGCCTTGAATCGATTTATGATTGAATTCGAAGACCGTTTGAAAGATGTTATTTTAACCTGGCAGTTACACAAAATGTGTTACAGGGTCGTTTTGGCCAAAAGGTCGTTTATTCCAGTTATACTCAATAACACATACTGCCAATAGAAAGTTTTTGCTGTTGTTGCATACTGTCAGTTATACCTGCTTATTTGTCCTAATTCGCATTATTATTTTATTCTAGTCTTTCTATAATGCAATAGTGTATTAAATTAAACGAAGGAAATAACCATGATCAAGCGTCGACTATTTACCATTATTCTATTTTTCACATTTTATTTTAGCTCACCCGCCAGCTTAGCAGAAAACAAAGTGTCTGTTATACATAACGGCTATGTCAGTCCGATTAAAGGTTTCGAATTTTTGCCCGGAGCGCGAGATGATGGAAGGCGAAAAATAGCCAGCACAGTGACACTGGTAGAAGGAGAAAATACCTTACTTATTGCTGATCCTGGAATGGCTGCAAAAGGTGTTTGGCCCACATTGTTGAAAGAGTTGGCCACGAGAGGCTATAGCCCTGAGCAAGTCACACATGTACTCATCAGTCATCATCACCCTGATCACAATACACAATTAGGTTTATTTCCTAACGCGGTGATTGTTGATCACTGGGCCACATATCAGCATGATCTGTAGAAAGATCATCCAGACAATTATGAAATAGCTCCAGGAATTACCGTGATTCGTACTCCAGGTCATACTAGCGAAGATGCGAGTCTATTGGTGGAAACAGCTGAAGGAACTTATGGTTTGACTCACCTTTGGTGGGCTCCTGATTACTATCCAGCTCAAGATCCGTTAGCACAAGATGCAACTAAATTAACGCAGTCTCGCCAAAAGTTAGCCGCGTCAGTGGACTGGGTTATTCCCGGTCATGGTGCTTTATTTTCACATACTAGAGACAATAAACCGCCATTATCTTCACAAGACAAAGCCCGAGTTGAACAGGCTGTTTGGGCAGCCAGTAAGCGCTGGAAAGAAGGCTTCAATGACGGTAAAGCAAAGCAATGTGCCGAGGCCTATGAAAAAAATGCTGAAATGATCGCCACACCTTTTGGTCGTTACATAGGAACAGCTGCCATTCAATCTTTTTGGCAAAATTTAATCGATCAGGGATTTTCTGATGTCAAATATATTGAACCAGAAATTGAAGTCATTTCAGCTAAGGCTGCGATCATTAAATCAAAATGGTCGATGAACAAAGCGCAGGGAATTATTACTAAAGAACTGTGGGTTATTCAAGAGGACGGTACCGCCAAATTACGCATTGATCTTTTCGAAGCCATAGCCGACAAAAACTAAGCATTATTAATGCACCCCTCTGCAACACCATGTTGTATCAGGGGTCTTTAGAGTCGATGAAGACGCTCATTGTGAGCACTTTTTATGACAAATGGTGACCCTAATAGTGTTAAGAAAGAGCAAGTTATTTTGGTAAATATGATGATAGAAAATGTAAAAACTCTATTGTTGGAACTTATCATACCATTAAGCACAAACACTTACCGCGGTATTTGGCGGAGTTTAGTTATCGTTTTAATCGGCACTTTGAGTTAGAAGATATGCTGCCACGATTTTTATATGTTGCTTTACAACCCGCCTATAACGAATAAAATTTTGAGTATAGCTGAGCTTTATGTGTAATCAGGTAAAGATATATCCTTTGGCTATTTTGATGGGTCCAAACGACACTAACAATTCATATTTCCCTGCAATCTTATCGGCATTATCCCTAACAATGAAAAAGGTAAACTGAATTTTTTGCAAATCGAGCATGGTTTTCTCAGGAGTCCTGAAACTCGTATCTTGAAGTAGCTTGGGTATAATATCATTGCCGTTAATAAAGTGGTCAATCAGCGGGAGTTCAAAGCGCTTTAGGCAAGGCATTGGTTACAGACAATGGTATTCTCTTATCAAAACCAATAACGCAGTATAAAGAGCTTTAGAGAATTTACACTGTTGTTATGTCAATTCTAAAGGGAATAACCATGAATTCACTGACATGCATAGAATTGTAAAATATCATAAGCTCTGGATGGTCACTTAATTATCTGAATTAATGGTATAAATCAAACTCGGTAGCAATCAAGTCGATCGCCATCTATTACGCATGTACCAGAGTCAAGTACTACAAAAATAAGTAAACTTAGCCACAGTGATGACACTGGTAGTCTAATTTTAATGAAGGATACAATAGAAGTTAGAGGGAACTAGATAGATCATATTTTAAGTATAGGGGCTATTGATCTTTCGAGATTACTTTTGCAGCGAATTGTTGGGCATTTATACAAGGCAGAAGCTTTGTCATGTGGTGTTCCACATAAAAAGGCGATAACGCAGTAAAAATGCCCAACAAACGCTGTCCGAAGGATTCGGCTAAAAGCATTTTATTCTTTGTTGAGTCGTATTTACTTAGAATGACTAGGCTACACACTACTCGCCGCGACTAAAATGCTTTTATCTCGAACAAAATTTAACCCAGAAAGATCAACAGAACAGCCCCTAATATATAGAAAAATAAGTAACAGTTATCGAGAGTCGTCACGCTCTTTAACTGTTACTTATTAACTTTTAAATTACGCTAATTAAATATGTTTTCTTTGGCGAAATAAACGCGCCCCCAACCCTATTAATAATAAATAAGCAGAGAAGGCACCACCACTACTTTTTTTCTTTTTAGTTACAGTAACAACTGCTTTACTCGTAACCGTCTCTTTACCATCACTAACAGTGACTTTAAAATTAACAGTGCCTGCACTTGATGATTCAGGAATAGTAACTTTAAGATTAGCAGTTTCAGCATCTGACAAAATTACTTTACCGCCACTTGTTTGCTCCCATTTATACGTTAATTTATCATTTTCTTTATCATTACCTTTAGCTGTAAGCGTTAAATTACTACCCGCCTTAGTAGTTATGGCAAGTGAATTATTAGCAAATGTACCACCTGTAGACACAAGCGTTACAGTGGGAGCTGTATTATCGGTACATATTTTAGCATTAGCTATAATGGCTTTATCAATGACTTTAGTAGTCAAACCTTTAAACTCAATGTTATCTAATTCCCAAAAATCGTTTGCTTCGCCTTCAACATCTGCGGAGAAATATCTAAAACGAACTTGCACTTTTTTACCCGCATAATCGCGACCAAGATTAATAGCCACTTTACGTAATGGTAGCTTCCGGTTAACCATTTCTTCATCTGTTATATTAAGACCAGAAAAAGCAGCTTGCCCATCAACTTTAGTACCTGCATCAGCGTTTACTTTTGCAGCGTAACCTTTACCAAGTTCAGTACCGTCTAAGTCATAGCGTGTTATTTTAGCTTCATCAATTGCAGCCCACTGTTCACCAATTTCACGCACTTCAATTAATCCGCCTGCGAAGCCTTCTCTGGTAACATATACATGGTCAAAATTAACTTCAAAATCAGTATCATCACCGACTGTAAGCTCTGCACTTTCTAATGATTCATCTTTGGTACCCGCATATGGCCAAATTTTAGCAGTGTTAGACTTTGAACTCGCTGAAAAGGAGCCAAACCATATATCTTCATGTAAATTGTCATTTTCTAACTCACGGGTATTGGTCCAGTTTAAAAATCTTTTATCTGCTTCATTGTCAATACTTTTTTCAAACGCTTCTACATTACCAAAACCGATATCATGGTTAGTGCTAAAGCTAAAGTCTACTTTATTTTCAGGTTTAGCTGTCGATGCAAGGGAAAGGGTTACTTTACTATTAAAGTCAGCATCTTCATTAAGCTTAACCTTAACTTTTATTTGCTGCTGAGCAAAAGGTGCTAATTCACCATGTGTTATATTATTACCATTAACAAAGGTGACTTTATCATTAGACTCAATGACTAATTCACCGCTATTAAGTGTTTCAATACCACTGTTATAAACGCTAATATCTAATTCTGCTACTTCTGTTGGATCCCAAATATTATCAGTATCACAAGCTTTTATCATGTTAGCTATTTTTAAATCTTTAGCTTGAATTATAGATGTTGTTTCAAAGCTTTCTTTCAACCCTTCTTTTAAATCTGGCGAACTTACCGCTGGAGAAGTTGCCAATGTACCCATACCACGTTTGGCAAAAGCTTGAGCTATAATTTTTGCATCTTTAATGTCATTGGCAACAGCACTGGCAATAATGGCATCTCGCGCTAACAGATACGTAGCATCAGATGGTGTTAATTTTAAACCAGATACCAAATATTGACGCATTCTTTCCTTTGCTTGAGTTAATGTTAACCGATCTGAGTCACGAGCAAGCCCCATAAATGCTTCAAACAGTACTGTAGCCCAAATCTCACCTTGGCTATGAGGACCTACATCTGTTACTTCGGTAGCTTCGCCAGCAATAGGGTGTGTTTCAGGTAAGGTTTCACCTAATCTAAAATGGCGATAGCTTAACGCATTCTTACTTATATCAGTTGAATAAGGAACACGACGAATACCAAAATAATAGGCTTGATTATCGCTATCTACTGAGCTGCCATCAGTCCAACCACCTTGGGTATATATTCCATTATAATTGTCTCCGCCTGGCTTTGATAAATCCTCTTCGCGCACTTGGTGCATAATAGCAATAAAATCGCCAAATCCTTCACCCATTCCACCGCCATAAACGTTATTACCCGGACCTTGACCATTACCAGCTAAACGTCCATGAATATAATGTCCCCATTCATGCATAATGACAAGATTACTTAAGGTTGAATCTCGAAACATTTGGCTTTTTAAAGCTAAGTGAGCAGTAATGTTACCTGTTTTAATGGCATCAATAAAAATTTGGCTTTCATCGTTATTATCAACATCAATTACACCATAAGGTAATTGTTTCTCAAAAGTTATAGGTAGTGTTGCATTATTCACTATCATCACAACTGCTGGTGATATTTCACTCAAAGCCTTATAAAATTGTTCTTCATCACATGCTTCTGTGTGATTAATTACTAATACTTTATCAGTAAAATCAGCACCGTTAGTAAATGGTTGACAAATATCTTTTGCATCATTATCTGGCATCAAAACAGCAACACTCGTAAGCGTATCAAAATCTTTTAGGCCTAAACGGTTAGGATAAATGCTTAGCTGGTAGTCTTTAGTCGGTGTAAAATCAAAAGTTATTTTAGGGCTTCCTTGAAATAGGAACTGCTGCATTACAGGAGACTGACCATCTGGTGGAGTAGACATATTTGCATTATTTATTCCTGAAAAATCCTGTCCTTCAGCTAAAATTGGATCTCCCTCATTACCACCACGACCGTAATTGTCTAATTGTGCATTACCAGATGCTTCATCAAAACCAGCATTGTAAAAAACATCATGCAAATAATTTATAGTATAAAACAGATTTGTCACTGCCGCTTGTTTTTGTATGTTATTAGCATTGGCATCTTTTGTTGCATCAAATATATAGTTAAACTCACCATTACCATTAAGTTTAGCGCGTAAATCATCTGAATTCTCTGTAAAACCATCAGGCGCTGAAGTATCAATATATGCATCTACGTTATTACCTTTAGACTCTGTTGCTCCTGCTGGTAGCCAAGGATCTTCGGTATTAATACCAGCATGACTCATTGCTAACATATTTTGTGTACCAAGTGCAGCTTGAAAGCCATCAGGTATACCTGTTGGGTGTGGACTACCATTATTACCATCTGGGCCATCTTGTGGTGCTTTTGTTGCCCTGTCAGCATAAACTAGATAACTAAAGTTTGTGTTTTTTCCGTGAAAAGCTGAATGACTATAGTTTTTTCGTTGTAATATTTTTCCATTTGTTGCTGAAATAACATAACCAAAGTGACGAGTTTCTCCATTAATTCTTGAGGTTCCGGGTTTATTGACACGCAGACTAATTTTATAAGCACTTAATACGCGATCTTTTTGCGGATAATACACTTTTTCAACTGTAGCTGCGGAACTCATTTTCCAGCCATTCTTTGTTTTATTTAGTGTCACTTTGTGGGTATCAAGATCAACAAATACATCGTTCAATGATACTTTTTCTTCTATAAGATCAGATAATGCGATAGCAACCGCTTTATTTTTGTGATAACTAAAATTTTGTTCATCAGCTACAGCGCGAGTTTGTGGTGCAACATTTGCCCCGACTGAAATAAGTTTATGGTTTTTATCCATTAACAAATTAACTGCACCACCTAAAACAGGAATATCATTTACGTATTGATCATATCTGACGATAATGGCCTTATCTTTAGCAACTTGCGAGGCAGTGCGAAATTTCAACCCACGTTCGCCATGGTTATTCAGGCCCAACAATCTTTTATATTGATTAATATAATGTCGACCAGCACTTCGATGCATTTTTTCTGAGGTTTGAGTAGTTGAATTTCTTACCTTATAATTTTTTATAGTTGAATTAGCCCAAAAAAATTGTGGTGTACCAAGTACTGGTGCCACATAAACATTCTTAGAATTATTAATGCGAGCTGAACGAGTTAATTCACTATGAGGTGAAAACATAATACTGCGATTTTTTTCTTGTTTCGCGGCTTGATGTTGAAGCAAGTCATATTGTTCTGTTTGGGCAAATGTATTTATGCTAAAACTGGTTATTATGGCAAGCGTTAATATTTTTATTGGCATTATTTTTTTCCTTCAGTTAAAAAGCACTTTGAAGGAAATATACTAACTAGTACATAAAAATGAGTCTATTGAAGTAAATTGTCAGTTTGTATCCGCTTGTATCAAACTGTAAAAAATTGAATAATCAGGCGAATTATATTATTCTCAAACCTGAAACTAAGATAATTAACTCTTTTATTGTAGCAGAAAGCTGATCTTGAGTTCGAGCTAATTAAGTACTTAATTTGTTCGACGTAATAATGATTTCATCAGATTTTTTTTATGCAACATATTACCATTTTTGGCTGAGATGATATAGCTAACATGCCGAATTTTACCACTTTCTTTGGCAACTCTTAAAGTCAATTGATAAGCACTTTCAATGCCTTTATTCCTAGGAAAATAAACTTTATTAACTTGTACGGATGAACTCAATTGCCAAAGATCCAAGGGGTTGATTAGGTGATATTTATTTAATACTTCATTAACTTCAAATTGGTTTTCATCAATCGATTTTCCAGTTAAATCTTGCCAAGCTACAGATAACGCTTTTTTTTCAGAAATATTAAATCTGCTATATTGGGCTGTATTTGAAGATAAATCTGCTAACGAAGCACTTATTGATATTAATTTATAATCTTTATCCATCAATAAAGTGATGGCCGCCCCCACTATGGGTACATCATTAAAATATTGATGATAGTTCAATATGTTATTGACTGTACTTGAGTTGTTTATAGTATCATTCACCGCACTGATTTTTAATGCTTGCCTTACATTGCTACCAAGCATTAATTTATTTTTATATTGATTTAGGTAAAAACCTCCCGCTTTATACTGTTTTTCGTGGCGACTAAGTAAAAATTGATGTGCTTTAAATATCGGTTTATTTTGATCCGCACCAAAAAAGAAAGTTAATAATTTATTATCTGTTTCACTCGTCACCATTACTTTACTTTGATCACTTGGTGGATATTCGTGATGAGTATTTCTGGAGAGTTCACCTGAATTATCACTTCTGTTGCCAACTATTTCAGGGCTGGTACATGCAGTAATTAACATACACCCTAGTAATGCTAATAATTTAGAAAACATATCTATTGCGTCCTAATATCTATTTATTCCATGTATTTTAAATTTAAAACAAAAAAACAAAAAATTTCAGAAAAAACTCTTAAAGGAAGGGTTTTTCGAAATAGCGATTGTAACAACATATTACACTTTTAACTTCTTTAATTTTATTATTGAGTTTATAAATAAATTTAGCGGTTTCATTATGAAACCTATTTAGCTACTTTGATAGTCTATACCCAAGCCACTTCAAGATGTGAGGTTCAGGACTGCTGATCAATTCATGATCTAGGTGCATCTTTGCATTAATGGTTACTCCCTTAAAAAAAGATGGACCGGCAATATGCTCCTGCATTGCTCTAGTACCTACATCCATGCAGGCAACAACGAGCATGATTTGCTCAGAAGTCCCTGTAAGGTTGGTTTATAAATACTTTATACAGCGTTATTGATTTTGAAAAGGGAATAACCATGTTCTTCAATCAATGCCTTGCCTAAAGCATTTCTAATTCCAACTGAATCCTGCATCTTGAAGTGGTTTGGGTATATCATCTAATTTTATAATCTTTACCAAGAACATTCTCAATTAAAGGATTTGACATAGAAAGGTGTGATTCCAGCAAGTCAAGAATACAGGTATAAATGAAGCTTTCTTTCTAATATAAACGCTTGTAAAGTACAATTATGAAACGAAAAAACCCAAGCATAGCTTGGGTTTTTTCGTAATAAATTTTAATAAATGGTGCCTCGACGCGGAATCGAACCACGGACACGAGGATTTTCAATCCTCTGCTCTACCGACTGAGCTATCGAGGCACATAAACTGTGCTAATTAAAGGTAAAATAGTAC
>NZ_NQMR01000054.1 GCF_002276045.1 Pseudoalteromonas sp. NBT06-2 | reverse complement strand
AGCTTCGCTGGGCAAACAAAAAAAGCGACCTAAGTCGCTTTTTCATATCAAAATCCAGTTAAATTATGACAATTTACCGTGACACTGTTTATACTTTTTGCCTGAATTACATGGACAAGGATGGTTACGACCCACTTTAGGTGCTGTACGTGTCATCGTTGCAGTTTCTGGTGCTTCACCGCCAACATGTTCAGCTTCTTGATGTTGGTATTGGTGCTCAGTACTTTCAGAAGCGCGATGTTTTGCTTCAACAGCTTCAACATCTTCTTCGGCACGCACTTGTACTTTACTTAAAATGCCAACAACATCTACTTTTAAGTTTTCTAGCATTTCAGTGAATAACTCAAAAGATTCACGCTTATATTCTTGCTTAGGGTTCTTTTGTGCATAACCACGTAAATGAATACCTTGACGTAAATGATCCATCGCAGCTAAATGATCTTTCCAATGCTGATCTAAACTTTGAAGCATAATTGCTTTTTCGAATTGACGTAATACAGACTCGCCAACCATCTCTTCTTTTTGCTTATAAGCTTCAGAAATAGATTCTTCGATACGCTCTCTTAATGTTTCTTCAAATAATTTATTATCTTCATCTAACCAAGTTTGAATTGGTAATTCACTTAAGAACTCAGTTTGAATACGTTCTTCTAATCCTTTGATATCCCACATTTCAGCAAGTGATTGTGGTGGGATAAACTGATCAATAAGAGCATTCAATACATCGCCTCGGATAGCATTGATAGTTTCTGAAATATCGCCTTCTTCCAATAATTCATTTCGCTGTGCGTATACAACACCACGTTGATCATTGGCAACATCATCAAATTCTAATAACTGCTTACGAATATCAAAGTTACGTGCTTCAACTTTACGTTGTGCATTTTCAATTGCTCTGCTTACCCAAGGATGCTCAATAGCTTCACCTTTTTCCATGCCAAGTTTACGCATCATGTTAGTCATACGCTCACCCGCAAAGATACGCATTAATGCATCATCCATTGAAAGATAAAAACGGCTTGAACCGGCATCACCTTGACGACCTGCACGACCACGTAACTGATTATCTATACGACGAGATTCATGACGTTCAGTTGAGATGATATGTAAACCACCAGCAGCTAATACTTCATCATGTTTTACTTGCCAATCAGCTTTAATTTTTGAAATTTGCTCTTCAGTCGGTGCATCTAATTTAGCAACTTGTGCCTGCCAATTACCACCTAATACGATATCGGTACCACGACCAGCCATATTTGTCGCGATTGTTACTTTGCCAGGTAAACCTGCATCAGCAACAATATCAGCTTCTTGTGCATGGAATTTGGCATTTAATACGCTATGCTGAATTTTTTCTTTCTTCAAGAACTGAGATAAATACTCAGAGCTTTCAATTGAAATAGTACCCACTAGTACAGGTTGCCCACGTTTTTGACAATCAAGCACATCAACTAAAATAGCATCGTATTTTTCTTCTTGGGTTAAATAAACTAAATCAGCACGATCATCACGTACCATAGGTTTATTTGTTGGCGTAACAACGGTATCTAGTCCGTAAATTTGTTGGAATTCGAAGGCTTCAGTATCAGCTGTACCCGTCATACCAGCTAATGTTTCGTATATACGGAAGTAATTTTGGAAAGTAATTGATGCTAAAGTTTGGTTTTCATTTTGAATGTTAACCCCTTCTTTAGCTTCTACTGCTTGATGTAAACCTTCAGACCAACGACGACCTTCCATCGTACGACCGGTATGCTCATCAACAATAATAACTTCATTATCTTTAACAACGTAATCTACGTCTTTTTGATAAAGCTTATTTGCACGTAATGCGGCATAAATATGACTTAATAAAGTGATATTACCTGAAGAATAAAGAGAATCACCTTCTTCAATTAATCCATGTTGCTGTAATAACTCTTCAACTTTAATTTGACCACGTTCAGTTAAATGAATTTGTTTACCTTTTTCATCTATCGTGAAATCGCCATCCCCTTCAACACCTTCTTCATCTTCTTTTTCTTGTTGAACAAGTTCTGGGATCAATAAGTGAATTTTTGCGTATAACTCTGAACTATCTTCGGCAGGACCAGAGATAATGAGTGGTGTTCTTGCTTCATCAATTAATATTGAATCTACTTCATCGATTAATGCATAGTTTAATGGACGTTGTGCACGCTCATCTGGTGAAAATGCCATATTGTCACGTAGGTAATCAAAACCAAATTCGTTATTTGTACCATAAGTGATATCTGCTTGGTAAGCCGCTTGCTTGTCTTGTGGTGCTAAACCCGCAATATTACAACCTACGCTTAAACCTAAAAATTCAAATAAAGGACGGTTAGTCTCTGAGTCACGTTGAGCCAAGTAATCATTCACAGTAATAATGTGAACACCTTTACCAGATAAACCATTTAAATAAGCTGGTAATGTTGCAGTTAACGTTTTACCTTCACCTGTGCGCATTTCAGCAATACGACCCTCATGTAAGATCATGCCACCTATCATTTGCACATCAAAATGACGCATCTTAAATACACGCTTTGATGCTTCACGCACAACAGCAAATGCCTCAGACAGAATATCTTCAAGCGTTTCACCTGCTTCTAAACGCTTGCGGAATTCAGCTGTTTTTGTTTGTAATTCTTCGTCAGTTAATGCTTCAAATTTTTCTTCGTATTGATTGATTACTGCGACCGTTTTTTTTAAATTTTTTATGGTGCGATCATTGCGACTACCAAAAAGCTTGGTAAATATTTTAGATATCATGATAAAACCGTTACTACCCTTTGATTTCAATTAATTGACGAACTGTTAACTATATGGAGATACAATAACCTAATTTCAAGTAGGTAATTTTTATACGCCAAACTTATATTGGGAGTATAATAAAAGTAATCGCACACTAATACTAATGTTATTTATGGCTAAAGACAGATACGCACCAAAAACACTCGATGATTTAATGGCTGGCATGTCAAATAAGATCACCTCTTATGCAGGTAAAAATCAGAAATTATCACATTTTCAGGTCCTTTTAGAGGAGTCAATCAGCGTACCTATGGCAAAAAAATGTCGTGTAAGTAATTACCGTGATGCGATTATGGTAATAGAAACCGACTCTGCAGCCGTTGCTATGCGCCTTAATTATATGAAAATGTCGATTTTATCTGACTTACGTAAAAATGGTTTACCTGAATTGTCGCAAATTAAGGTGCAAACCAACCCGCAAGCTTTCACCAATAGAGCAATTGCATCGAAACAAAAAGAAAATAATGCTCATAAAAAAGATTTAGTATTAAGTGAAGATACTGCTAACTCTTTATTAGACATTGCAAAAAATGCCCCACCTTCTCTGAGAGAAAAATTAGAAAAATTAGCCAGACATAGTAAGAAATAAAATTGGCGGGATGTTACCTGGAGTAAATTTAAGCTCCGACACTTTCCCATTAAATATACAGAGTTTATTCAAACAAAAAAGGCCACTTTAATAAGTGACCTTCCGATATCTATTTATCAAAAGATAAATTAACCGATATGTTTACGCGCGTTGCGGAACATACGCATCCATGGGCTGTCTTCACCCCATGAATCTGGATGCCAAGAGTTGGCAACTGAACGGAAAACACGTTCAGGGTGTGGCATCATTACAGTTGAGCGACCGTCAGTACTTGTCATAGCCGTAATACCTTCTGGCGAACCATTTGGATTATTTGGATATTGCATTGTAGGTTGACCGTAGTTATCAACATATTGTGCTGAAACTGTACCGCTTGCTAATGCCGCTTTAACAGCTGCATCGTTAGCAAATTCAGCATGACCTTCACCATGAGATACAGCGATAGGCATGCGAGAACCAGCCATACCAGAGAAGAATACTGATGGATTTTCTTGAATTTCAACTAAGCTAAAACGTGCTTCAAAACGCTCTGATTTATTCGTCACAAAACGTGGCCAATGTTCAGTACCTGGGATCAACTCTTTTAATGTTGAAAGCATTTGACAACCATTACATACACCAAGTGATAAAGTGTCTTGACGATTAAAAAATATTTCAAATTCACTACGCGCGCGGTCATTGAATAAAATTGATTTAGCCCAACCTTCACCAGCACCTAATACGTCACCGTAAGAGAAACCACCACAAGCAACTAAACCTTTAAATTGTTCTAAAGATAAACGACCTTCTAAAATATCACTCATATGAACGTCTACAGCAGCAAAACCAGCACGGTTAAATGCAGCAGCCATTTCTACATGAGAGTTAACACCTTGTTCACGTAGAATTGCCATCTTAGGTGCAGCACCTTTAAGAATAAATGGTGCAGCGACATCTTCATTTAAATCAAAAGTTAGTTTAGTATTTAAACCTGGATCTTTTGCATCTGCTTTTGCTTCATGCTCTTGCTTAGCACAATCTGGATTATCACGAAGTGATTGCATTTGGTAAGTTGTTTCAGCCCACATAGTACGATATTCAGTACGTGTATTTTCAAGAACAACAGTATCGTTACGTGTAAAAACAATGCTATCTGAATCGTTTAACGATCCGATATCATGGCTCATTGTTGCTAAACCGTGAGATGCTAATACTTCAAGCACTGTCGCTTTATCTGCATCACGAACTTGAATTACACCACCCAGTTCTTCGTGGAATAATACTTCAATATCAGAACCCTGATTTTCATAAGAAATGCGATCTAGATTTACAGATACACCAGTGTGACCAGCAAATGCCATTTCGGTAACTGCAGTGAATAAACCACCGTCTGAAATATCATGGTACGCTAATAGTTTTTCATCAGCGACAAGCAGCTGTATTGCTTCATAGAAACCTTTTAATACTGCCGGGCTATCAACGTCTGGCGTTGTTTCACCCAATTGTTTGTATACTTGTGCAAGCGATGAAGCACCCAAACGGTTTTTACCAGCACCTAAATCGATTAGGATAAGTGATGATTCACCTTTATCTGAGCGAAGCTCTGGAGTAACTGTTTTACGCACATCTTCAACACGGCCAAATGCAGTGATGATAAGTGATAACGGAGAAGTTACAGACTTATGTTCGCCAGCTTCATCCCATTGCGTTTTCATTGACATAGAATCTTTACCTACTGGGATAGTTAATCCAAGTGCAGGACAAAGTTCTTCACCGACCGCTTTAACAGCTTCATATAGGCCAGCATCCTCACCAGGGTGACCTGCTGCTGCCATCCAATTTGCTGAAAGCTTAATGTTTTCTAAAGCACCGATATTAGTACCCGCGATATTAGTCAATGATTCAGCTACTGCTAAGCGAGCAGAAGCACCATAATTAAGTAATGCAGCAGGAGTACGCTCACCTAGTGACATGGCTTCACCGTGGTAAGTATCAAATGCAGCAGCTGTAACAGCACAATCAGCTACAGGTACTTGCCAAGGGCCCACCATTTGATCGCGTGCAACTAAACCTGTTACAGAACGGTCACCAATCGTGATTAGGAAAGTTTTTTCTGCGATTGCAGGTAAACGTAATAAACGTGCTGCGGCATCTTCAACTGTAATATCAGTAAAGTTAAATGCAGTACCTTGTGCCTTTTGTGTTTTAACATCACGGTGCATTTTGGGTGCTTTACCTAATAATACGTCAAGAGGTAAATCAACAGGGTTGTTATCAAAGTGACTATCAGCAACAGTTAAGTGAGACTTTTCAGTTGCTTCACCAATCACAGCATATTCAGCACGTTCGCGCTTACAAATCTCTTCAAATGTCGCTAAGTTTTCAAGTGCTACCGCCATAACATAACGTTCTTGGGATTCATTACACCAAATTTCATGTGGTGCCATGCCTGGTTCATCATTTGGTACGTCACGCAGTTGGAAAATACCACCACGGCCACCATCATTTACTAACTCAGGGAATGCATTTGATAAACCGCCAGCACCTACATCATGAATGAAAGCGATAGGGTTTTCATCACCTAGTTGCCAACATTTATCGATAACTTCCTGACAACGACGTTCCATTTCTGGATTTTCACGTTGTACTGAAGCAAAATCTAAGTTTTCACTAGACTGACCAGATGCCATTGAAGATGCAGCACCACCGCCTAAACCGATATTCATTGCTGGACCGCCTAAAGCAATTAGCTTAGCGCCGACAGGAATAATACCTTTTTGAACATGATTAGTACGAATATTACCTAAACCACCTGCAAGCATAATTGGTTTGTGGTAACCACGCACCTCTTCGCCGTTGTGGCTATTTACTTTTTCTTCGTAAGTCCGGAAGTAACCTAATAAATTAGGACGGCCAAATTCATTATTAAATGCAGCACCACCTAGTGGACCTTCAGTCATAATATCAAGTGCATTTACAATACGGCTTGGTTTACCAAAGTCACTTTCCCAAGGTTGTTCAAAACCAGGGATACGTAAATTAGACACTGTAAAACCCACTAAACCTGCTTTTGGTTTAGAACCTCGACCCGTTGCACCTTCATCACGAATTTCACCACCAGAACCAGTAGCAGCACCAGAGAAAGGCGCTATTGCTGTTGGATGATTATGTGTCTCTACCTTCATCAAGATTTCTATGCCTTCTTGATGGTAATTATATTCATTTTCATTATTTGGGAAAAAACGACCCGCTGTAGAGCCTTTCATTACCGCTGCATTATCTGAATACGCTGATAATACATTTTCAGGGTTTTTCTCAAATGTATTTTTAATCATTTTGAATAGAGATTTAGGCTGTTCAACACCATCGATAGTCCAATCTGAATTAAAGATTTTATGACGACAATGTTCTGAATTTGCCTGAGCAAACATAAATAATTCGATATCGTTTGGATTACGACCTAGTTTAATAAAGTTTTCAACTAAGTAATCAATCTCATCATCCGCTAATGCAAAGCCTTGTTCAATATTTGCAGCGGCTAATGCTTCACGACCACCCACTAAAATATCAACAGATGACATAGGTGCAGGTTCAGCTGTGGTAAATAATTGTGCAGCAGCTTCTAGGTTAGAATGTGTCGCTTCTGTCATACGGTCATGTAATAACACCGTCACTTGTGCTAATTGATCAGCTGTTAGATCACCTTCAACATAAAAAGCGGTGCCACGTTCAACACGATGAACTTGGCTTAAACCGCAGTTATTAGCAATGTTTGTTGCTTTTGAAGCCCAAGGAGAAATCGTACCAGGACGCGGTGTTACTAATACTAACGAACCAGCAGGTTTATGCTCAGCAATAGTTGGACCATAAGTTAATAGCTTTTGCAGCTTTTCATTTTCAGCACTGTTTAACTCAGCTGTTAAGTCAGCAAAATGCATGAACTCAGCATAAACATCAGTTACAGGTAGTTTTGCGTCTGCGCAAGTTTTTAGGATTTTTTGAACTCTAAAATCAGACAGTGCAGCTGCACCACGTAGGATCAACATAGATATTTTCATCCGGGGTTAGGAGTTGAACGATATTTTGAAGCGGTATTATAGTTGAAAATAACGTCAGGATCTAGCGAGTTTTCAGCATGAATATTGGAGTTTTTCTTGTCATTTATGACAAGAAAATATAACTTTAAACACAACTCGACGTAGACTCGAATTCAGCCGCGCCTGTCTTAATTATTTACCATCAAGCGCTTTTAAGCCAGAGACAACATATAGCCTTTTCCACGTACAGTAACGATTCGTTTTTGCTCTTTTTCATCAATCAGTTTTTTACGTAAGCGTCCAATTAATACATCGACAGTTCGATCTACGGGGCTCCAATCCGGTTGTCCAATTTCTTCAGATAACTTTTCTCTAGAGGTTGCTTTACCTGAATTTGAAATTAAACAAATCAAAACTTTATGTTCTGCTTCAGTTAAACGAATTTCTTCGTCATTGGTAATTAAAGTACGATGCTCTGGGTGTAATTTGAAATTACCATATTCGATATACTCATCTTCTTCACCTTGCTCTTTCTGAGTGATAGCTAAGCGTTTACATAACGCTCGCATACGTAATTCTAATTCTAATAAATCAACAGGTTTACAAATATAATCGTCAACACCTTGCGCTAAACCAGCAATACGATCTGATTGAGAATCTCTGCTTGACAAAACAATGACTCCAATATCAGTTAGCGTATTGAGCTCTTTAGCTAACAGTAGACCATCTTTTTGTGGAAGTACGATATCAACTATTGCAAGGTGAATCGCCTGGGAAGGAGTATTTTGAGAGTTTTGTACTATGCCTAATGCTGTAGCACCAGTCACATCAACAATAAAACTAAATTCAGAATCTTGAAAATGACTTTTAATACACTTAACTAAAAGTTCATCATCTTCAACTAATAATACTCGAATTGTCATATTGTTCCCACACTTTCAAAATATATCG
>NZ_NQMR01000053.1 GCF_002276045.1 Pseudoalteromonas sp. NBT06-2 | reverse complement strand
GAATTGTCATATTGTTCCCACACTTTCAAAATATATCGTTATATACCCATGCTACATGGAAAATTGCGATTTCAGCAAGTAGCATAGATATAGTATCATCAATAAGATGGGATATGAAAAGTCACTTGCAGTTAAATTGTTAGAATATGTAAGAAAAATAATACATAAGCGAAATAATTTACTCGAATAAACTATCTCACCTAATGAGTCTGCACTTTAGAATTACTGTTCCCAATAGCCTTGATCTAAACACTCTTCTCTTTCAGGTAAACCGCGAGACAATCTAGGAGAATGTTGTACTAATACCTCATAACTAACTCGGTTAGCATATTTACTAATTTGCGATAACGAAGAGTAAGTTAACGCTTTTTGTTGGTGTTTGCTTGAGCTAGGTACATTTAATTTATGATAAACATTAGAGCTTAAATCATGTAATACTGCAGCTAGTGCACCATCACCAGCACCATTGGTATTTTTTATGGAGTCAGGGCCTCCCATATAAGGTGCACTATGAGTGAACGCTTTTAGCGGTTGTTCACAATCACTTTTTAACATGGCACGAGAGTACTCGTATTGATTAAAATCAGAAATTGCACCAGGCATAAGCTTATGTTTAGTATGGCGTTTCCAGCAATCATCAATATAACCACCAATGAACATGCCTTGTGCACCCGCAGTACAAATAACCAAGTCAACCCAATCTAATGCTTTATCCGCTGCTAATAATGGGTCTTCAAATCCAGTTATTGCCAGACCCTCTTCTTCGTTCATAGCTAAAATGTCAACATGCTCAGCCACAAAATCTTGCCACCAAACGGGATCCTGTTCAATTAAAAACTTAGTTCCAAGAGTTAAAACAACTGGAACACCCGCTTTATTTGCGCATTTCACAGCTTTAATTGCAGCTTGTGTCATAGTATCGCCCTTTTCAGTACGCATTAAATACGAACTAATTACTAATGCTGCAGAACCAGCAATAAGGCTTTCATCAATAGATTCTGGGTGTAAACGATTCATTAAACCAGGACTAATCGCAAATGTACGCTCACCAGCCTCATCAATTAGAGTAAAGCAACGTCCTATAGGACCATCAACACCTTGTAAATATTCAAGATCGACACGGCTAGAAGTATTGCTAATAAAACGATAAGCATAACTACCTATTTTAATATTTTCACTCATCACACCCAACAACACAGAACGATCATCAGCTAACACAGAATAGTTGTGCATGGTGTTACCTATGGTGCCACCAGCAAATTCATAGTTCACTAATTTTTTCTCTTGAAGTTCTTGATATAAAGCATTGGTGGTTTCATCATCTATTACCTGAGACATACCACGATGTAAGCCGAATTTAACGATAAAATCATTATCAACCTTAGCTTCTATGTCTACTACGATTTGATCTATCCCTACAATATAACTTCTTTGTAGTGAGTTATTACTTATCAACTTTTGGGTAAGTGGATCTTTATCTTCTACTGGAAAATAATGTTTATGCCTGCGGCGCCCAGGAAACTTCATAACAAACCTGTGTAGCTATTTTAAATAACAAAGCTGATAATTATAACGTAAATTCAAACATTTTATAAAGGGCTAAAGTCCTTTGAGTAAATAAAGCTATAAAACATACAATTATATCCGTGCTACTTGGAAATGCAGGTTTCAGAACTTGGGTATACAAGCTTATTACAATAAATAAGCTGTAAATGAGTTTATGTGATTATAAAATTCAATATAATATGTATACCCAAGTAACTTCAGATACGAGTTTCAGGACAGATGAGAATATTATGACCCAACCAATTTTTGATGATGAATATTGGATGCATGAAGCACTCAAACTAGCGAACAAAGCTGAGTCTGAAGGTGAAATACCCGTTGGTGCAATAATAGTTAAAGACAATAAAGTCATAGCAACAGGCTGGAACCGCTCTATTAACACTCATGATCCATCAGCCCATGCAGAAATGTTAGCCATAAGAGAGGCAGGTAAAGTACTCGAAAACTATCGTATGTTAGGATGTACTTTATATGTGACTTTAGAGCCTTGCTTTATGTGTGCTGGTTTATTAGTGCATAGCAGAATTGAACGTTTAGTATTTGGTGCTGATGATTTAAAGACGGGTTCAGCTGGCTCACTTATGAATTTAGTTAAACATCCTGATTTGAACCATCAGCTAGATGTCACTTCAGGTGTATTAGCCGAACGATGTGGCAATAAACTATCCCATTTTTTTAAACGCCGTAGAAAAGAAATAAAAGCGAAAAAAAAAGCCCAACGGAACAATATTTAATAATAAATTTAAACACCTATTCAATAATATATCGCTCTATTAGTAGAACTATGAGGCTATAAACTATCCATTTTATTTAAAAATCGTAGACAAGGTACTAAAGCGTGATTAACACGCTTCACTGGTTTGCTTCCTGTCTTCAGATTGCATTAAAGCAAACATTCTTCTTCGTAAATTAATTTTACGCTGTATATTTCTTATCATAATACGACGTCTAACAGGTGTTGCATTAGTAACATTTCGCTTAAATCTATGTATATTTCGCCTTTTTAACATATTTTCTCCTAAAAGGTGAGAGTTGAGAAAATTAAAAGAATTAACTTTAGCAGAGATAAATATTATTGATATTCAGTATATTGAATTAAGTGTACTGTTGTTCCTTAACAGTTTTATGAATTAAAATTGAAAGGCCTACTCTTCGCTACTCATACCATCATTATTATCTAACCAAACCAGTGTATCATAATAACGACGAATATTGTCAACGTAGGTAACTGCCACATCACCTCTGGCATAACCATAACGCACTTTACGATAATATCGTTTTTTAATTAATAATGGTAAAAAATCTTTAACATCAACCCATTTATTTGGATTTTTATTAGCTTGTCCTGTTAACTTCCTAGCATCACTTACATGTCCCCAGCCAACATTATATGAAGCTAATGCAAACCAAAGCCTATCTGGATATTGTATTTTATCAGGTAATCTTTTAAGTAGCCGACTCATGTAAATACCACCACCTCGAATATTTTGCTCAGGCTCTAAACGATTTTTCACCCCTACTTGCTTAGCTGTTGCTTGTGTGATCATCATAATGCCACGTACACCAGTAGGAGATTTAGCCCTAGGGTTCCACATAGATTCTTGATAGCTTAAAGCCGCTAATAAACGCCAATCTAAGTCTTTAGCATATTTTACAAACCAATGTTTATATTTAGGTAGTTTAGTTTTTATTGCCTTAATAAAAGACAATGTATTGATATAGTTAAACTCTCTTATATGACCAAAATATTTTTCTTCTAAGCTATTTAATTGGCCATTTTTTTGTATTTCACCAAAAAATTCAATTAATAAAGCATAAAGAGAATCATCTTCATTTTTCGCTAACATCCAAGCCACAGGCTCATTTCTAGTAACTGAAAAGCCAATACTCAATTCAGGATGATAACGTCTAAATACCGCTAAGGAATTTGAATCAGCAATAGTATAGTCAATCTCATTATCTATAATTGCCTGTAGTAATTCTGACTCATCCATATCATCGGTTTCATTCCAGTTCAGTTGTTCAAACTTTTGCTTTGCTTGCTCTAAACTATCCGAATGACTACTTTTTGCTAACACAGTTAAATTACCATTTAATTGCGTAAAATTTCTGGGTCGCTTACCACCTTGCTTAAAAACAAGTTTCTGGCTTATTTCACGGTATTGCGGAGAAAATCTATATTGTTTTAAACGATTTTCATTAATACTTAAACCCGAAGCGATAATATCTATATTGCCACTTTCCAATCTTGGGAATAAATCGCTAAGGTTAAAGAAAGGTACAATTTCAAGTTCAACACCGATAAAATCAGCAAAAGCTCGAGCCAACTCAAACTCAAAACCTTGTTCGCCATTCGTGCTTTGATAAAAAGTACTCGCACCAACTAAAGTGCCTATTCTAATTTTATTTTGAGTAGATATTTTTTTTAATTGAGTTTGTCCATCAGGCTCAGAGCATGACATGATAAAAAAAACAAAAAAGACAACAAACCATCTTTTCAAAATAACTGAAACTCCCCATATATCGACAATTTTAATTTTATATCATGCCACTTAGCAGTGCTATTAGAACCACTACTTTATCACTTTTAAAATCAGTTAAGTTTAATTCACATTGATGCTCATAAGTACTCTCTTTGCTAACTATAACAAACTAAAACAGCATATTACCAAGTCGCAACTTTATTACTTTTAAAATTCGTTAAGTTTAATTCAAATGACGACATAAAATAGTTATCTTGCCAAGCTTTTTTAACGGCTGTTTCTTGATAATCAATCGCATCCTCAAATCTCCCTAATTTAGCAGATGCTGCCGCCATATATTCATAGGCTCTGGGATCATCAATTTCATCAGCGACTTCTTCAGCAAGTAAAATCGCCTTCTCTAATTCAGCTTGATTGTTTGAATGCTTGACATAAAAGCCAGCTAATAGCCTTTTAGAAATAAAGCTATTATTTTGCGCTGAAGAAACTAACCAATATTTAGCATTATTAATATCTTCATCAGATGCGTTAGGCATACGCATCACACATTTTGCAGCTTGTGTTTGAGCCGGAATATAACCATTGTTAGCTGCAATAGTTAATAATCGCATATTACAATTTGCACCTAGTACAAATAAACTTGGCGCATGCCCACCTTTCGCGGCTTCCTTTCGCCAATAACTGGCTATCTCATATTTAGATACATTCTTAATTGACTTTACAGTCACGTGACTGCGATTTAAATAATTAGAAAACGTTTTATTACGCTTACTATTATTATAAAAAAACTGTGCTAAATAAGGTCCTTGAACATGAGTTACATTTTGAGGTTGTGAAAATTTCAACTGCCAATCATTTATGGTTATTTCTGCATTTTGTTTTAATCTTTTTGGAATGTCACCATGCTTATGAGTTTCATACCGAGTTACTTTTCCATCAGGGTTTAACCAAACTAGATAACTAAA
Source organism: Pseudoalteromonas sp. NBT06-2 (assembly GCF_002276045.1). Lineage (GTDB taxonomy): Bacteria > Pseudomonadota > Gammaproteobacteria > Enterobacterales > Alteromonadaceae > Pseudoalteromonas. The sequence goes on along the minus strand of NZ_NQMR01000053.1, from coordinate 38,609 downwards.
ATTAAAAAAGTCATCATTCATATCACTGTTATATTTAAAAACAGGTTGAGAATCATCAACTAAAAAAACTTGTTCGGGCATTTTTTTAGATTCTATTTCAGATTTAGGTAAAGCCACTGAATATTCAGGCAGTTCACTCATTAGATCTAACAAATCAGCTAATTCAGCCTGTGCTGTAATATCACCAGAACGCGCTTTAGCATATAAAGCTTTTTTCTTTTTATTGATGCGGCTGAGAATTTTATCTGGTATTTCTTCACTTTTAAAAACACCTGAGAATTGTGCATTAGAAAATTGTCTCAAAGTACCCGTTATTTTAATTATTTGATAACGAGAATTTTCTAACTTATCTTTAACGCTTTCACCAAACTCTTTTTCAGGATAAGAGTTAAGTAATATTAAGTCTCTAGGTACACCATTCCTATCAATATCAAAAATATAAGATGCAAAACCTGGGATGCCATCTTTTGCTAACAATGAAGGATACTCGACTTCAGGATTTTTACTACGTCTAGGTGGCGGGTTATAACTATTATTATTATTCAAAGCAGTGTCTATATTTTGAGAACCATTTTGTCCATATAGAGCCATTAACTCCCGAACTTGTGTTTTTGCTTGTACTAACTCACTTTCAGATAAACGCTTTGCAACAGATTTACGTGCTTGTTTTGCCATCATAAAACCATTATCTAAAGCGAGTGAAAAGTAGGCATAAGCTGTTAATTTATTTTGCTTTACACCTTGTCCTCTTAAGTATTGTACACCTAAATTAAACTGACTCTTAGAATGACCTAATGATGCTGTTTGCTCATATAGTTCAAAAGCTTTTTGATAATCTTGATTTAAATACGCATCCATCGCTTGGGTCGCATTTGCTAATAAAACAGGGCTGTTTAAGACAGCAAAAAGAAAAATAAATTTATTCAACTGAGTCTCCTTGTTTTAAGTGATACGGCTTTGGAAATATAATTACACAAAAAAAAAGCCACTTGGATAATGATGTTAACAGCTGGTAAACAAAGGTGCAAATGAGAAGTTTACATGTAACTATAAACATATATAAATAACGTAAATATTAGTTTAGACTTTGGCTAATTGTGCTAAAAAACGCTCAAAACAACGATAACTGAGCGCTTCTTTTAAATGTGCAATATCTATATGTTGGCAGGAGTTTAAGTCGGCAATTGTGCGAGACACTTTTATTATTCGATGATAGGAACGAGGTGATAAACCTAATTTTTCACTCACTTTTGCTAGGTAACTTAAGGACTTTTCGTCCAATATACAGTATTTTGAAATTTCTTTATTTGTTAAATGAGCATTTGCTTTATTTTGCCGATTTAATTGTATTTTTCGTGCCGTATCAACCCTATTTTTAACTTGTTTACTGGTCTCTCCTACTTCTTGGGATTGTAATTTTTTACTTGATAGTTTAGGTAACTCAACTTGTAGATCTATCCTATCGATAAAAGGTCCTGATATTTTAGATAAGTACTTAAGCACTTGATCTGGGCTTGCTCTTTTATCCGTATGGCAGCCTGTTGGACTCGGATTTAAAGCTGCGATAAGCTGAAATCGAGCAGGAAACTCACTTTGTCTTGCGGCGCGAGATATCATTACCTTTCCCGTTTCCATTGGCTCTCTTAAACTGTCTAGCACTTTTCGGTCAAATTCGGGTAATTCATCCAAAAATAAAATACCATTATGGGATAAACTGATTTCCCCAGGCTTTGGTGTGGAAGAACCACCAACCAAAGCAACAGCTGAACAGGTATGGTGCGGATTTCTAAAAGGGCGTTTTTTCCAGTTTTGTAAGTTAACCTGCTGACCTGTAATAGAATAAACAGCTGCTGTTTCAAGTGCTTCACTATTAGTCATTTCTGACATTATTCCCGTCATTCTTTGCGCTAACATAGACTTCCCCGTACCTGGAGGACCAAGAAAAAGTAAATTATGAGACCCTGCAGCCGCTATCTCTAATGCACGCTTACCTTGTTGCTGACCTTTCACATCACAAAGATCAAATTCACTTTGTGGGCTTTCCACATTACTCATATTTTCATTGTTATAAATTTGATTAAAAGGAAGTGCTTGCTGACCACTAAGATCAAGCCAAACTTCTTGTAAACTTGTAATTGCTTTACGGTTTGCATTCTCAATTAAACTTGCCAACTCATCATCAACTTGAGGTATAAAACAGCACCGATTTACACTCGTTGCAGCCATAATTGAGGGTAAAATAGCACGAACAGTTCTCACTTCACCGCTAAGCGCTAGCTCACCGTAGAATTCATAATTGTCCATATCAGTATTTTGCATCTGTCCAGAGGCAAGTAAAATCCCTACCGCAATCGCCAAATCAAAGCGCCCCCCGTCTTTGGGTAAATCTGCTGGCGCTAAATTAACGGTTATTCTGCTATCTGGAAAAATAAAATTGGAATTGACTAACGCACTACGAACACGATCTTTTGATTCTTTCACTGAAGTTTCTGGTAAACCAACAATACTAAAGCTTGGTAAACCATTACTTAAATGGACTTCAACAACTACTTCAGGAGCCTGCATCCCCAATAGTGCTCTTGAAAAAGTTCTGGCAAAAGACATTCCCTGTCCTCATTTTAGAGAGTTAATATAAGCTTAGTAAAGATTGCCCAGTGAGCAAGTATTTTATTAAAAGCACATTAGGGCCTGTTGATCTTTCAGGGTTAAATTTTGTTCGAGATAAAAGTATTTTAGTCGCGGCGAGTAGTGTGTAGCCTAGTCATTCTAAGTAAATACGACTCCACAAAGAATAAAATACTTTTAGCCGAATCCTTCGGATAATTTAATCTGCACCTAACCGATAGCTTGTAATTTTGCTAATTACTTTGTCTTAACATGGCGAAATACAGGTAAACTCCAACCCCATTTTAATGCACCTAAACGCAGTAATAAGGTCGCTAACATGCCTAAAACCATAGCAACTTCAGTATTAACAGAAAAATTTAAGCTTTGAGTATAAATAATGCCACCAAAAATACATGTCGTAGCATAAAGCTCACTTTTAAGCACCATAGGTGTCTGCCTAGCTAATACATCTCTGATCATGCCACCAAAACAACATGTAATTGTTCCCATCAATACAGCAGTCATATCTTGAACACCATAATCTAACGCTTTTTGAACACCCATCACAACAAAAAAAGCTAAACCGAGTGCATCAGCTACTTCTAATACTATTTGAGGGAAGTCTTTATTTTTATTAACCCATACAATAGTAATAAAAGCGGCAACAAAAATAGAATATAAATAGCTTTGATCTTGCAACCAAAACACAGGCGCATCTAAAATCACATCACGCACCGTACCACCACCAATAGCAGTAACCGAAGCTAATACAACCACACCAAAACCATCAAGCTTCTTACGATACGCAACTAAAGTCCCAGAAACAGCAAAAACGGCAACACCTATCAGATCACACCAATGAAATAAAGAGTCCATAAGAATCAAAATAAATTAACTAATATAATGAAGTTAATATGCAATAAATGAAAAATATTTGCGAGAAATAAGTTAGTAAATGAGATTATGACACTCTAAAATTAACCTTAACAGTACGAAAATGAAGAATGTTCGATTTGAGTTAGGGAGAGTTTAACAAAAGCGAATCTTCATCTAAAAATTCGCTATTTTTCTATCTACTGCCAAGGACGCTGTTTTTTCAGCTGTGCTTCAAACGCATCAATTTGAGGATTAAATGTTTCAGTTACACCAATAAAATCTAAACCACTTAATAAACGCTGTTTAATATCAGGGCGAATATCAAAGTCGATTGGTTCAAATCTATCACTGATCAATTGCTGATTTTGTAGATCGACATTAATTTGAATATCTTGTTTATCTGCAAAACATTGCTCGCTAATTGCAAATAATTTATCTAATGTAACCTCAGGTAAAGCAATGACTAACATTTGATTATTCATACAGTTATTAAAAAAGATATCTGCAAAACTTTCAGCAAGGATCACAGTAAAACCATACTGTTTTAACGCCCAAGGCGCATGTTCACGAGATGAACCACAACCAAAGTTATCGCGAGTTAATAATACTGTCGCACCTTGATAACACGCTTCATTTAAAATGAATTCTGGATTTTGATCACCATTATCTAGATAGCGCCAATCATAAAATAAAGCAGCATCAAAACCATCTCGACTCGTTGATGTTAAAAATTGCTTTGGAATAATTTGATCAGTATCTACATTATTTTTATCTAAAGGCGCTAATAAACCTGAGTGATAAACTTCATTACTTGCAGTCATTATGCTTCTCCTCTGATATCTACAAATTTACCATAAACAGCTGCTGCTGCTGCCATTGCAGGACTTACTAAGTGTGTTCTACCACCACGACCTTGACGACCTTCAAAGTTACGATTTGAAGTAGATGCACAACGTTTTCCAGCTTCTAATCTATCGTCATTCATGGCTAAACACATAGAACAACCTGGCTCACGCCATTCAAAGCCCGCAGCTTTAAAAATATCAGCTAAACCTTCCTCTTCGGCTTGTTTTTTAACTAAACCAGAACCGGGAACGATCAAAGCTTCAATGCCATTTACAACTTGCTTGCCTTCTACAATTTGTGCTGCCGCACGTAAATCTTCAATTCGGCTATTAGTACATGAACCAATAAATACCGTATCTATCGCAACATCAGCAATTGTTTGACCTGCTTTTAAATCCATATAGGCAAGTGCACGGCGAATTGCATCAGCTTTAATTAGATCTGTTTCTTTATCTGGATCTGGAATGATCTCATCAATACCTATTACTTGTTCAGGACTTGTGCCCCAAGTAACTTGTGGTTGAATATTATCAGCATGCATTACAACAACATGATCAAACTCTGCGCCTTCATCTGATGCTAGTGTTGACCAATATTCAACTGCTGCTTGCCAATCATCACCTTTAGGTGAAAATGGGCGACCTTCTAAATAATCATAAGTTGTTTGATCCGGTGCAATTAAACCTGCTTTTGCGCCCATTTCAATACTCATATTACATAGGGTCATACGTGCTTCCATTGAAAGCGCTTCAATGCCCGTACCACAAAACTCTGCGACAAAACCTGTACCGCCAGCCGTACCTAGCTCACCAATTACTGCCATGATTAAATCTTTAGAGGTAACAGTTGGCTTTAAAATGCCATCAATTTGAATTTTAAGAGAACGGGCTTTTTTCTGCTGTAAAGTCTGTGTTGCTAAAACATGTTCAACTTCAGATGTACCAATACCGTGAGCTAGTGCACCAAATGCACCGTGAGTTGATGTATGGCTATCGCCACATACGATTGTTGTACCAGGCAAAGTAATTCCCTGCTCAGGACCTACAACATGAGCAATTCCTTGCTCAATAGAGTTTAAATCATAAAGCGGTACGCCAAACTGTTCACAGTTGTCAGTTAAAGCATTTAACTGATTTTGTGCAACTTCACTTGCAGCTGAGATTTTACGAACTTTGGTCGAAATATTATGATCCATAGTCGCAAATGTTTTATCTGTTCTTCTCACAGGACGGTTTTGTTCGCGTAAACCTGAAAATGCTTGAGGAGAAGTGACTTCATGTACTAAATGTCTATCTATATATAATAAATCTGTTTCATTATTTATTGCTGTGACAGTATGCGACTGCCAAATTTTGTCATATAAAGTTTGTGCCATTACTTGTTTCGCCCCAAAATCTTTTTATCTAAATACTTTACGTTTAACCTGCTGCGCGGATAAATCCCCGCCTACCAACATAAATAACCTCTTATGGTAGGCGCTGACTTTGCAGAAAGTTAAATTCTTTCTACAATCGCCGCAGCTACATCACTTGTTGTGTAACGCTCGTTAGAATAAATATCTTGTGTGCCTATGCCAGCTTTAACAGTTTCTGCTACTGCCTTTTCAATTGCACGAGCCGCTTCTTCTTGCTTAAGAGAATAACGTAACATTAGTGCTGCACTTAAAATTTGTGCAATTGGGTTTGCAATGCCTTTTCCTGCAATATCAGGTGCAGAACCACCAGCAGGTTCATATAAACCAAAACCAGTTTGATTTAAGCTTGCTGAAGGTAATAAACCCATAGAACCTGTGATCATGGCACATTCATCAGATAAAATATCACCAAATAAGTTATCACATAAAAGCACATCAAATTGCGCAGGATCTTTTACTAACTGCATAGCTGCGTTATCAACATAAATATAATCAAGTTTTACTTCTGGATAGTCTTTTGACACTTCAGTTACGACTTCACGCCATAAAATACTTGACGCTAATACATTCGATTTATCTACCGAAGTGACCTTATTACTACGTAACTTAGCCGCTTCAAAAGCAAATTTAGCAATGCGTTCTATTTCAAAGCGTGAATATTTTTGTGTATCAAATGCAAACTCTTGCGCGCCTTCACCTGAACGACCTTTTTCACCAAAGTAAATTCCGCCAGTTAATTCACGCACGCATAAAATATCAAAACCTTTTTCGCTGATATCTGCACGAAGTGGTGAAGCAGCACTTAAAGCAGGTAATAACTGAGCTGGGCGTAAATTACAAAATAAGTTAAAGTGCTTACGAAGTGGTAATAACGAGCCTCGCTCCGGCTGTTTTTGTGGTGGTAAATCAGCCCATTTGGGACCACCTACCGAACCAAATAAAATAGCATCTGCTTTATCACAGGCGGCTAATGTAGACTCTGGTAATGCTTCACCAAATTTATCAATTGCAGCACCACCAATTGCATGATGTTCACGATTAAGCTTTAAATTAAATTTACCACACACAACATCAAGTACTTGCTCTGCTGCATTCATGATTTCAGGACCTATGCCATCCCCGGCTAACACTGCAATATTATATTCTTTTTGAGTAATCATTTCTCTTATCCTGCTTTCTTCTGCTGCTTTAAACACATAACTTGCTGTGCACGATTAATTAAATTATATACATGGATCATGGCACGAACCGATGATTCAACTACATCAGATGCTAAACCTGCACCGTGATATTGTCGGTCTTGATATTCAGTAATAATATCAACCTGACCTAATGAACTTTCACCTTTACCAGTGGCATCTAAATGATACTTACACATTTTAGTGTCCATTTTCGTGATGTTTTTCATGGCAGTGTAAGCGGCTTCGACCGGACCATTTCCTGTAGCCGCGTGGGTAAATAACTCACCATTGACTTTTAATCCTACTGTCGCACTGGCTACAGTTTGCGAATTAGTCGTAGTATTTAAAAACTCAAGTTGGTAATAATCATTATTGTCTGAAATTTTATTGAAGTAGATCATCGCTTCAAGATCGTAATCGTATACAGACCCTTTTTTATCAGCTAAAGCGATAAAACTTTGGTATAAGGTATCCATCTCATAATCACCATCTTGGTAACCTAACTCCGTTAACCTATGCTGAATGACATGTCGACCCGAACGTGACGTCATATTCAATTGATTATTAGGCACACCTACAGTTTCTGGTGCCATAATCTCATATGTATTTTGCGCTTTTAAGACACCATCTTGATGAATACCAGAACTATGGGCAAATGCATTTTCACCCACTATCGCCTTATTTGGCTGTACAGGCATATTACAAATTTGACTAACTTGACGAGATGCGTGATAAATCTCTTCGCTTTGAATGTCACAATTAACACCTAAGTGATCGCTACGCATTTGCATTATCATTGCCACTTCTTCTAACGAACAGTTACCTGCACGCTCACCTATACCATTTACTGTACATTCAATTTGACGTGCGCCCGCTTGGACTGCCGCAATAGAGTTGGCCACCGCTAAACCTAAATCATTATGACAATGCACACTCAAGCGTGCTTTATCAATGTTTGGTACATTAGCCACCAAATAGCTAATCATCGCAGCATATTCATCAGGGGTTACATAACCGACAGTATCTGGTAAGTTAATCGTTGTCGCCCCCGCATCAATCACTGCTTCTACAACCTTGCATAAATCATCATGTGGCGTACGCCCTGCATCTTCACAAGAAAATTCAACATCTTCAGTATAAGTTAGTGCCAACTTAATTGACTTAATCGCCATGTCAATTGCTTTGTCTAAAGTGATTCTTAGCTTATGTTCCAAGTGCAAAGGACTCGTTGCAATAAAGGTATGAATTCTGCTTTTTTTGGCTGGTTTTAATGCTTCACCACACGCTTCGATATCTTTAGTTACGGCACGCGCTAAACCACAAATAATAGGGCCTTTTACTTCTTCAGCAATACGTTTAACCGCATTAAAATCTGCTGGGCTAGATACAGGAAAGCCGACTTCCATCACATCTACATTAAGGCGGCTAATAGTATGTGCCAAACGCAGTTTATCATCTTCAGTTAAGCTCGCTTTTAATGCCTGTTCACCATCTCTTAATGTGGTATCAAAAATCCAAACTTTATCGCTCATGCTATCACCTGTGCCCAATTACTTTAAATTCAAAAAAAAACCCCGCAGTTTATGCGGGGTTTTTTTGTATTACTTGATGCAAATACACTAACGCCCGCAAACTCTTTTTAAGAGCTCCAGTTTTAAAAGTAGTGTAATTAAAATTATTTTTTGCATCGTTAAATTTGTTTATTTAATTAATTAATGATTAAATTATGACGCTATTTTTATCACCATTAAAGTCAATGAGCAAGCATAATTTATTCTTTTAAGATCAAAATAAGCCACACAGAAAGAAATTTAAATTCATAAAAACCACAAAAAAAGACTTAATAATTCATAAAGTGAAAATAAAATGATAAGTAAACATCAAGTTAACAAATATAAGAAATAAATATACTAATGTAGAAAAGTACGGAAATGGTTCTAGGTTTCTCCAAATTTTAGCTTAAAAACCCCTAGCTCCTACTCTTTTCCTAGTACCTAGTCCTAAGAACCATACCCCTGAGGATTTTTACTTTGCCAGCGCCACGCATCAGCCATCATAGCATTTAAACCACGAACGGCTTGCCAATCTAGCTCAGTAAGTGCTTTTTCAGGGGCTGCATAACACGTTGCAATATCACCTGGGCGGCGAGGCACCACTTTATAAGCTAAATCATGTCCACAGGCTTTTTCAAACGCTTTAAGCATTTCAAAAACTGAATAACCATTACCAGTGCCCAAATTAAACACATGAGTACCCGCTTCAGCATTGACTTTGTTAAGCGCTTTTAAATGACCTATGGCTAAATCAACTACATGAATATAATCACGTACGCCAGTACCGTCTTTAGTATCATAATCATCACCAAATACAGCTAACTCTTTTAATTTACCAACAGCAACCTGTGAAATATAAGGCAATAAGTTATTAGGAATGCCATTTGGATCTTCACCAATCAAGCCAGACTCATGAGCACCAACCGGATTAAAGTAACGTAAAATAGCGAACGACCAACGCTCGTCTGATTTAGCAACATCTTGCAGAATCATTTCTACCATCAGTTTAGAAGTACCATAAGGATTTGTGGTACCACCTACAGGAAAGTCTTCTTTAATTGGTAAACTAGCCGGATCACCATAAACAGTGGCAGATGAACTAAATACCAACTTAAATACATTTGCATCACGCATCGCATCTAATAAAGTTAGCGTACCTTGTACATTCACTTGGTAATATTCAACTGGCTTCACAGTTGACTCACCAACTGCTTTTAATCCAGCAAAATGCATCACACTATTTATTGAGTGTTCAGCAAAAACAGAAGCTAAAAAGGCTTTATCTAAAATATCACCTTGATAAAAAGTACAGGCTTTACCTGTAAGTTCTGCAACACGCTTAAGAGACTCTTGTGATGAATTTGCTAAATTATCAACAACAACAACGTCTTCGCCTTGTTGTAATAACTCTAAAACAGTGTGTGAACCAATATATCCTGCACCACCGGTAACTAAAATCGACATTTTACTTTCCTTATAAAAAGCTTTAAAAAAGTTTTTAAATTACCTTAAGAGTCAGAACCAAATAAATCTCGAGTATATACTTTGTCAGCGACATCATCTAAATCAACTGACATACGATTTGAAACTATTACATCAGATACATTTTTAAATTCATTTAAGTCAGTCATCACTTCTGAATGAAAAAACTCTTTTTCTTTTAGCTCAGGTTCAAACACTACAACTTTAATGCCTTTTGCTTTTATACGCTTCATTATGCCTTGAATGGCAGAAGCTCTAAAATTATCTGAACCAGACTTCATAATTAAACGATATACCCCCACGACTTCAGGATTTCGTTTTATAATTGAATCAGCAATATGATCTTTACGGGTGCTATTTGCATCAACAATAGCACCAATTAATGAGTTAGGTACATCTTTATAATTAGCTCGTAGTTGCTTAGTATCTTTAGGTAAACAATAACCACCATAACCAAATGACGGGTTATTATAATGGGTCCCTATACGCGGGTCTAAACCTACACCATCTATTATATGTTGTGTATTTAAATCATGAGATTCAGCATAACTATCTAACTCATTAAAATAAGCAACACGCATCGCTAAATAAGTATTTGAAAATAATTTAACAGCTTCTGCTTCCGTAGAGTCAGTTAATAAAATAGGAATATCAACACGTATCGCACCTCCTGCCAATAAATTAGCAAATGTACTAGCTCTCTTAGAATCTTCACCCACGATGATACGAGATGGATGTAAGTTATCGTAAAGCGCTTTACCTTCTCTTAAAAATTCAGGTGAAAATATGATGTTATCACATTCAAACTGAGCTTTTATCGTTTTGGTAAAGCCAACTGGCACGGTTGATTTTATAATCATTACCGCATTTGGATTAATAGCAATAACGTCTTTAATAACAGCTTCAACTGAATTGGTATTAAAATAATTCGTTTGAGGGTCGTAATCTGTTGGTGTTGCTATCACTACAAATTCAGCATCTTTATATGCTAAGTTTTTATCTGTCGTTGCAGTTAAATTCAGATCTTTATTTACTAAAAAATCTTCAATTTCGACATCAGAAATAGGAGATTTTTTATCATTGATTAAATCAATTTTTTCTTGAATGATATCAACCGCAATCACTTCATTGTTTTGCGCTAATAATACTGCATTCGACAAACCGACATAGCCAGTCCCGGCTATTGCTATTTTCATTTTATTTCCCACATATTTAAATTTACAACCTCATCATAAACGCTATCGCGGGAGTTGCTCTCAATATAACGTCCACTGCGAACTCACTCCTCGTTCTATATTGCTATTATGATATTCATTAGCTAATTAAGTTTAGAAGTTTTAACATATGGATCAATCAAAGGAATTCAAGTCCATAAATAATATTAAGTTATCACGCCAGTTTATTTTATTTATAAGGTCTAATTTTAACACGCTGAACTTAGGCCTAATAGCCAAAGTAGGGTACTCAGAGCTAAAAATTGGATTAATCGGGATTGTCTTGCTTAGGATTCCTTTTTGAAAAGCTATATTTTGAATTTCTATAGCAAAATCATACCAACTTACAGCCCCTACATCGCTGTAGTTTTGAATAACTCCGTCTGAATCTAATTCAGCCTGTTGCCAAATATATTCAGCCAAACCTTTAGCATATGTTGGACTCCCTATTTGATCGCTGACAATATTTAATGACTCTTTTTCAGCCATCAAGCGTAGTATCGTTTTTACAAAATTATTACCGTGAGTAGAATAAACCCAAGATGTTCGTATAATAATTGAGTTTTCAGGGTAAACCCTTTTAATTACTTCTTCACCAGCTAACTTAGATGCTCCATAAACATTAATGGGATTAGTTTCATCATCAACTCGGTAAGCGCTATTTTGAGTTCCATCAAATACAAAATCAGTAGATATATGAATGAAACGGATATTATATTTTTTAGCAACCAAGGCTAAGTTTTCAACAGCATTTTTATTAATTTGAAAAGCAAGAGCCTCCTCACTTTCAGCCCTGTCGACAGCCGTATAAGCAGATGCATTTATAATAACTTCAGGTTTGAAGTTTTTAACTGTTTGAAGTATTGATTCAATATTTGTAATATTTATTTCATTACGACCTAATGCTTTCGCGTGAACATGCTTAGGACAAGCTTGTATCAACTCCCAAGCGACTTGACCATTTTTACCAATAATTAATGCTTTCATTAGCTATTATCACCCAGTCGCTCTCGCTGGTAGCTGCCGTCTTGCACGTGACGACACCACTCTAAATTATCTAAATACCATTTTACAGTTTTAAGAATGCCGGATCCAAATGTTTCTTCTGGATACCAACCTAGCTCTTTATTGATTTTAGTTGCATCTATTGCGTATCTTTCATCATGACCTGGGCGATCAGCTACAAAAGTAATCAACTCTTGAAAGTCTTTTAAACCATTTGGTTTATCAATAATTAAATCATTTAAGTGATTACATATAGTTTTTACAACTTCTATATTTTGCTTCTCATTAAAACCACCTATATTATATGTTTCTCCTAATCTACCTTCAGTTACTACTTTATATAGTGCTCTAGCATGATCTTCTACATACAACCAATCCCGTACTTGCTTACCATCACCATAAATAGGTAATTTCTTACCATCTAATGCATTTAAAATAATTAAAGGGATTAGTTTTTCAGGAAAATGATATGACCCATAGTTGTTTGAGCAATTAGTTAACACAACAGGAAAATCATAAGTGCGGTACCATGCACGAACTAAATGGTCAGATGCTGCTTTTGAAGCTGAATAAGGTGAGCTCGGCTCGTAGGAGGTTTCTTCAGTAAATAGCTTCTTATCATCGAGATCACCATACACTTCATCTGTAGAAATATGATGAAAACGAAAAATAGTTTTTTTAGTATCATTAAGTTGTGAATAGTATTGACGGGATGCTTCTAATAACTCGTATGTGCCAACAATATTTGTTTTAATAAACTCACCAGGACCATCAATAGAACGATCAACATGACTTTCAGCTGCTAAATGCATTATAAAGTCAGGCTGGTATTGAGCAAGTACACCATTTAAAACAGCACGTTCACAAATATCACCTTGTACAAAATGATAACGGTCAGAGCTTTCAATTGACTTTAAAGATTCTAAATTTCCTGCATAAGTTAATTTATCAAAGTTTATAACTGTATGAGTCGTTTCATTTATCAAAAATCGTATAAGTGCGGAGCCAATAAATCCTGCACCACCAGTTATAAAAATAGTTTTCTTCATTATATTCTCTAATTTAAAAGCTTGGAGCATCGGCAAACAATAAACCCACTTTATCTTTAGCTGATAGGGAAGGCGATATACCCTCAACTAAAGGCCAGTTTATTTTTAATTCTGGATCATTCCACAGTAAAGATACTTCATGTTCAGGTGCATAATAATCAGTACACTTATAAACAAACTCAGCTGATTCACTCATAACATAAAAACCATGAGCAAATCCTTCAGGCACCCACAATTGACGCTTATTTTCAGCCGATAATATCACACCAACATGCTGACCATAGGTAGGAGATGACTTTCGCATATCAACTGCAACATCATATACCTCACCAGAGGTTACTCTCACTAATTTACCTTGTGTTTGTTTTAATTGATAATGCAAGCCACGCAAAATACCATGAGCTGATTTACTATGATTTTCTTGAACAAAATGTCGTTCAACACAACTCTTATTAAACTCATCAACTCGAAATGTTTCCATGAAAAAACCACGTTCGTCACCAAAGACTTGTGGTTCAATAATCTTCACATCATTAATTTCTGTCTCAATATACTTCATGAAAATACTTTCTCATCTAGCAGTTTTAATAAATATTCACCATAGCCGCTTTTTCGTAAAGGCTCGGCGATATAGCGCAGCTTTTCTGGTGAAATCCAACCATTTCTAAAAGCAACCTCTTCAGGACAATTTACCTTTAAGCCTTGACGCTTATCTATCGTGGCAATAAATTGGGCCGCAGCTAATAAGTCATCATGAGTACCGGTATCTAACCAAGCGGTACCACGTCCCATGATCTCTACTTTTAATTCACCTAATTTTAAGTATTGATCTATCACATCAGTAATTTCTAATTCACCACGCGATGAAGGTTTGACTTTTTTTGCAAATTCAACAACGCGTTCATCAAAAAAGTATAGACCTGGCACCGCATAATTTGATTTAGGAGTTAGAGGCTTTTCTTCAATTGAAACAGCCGTACCAGAATCATCAAACTCAACAACGCCATAAGCTTGTGGGTTAGCAACGTGATAACCAAAGACTGTTCCACCTGCAGCTTGAGTATTAGCACTTCTAAGTGACTTCACTAAATCGTGACCATAAAACATATTATCACCAAGAATCAATGCTGCTGCAGAGCCATCTAAAAACTCTTCAGCCAACAGAAATGCTTGTGCTAACCCATCAGGGCTAGGCTGCACTTTATATGAAATGCGAATACCAAAATTATCACCATTACCTAAAAGATCTTCAAATCGACTTATTTCATCTGGTGTAGATATTAATAACACTTCTTTAATGCCTGCCTGCATTAAAGTTGCTAGCGGATAATACACCATAGGCTTATCATATACAGGCATGAGTTGCTTACTCACTACCTTAGTCAGAGGATATAAACGGGTGCCGCTACCACCAGCTAAAATTATACCTTTTCGCATGTCTTATCTCTTTTACTTAAATAAATTAAAATATTGTTGTTTCACTATTTTCCATGTATAGCGCCTTTGAGCTATCTCTCTCATAACCTTACCATGATCAGCATTACCTATACTTTCTGTCTTAGCTATTAGTTCATCTTCACTCTTAAAATAGCGACATTTATCTTCAGTTGTAGCACGGTTATAGTTACAATCAAATGCCATAATATTTTTGTTAAAATGCATCATCTCAACTAATGAAGGGTTAGTTCCTCCAGCAGAATGGCCATGAACGTAATAGGAGCAATTTCTTCTCATCTCAAATAAAGTTGATATATCATATATAGGCTCTATGATTTCTATATTATCAAAAGATTCAAACCTCTCCCTCATGGTCCTTCCAAACTCACTGGAACCCCAATTCCCTACAAATTTTATTTTCTTCTGTGTCTGAGAAAAGGCTGAAAGAATCATCTCAACATTATTTTCGGGCTCAATTCTGCATAGTGCTAAAGCATAACCCTCATCATTAATATTTAATGCTTCAATTATCGCATGATCTCCACCATAAGCAATTACCTCTGAGTCACATCCATACTCGTTAAACACATAATCTGCAATTGCTTTATTATCAGCAACAACAACATCTGAGTATTTTACGGCTATTTTTTCAGATAATTTTAAAAAGCGTTTAGCGTATGAATTCCACTTATCACGACGCCACTCCAAACCATCAATGTTTGTTACTATTCTAGCTTTTGAAAACAGCCGAATAAACGGTAAACAAATCGCGCCTGAAACACCTAAAATCAATATATTATCAGTCCCTTTAAATACTGCATGACATAAAGACCAAATATCATAAGGTATACTTTGTACTCCATTTGCCTGTAAAGGGATATACTTTAAATTTGCATTCTTGTATTTTGGAGTTTTTTCTTTATACGATTTGGATGAAGCATAAACAGTCAAATCCACACTTGTACTTGATTCATCGAGTAAGTTCTCTACTAAAGTTTCAAACCCACCATAACAAGCAGGAACACCTACGGTTCCTACAATTGAAAGTTTCATTTACAATAACCCTTGAATTTTATTTTTATACTCTAAAAAGTGATAATGAGTTGATGATGTTAAAGCATTAGTAGCAAGCTCTTTATATAAATCCCTATCTTCACTTAATTGGTTAATTTTCTGACTAATAGAATTCAATTCTACAACTGACATTTTATAACCATTGTACCCTTGGTCAACAATTTCAGAGATCCCACCTATATTAGGCACAATAACAGGACAACCATAGTTAAAAGCTTCTATCACTGTCATCCCAAATGTTTCAATCCATTCATTTGGATTTGATAAATTTAACACTAAAGAAGATTTGCTATAAATTTCATTAATATTTTTAGGTCTTCTATATATTGTTAAGTTTTTAAGCTCACCCACCTCTCTTAAAAATTCCTTAAACTCAGATTTTTCTGCATTCAAAGCCATCACAAAATTTATATCTGTGTTTCTTAATAGTTTAGCAAGCTGCACAAAATCATATACCCCTTTATACCTCTTTAGTGAAGAGGGCATAAAAACCGTAAATTCTTTTTTATTATTTATCGCACTAAGTTTAATTGCCTCTGGTGGCAATGAATTATAAATTACAGTTTCATTTATTTTACCCTTTTTACCAACACCTTCTTTTTGCATTAAATAATTAGAGACATAAATAGCATCATTTGCAGTTAGCCTAAGTATAAACTTCAGCCAGCGCTTTAAGATTTTTGGCTTTATGGATGTCTCATGTACATAATACACAATCCTGCAACCTGCTAGCTTTGCCCCCAAAGCTGCACCAAACGGCAATATAGTATTGATTATTACTATTGGCTTATTCCTCATTTTAATTGCTTTGAGAAATATCATTATTAGAAGTAATAATTGTGAAAATAGAAATGAAAGTAAAGTAAGTAGTTTATTTTCAAAACGCTTATAAATAAAAGAGGTTAGTTTACATTCACATCTAGATAAAAAACCGTTTTTTCCACTAGTTAATAATTCAACATTTTTCCCTTCAGATGTTAATGCGTCTATACAATTAGCTAACACTAACGGGCTTCCACTAAAGTCGTTTAGCAAATGCACTGCTATATAGTTTTTTCTTTTCACTGAACACTCATTTTAAAGAAGTATAAATTTTGGATATTATGTTTGATTTCTCTAGCCAGCTGAATTTTTTTTCTGCAGCCTTATGAGCCTCTAAACTCATCAAAGATCTAGTATTACTGTCACTAGAAAGTAATGTAATAGCTTCTGAAATTCCTTTTATTATTGTTTTAGAGTCTTGACCTTTTATGACAAATGAATAATCAGAAGATAACTCATGAGCTGCACCATTTCTATCAATTGTAATAACAGGCACACCATGGGACAAAGCCTCAGCAATTACCATTCCTGCACCTTCAAATGAAGGAAAACAGAAAACACTTGCCTGGCTATAATAATAATTGACCTCATCAAACTCAACCCAATCTTTAACCTCAATCAATTGAGCTATATTTAGCTCCTCAGCTCTTTCTAATAATACCTTTTTTGCATTTTTTCCTACACCAATAAAAGACGCTGATAAACTTAAAGCATTACTGTCAATATTCTCAAAAGACAACTTAACTGCTTCAAGTACCGTTAAGTAATTTTTAATTAATAAACCTCGTCCAATAAATAGTACATTAAAATCTCGTCCCTCCAGAGCTTTATACTCTCTCACTTCTGTTGCTATTTGATTAAATAAAATACATTTTTTTTTATCTAGATTTAAACTTTCAATAACACCTTTGTGACCTACAAGTATTTTATCTGCTCGTTTCTTAGTGAGAAACAAAAATGGATCAAAATTCCAAAATAGCTTTTTAAAAATTAGCTTAACTCGTTCAGCTCTTAATTCTTTCTTAGGTAAGGTAGCTAAAACATAATCTGGAAGTTGCTCATTATGGTTAATTGGGCCCCAAACAAATGGCTTTCCTAATAACCAAAGAAAAGAAGGTGCCCAATCACAATGAAAATTAAGGCCATGACATATATCAAATTGATCTCGCTTCGAAAAAAAACTTAAAGTCACAAATATTTGCCATAAATAAAAATATAAAAAAGATCCTCTAGCACCTTTCTTCCAAAAGCGTGCCCAATATGGTAGATCGCAACCAATAAAAGACAAATTGCTTGTATCTATTTTATTCTCTTCTATATATCGATAAACCTCGGGTAAATTGTTTTCTCTTGTTACAACAGATACTTTATTATCTTTAGCTAAATGTAACGGATAATTCCAACCAGTAGCAGATTCAGATCCTTGGTAAGGGTTTACATCATAGGCAGTTATTAAGATGCTTTTCATTTATTACTTCGCTTTTTTATAATTTTCGCCGGAACTCCACCAATAACAACATCATTTGGAAAACTCCCATTTACTATAGCTCCAGCAGCAACCACACAACCACTTCCTATGACAGATCCATCCAATATAGTTACTTTTGCACCTATCCAGCAATTTCTGCCAATTTCAATACCTTTCCTATCGACACCTTGCGCTCTAATTTCTGTTTCTAGTGAGGAAAAAATATGATTTTCAGGGTGGGTACTAAAATATTGACCAATAATACAACTTGAACCTATTTCAACACCACCTGCACCACCGATATAAGAAAACTCTCCAATTGCTACATCATCATGTAATTTAATACCTTTGCCGATATTATCAAAAGAGGTGGAGACAACAACTCTCGAATAATCACCTATATTTACGCGATGCCCTATATTCAAACCATCAGAGCCTAAACCGCTTAAATGAACAGAGCTGCCTATTGTAACACTTTGACCAAAAGTAATTTTCTTGATATTGAAAAAAGTTACACTTTTCCCTAAAAACAGCCCCTTTGGTAGCTTTAAATACACGAGCAACTTTAATGCACGAACTCGAGAAATAAGACGAGATAAGATTAAAGAACAAATAATTCCAAAAGAAACACTCTGATCAAATTCAAAACTGGGATTTTTATACTTCTGGATAAACCAAATTATGACCTTTATGAACATTTTATATCAATAGCTCCTTTATATTGAATAATTAATTGTTCTACAACTTTTTCCCAATTAAAAACATCATGTACTAACGCAATTGCATTCATAGACATATTTGACCATTCAGCTCTTCTTTCAAACATCTCAACAATGCCTCTAGCAATATCTTTAGAGTCAGGTTCAATCATCACAAAAGCATCACGGTTATAAAAATAACTGACATCTGAAGTTCTTGTTATAACGGATGGTAAACCTAAACGCATCGCTTCCATTACAGCAATACTAACAACATCAGAATGTGCAGGGTGAATATAAAAATCTAAATTAGATAAAGCCCTATCTTTATCAGCACCATATAATGCACCTTTAAAGACAATGTTTGACTCAATCCCCATCCGTTTTATTTCTTTATCTAATTGTTTTTTATTAAGAGCGTTAGGACCGATTAGGTTGAGTATGATCCTACTTCTTATTTCTGGCGGCAATAGGGCTATCGCATTAATCAATCCATCAATATTTTTTTCAACTGACAACCTTCCTATAAATCCTATGTTTATCTTTTCGTTAACACTGTCGTACTTTTTCGGACTTAAAACTTGTTCACCTAAATCTTGGCCATTTGACACTACAAAAATATTATTATTATCTGTATGCTTTCTTAAAACGGTCGACTCTTCTCTTGTTAGAGCATGCACACCAGCAGCTGAGTCAAATAATTTTTTCTGGAAAAGTGCATGATAAGCCAGCTTAAATTTATAATTACTTTGCTTTAAGCGATCCTCTGTTAAACCTGAATGAGCTGTAACAACATAAGGTTTTCCAACTTTCCTTAAATAATTTGCCAAAAATAAATTATAGTTATTCCAAACACTGTGTAGATGAACCACATCACATTCACTCAAAAGCTCTTTTACTCGCTTAAAAGCCCCGTTAAAGAAAGTGTTGTAACTTTCAACTTCAAAGCCATCCCGACTGACTAACGTAAAACTTTCTTTTTGACTTGCACTTATGCCTACAACATATATTTTGTGCCCTTTCTGGTTTCCATACTTAGCTAAACCGCCAATAACTTTATTTACACCATTAGCGGTATTTTGACTTGCCCTTCCCAGAATAAAATGAACTATTTTCATCTGTGATTTAATTCCTCTAATTTACTTTTAGCAATACGATGTTTTTCTTCAATACGCTGTTTACTCAAAAATGAACACCCTAAAAAAATACAACCCCATAATATCCAAGCATAATAGCCATTAAAATTAAACAGCCAAGTTTCAAACATTGAATGAGCTAGGGCAGGAGTAACCAAAAGAGGAATAAGAGAATACTGCTTTTTTAATGACAGAAACTTATAAACAAGTGAATATAAGGAAAATATAACTAAACCACCGAATATAACTCCAAATTCTTCTAATAATGCTAATGGTGTATTCCCTTTTTCTAACTCGTTAAATTTATAAGGCCCAAAAAATTTATTTTTTGCTGAATTAACCTGGTAACCCCAACCTATTAATGGCTTTTCTTGAATCCCTTCTATACGATGAATCCAAAGTATCATTCTTGTTGAAAAAATATTATTTTCTATTTGACCACTTGACTGATATTTATTTAGTAAAGTCTCTTGTAGTGATATAATAATAGGCATTAACACCACGAATGCTGTAACACCTATTGCAACTCTACTAGAGCTTTTTTTATACTTAATTAAAATAAAGACACTAATTATAAATAGCACGACACCTAACGATGCCCTAGATCTTGTTTCAATTAAAATGAACAGAAGATTAAAAACCAAACAGAGCATCCCTGCACTTTTCCAAGTTACTTTCCGCTTTTTTGATGCGAAAAATGAAATAGCAGCCGGTAATAAAAATACACTCACTAATAGACCAAAATTATTTGCATTACTAAAAATGCTTGTAAAATTTCCTTCAATATAAAATCGACTAGAATTACCGAATAACACTAATATTATATCACTAATTAAAGTAACAATGATCGCAAATACAACTAAAAAATTTTTTAGCCAATCTAACAGTTTTTGCCCGAATGAAACCCTTAAAGATAACAACATAAATACAAATGAAAGGCTAAATAATGATCGCTCAACACTATTTTCAATCTCATGACTAAAAGCGATTGAGTGAACCAATATAGCTGTAAATAATACTACAAAATAAAGCTCACCTTTTGATATTTTAGCATTCCAATTTCTCATTATAAGACAAATAAAAATTAATATAAAAAGAGAAAAAACATACTTTGCAATCACAATAGCAGGCATCCATACTCCATAATAACCACTTTAAATTGATATTTATCATACAGCCAACTTCAAAACATTTACATTTCGATGACCATTGAGGCAAATAGCCCGCACTACAATATTTTATAAAAGTCGTATGTTGGCAATAAGTTTTGAGGCCCCCAAATAGAAACCGTAAATATAAATTGCAATACAGCTACAAATATAAAAGGAACCATCCACCTATTTGGGAATATAGCTTTACAGCTAAGCATGAAAACAAAAGGTTGAAGTAATTGAGAAAATATAATCACTCGATCATATAGTAAAACATTATTTGTAAGCAAAGCCGAGAAAAGTAAAGATAAAATATAGACCCAAACGATACTATTTACTCTTATATTTTCAGGTAACTTAGCCTTTAATAGAAGCAAAGCTGTAACAATTATTGGCAAATTTCGATGATTTAAATCAGAGCTTTCTATTAAGCCTTGCTGACCCATTTCAACATATGCATTTAAAGCTCTTTCCATTATTGGAATAAATTGACCAATAATCCCCGCTACACCAGCATAGAAATCAGGTCCAATTGGAAATATGCTCAGCAAAACAGTTGGAATAATTAACGCTTTTTTAAAATCAAACTGTTGGAAAAATAAAAATACGACTCCGATTATTGCTGCTTTATGGAACAAAATAGCTAATACCAATATCATTATTGATATGGAAGCATGCTTAGAAAATAAAGTAATTGAAAACAAAACAAGAACTACAGCAACTCCTTGTCTAAAAATATTCAAGTTTAACTGATAAAATATGAAGGTAGAGCAAAAATATAGAAACATTAATATAGCGGCATTACGATCTAAGTATCTATAAAAAAAAATTAACAAACTATTAATTAATAAAGAATAACATAAGGAAAACCAAATATACTCCGAAGAAAAAAAACTTAAAAGCGCATTAAAATAATACAAGCCAAATTCGTCAAGATAATATCGTTCTGGATGAATAAATATATAAAAATAATACTTTATATCCTCCCCATAACTCTCACTCCTTAAAGACAATAGCATTACCCAAAAGAATAAAATAGGTATCAATACCGCAATATGGTCTTTATAATTTTTAGCACTAAAATACCAAAAATATGAGCTCGCGTATAAAAAGTAAAGAATCATAGAGTAGACCAGAAATCAATCTGTGTTATAACTTGCTCATGGACAATTGGTTGCTCCAAATATTTTAATAAATACTCTGAAATATGATATAGAAAATATAATTTTTTATAAATTTCAAATTCTTCGTATGTTATATTTCGACTGAGTTCCTTGAGTGCATTCATTAAGTCTTCATCATAAACATTTATCCCACTACCTTTTCCCTGCATAATTGATGTTTGAAAGGTAAAATGAAAGATATCAAATCCAAATGATAAACCCTGTTTAACTAGTTCCAAGTCAAATATTATTAAACTATTTTTTGCAATAAGAGAATTCCAAGGTGTAAAATCACGATGCGCTAAAGATATATGAATTGATTTACTACCAAAATTAGCCGTTAACTTATCTAACTCTCTTAAGGCATTATTCGTTATTAACTTTATTTTTTCATAATCAATTCGGTTATCTAACGCTTCTTTACCGGTAAGAAATTTAAATCGTTCAATTAATGAGTGACGCTCTAAATAACTGTTTACAGTTATTTCTTCCTTGCTAGATTGAAAAATTTGTTTCAAACCATTTAAATGGGTGCAGCCAAGCTTTGATGAAACTCTTGAATTTTCTATATTAACATTAGATAAAATCAGACTCCCCTCTAGTAGCTTAGCTGACGGTATAGAAACTGATTTTAGTTGCAAATTACTAAATAGTTCAATAGCTTTAAATTCATCTAAAACTAAATTTCGACTCGCATCTGAAATTGGAACTTTAACGTAATTTTTAATTGTTCCATTATCGGATAATGCCAGTACAGCTTTTCGGTCTATTCCCGGTGTTCCTGCAAATAATGACCACCCATTACAATTAGTTTGTTTGAGTGAAGTAGCTAAGATCCCTTGTTCAAGTACTCTTAATCTAGGCATTTTTTTTGCGAAATATTTCATTAAGCCCATTGCAGCAATCATATGCATAAAGCACACCCCTAGCTTTGCTCTTATATTAGCAGCAGAGTAGAATGCTAGAAAACCTGGTGTAATCCCTGTTACTGTAAAAGCCCATCGCATAGTACCATCAGGCCAATACATTGCATAATATTTTGAGTCAGACTTCTCTTGAGAATTTTCATCAGTAAAATCAATTCCAATACTATTTAGTATTTCTTCATTTACTTTTTTAGATTGATTTCTCATACTAACTTCTTTACATTTATTGAGTGAAGACCATCAAATAAAATAGAAAAGCAGGTAGACAAGCCATTAGCCAAAGAACCATTATTATTTAATAATGTAAAGTCTCTATTCTCACAAATTCCTTTATAATCTTTAACTAATTGAACAGCCTTCGCTTCTGTTAACTCCCCTTTGCGTTTTATTAAAATCTCAGGATTTGCAACAAAAATAACCGCTATATCGGGTTTAGCTGCCACCAAGGATAATACAGGTGATATAATCTTTCTACTTATTGATAACCGCGCTCGAGTAGGATCTGCAATTAAGTCTGGGTAATAGCGGTCAAAAATAACAACTTCATTGTGCTTAAATTGGGGTTTTAAATACTTATTTTTTGCATAAAAGAATGCTAGTAAATAATAAGTAAGCCGTACTGTAGATGAAATTAAACCCACAGGTTTCTCTGAATAAGGTTGAGTATAATCCTGCTTTGAAAGCTTTTTATTAAAACGAAGTAATCTATGTAATGGAGGGATGCCTTCTGGGAGAAAGTGATGCGCCAGTTCTTGTTTACAGATACCCGTTAATTTAAAAAAGCTTATTACAGGTTCCATTATTGAACTTTTCCCTGCACCATCTGGGCCTGAAAATGTTAATAAATAACCAAACCTTCGGCGCCCCAAAATCTCAGTTTTCACTGATCTTAAAAACCCTCCTACTAAATTAGCTGATAACTGGTTCTTAATTAACAAATTAATTAGGGGTTTTCTGATATTCAAACACTCTGAGGTTAGGCTCTCTACATTGCTTTTTATTATTTCATATAACTTTCCAATTCCTGACTTTACAAGCAACGCCTCAAATTGAGTATTATCATGTTTATAGCCGTGTAAGATGATTTCACTATACTTCGGGTTGACACCTTTACCATATAACACACCATTTATGATATGAATAACAGCTTCATGCCCTTGATTTGGAATATAAAAATTAGCAACACTCTCTCTTTGTTCTAAAATTTCATCTGAATTAAGAAATTCTAAACCACGCCACTTTAAACCATAAAAAAAGTCTAATTTAGCGTATACAACCTGCCCATCCCCTAACTCCCTAGTTAAAACAAAACCAGATAGATAATCTAATTTATTCACCCAAATTATTTTAGCATTCAAAGAGTCAGCTAACTCTCTAATAAGGGAGTAAATCACTCTTGGATTTACTTCTTTAGGTACTAATATATCAACATCTTTTGCATTATTACTTTCAGGTAACCCCGTATGATTTCTCAAAATTAGGAACTTCACCTTATCATTTAAACTTACAAACAACGCATTTAGTAATTCTACATCTATTTGAAACAAAACAGACTTCCTTTATTTAACAGAGTTAACTGCTTTTTGTGTTTTAGAGCTTAAAATAGAGATGAGCATAATTAACTGTGCAAATATCATTGCAAGTACAGCACCTCTCCCCTCGGAATATAAAATTAATGGATATACAGAGATGCAACTTAAAATAGAGGAGTGCACATAGGACTTAAATATAATATGAGTATTTTCCCTGACCTTTGATATTAACCGCTCTAGAAAGTTAGCCCCAGTGATAAAACTTAAAAATATCATCAATACCATATATTCATTAACCTCTGCCGACTGCTTTCCATAAACAAAAGTAATGATTTCAGTTTTAAAAGTGAAAAGAATGACTAGAATAAAGCTTAATCCCATCATGCATAATGTAGCGACTTTTAAATAAGCTTTTTCACAGGCTTCATTCCCTTTTTCACTTTTAATTCTTGCTAAATATAGCTGGGCATGATTATCCAAAAATACATATATAGGATTAATGATTCCAACAATATTTTGTGCCATTCGTAAATAACCGACTTGAGCCATAGAAACAAATGCACCAGCAAATAATGTAAAAACATTACCATTTAAAAACTGCAACCCAGAAGAAGCGACTAACCACTTAGAAAAATAATACTGTTTTATTATCAAGGCCCTATATTCTGGCGTATTTAGCCAAAATGCAACTATTCGACTGTTTGAGGTAAGCATAAACACGACAACAACCCCACTAAAACATATTGAAATTGTCATTACTGCATAATATAAACTTTTCACTTCAAATAAATATAAGCAACAAAGGATAGTGAGATAAGTTAAACAATCAGTGCAGAGCAATGCAATACACCTCCCCTGAATCATTAACTCTCTTCTGAAATACTCAAATAAATAATATGGAATCGATACAAATAAAACTCCTAATGCAACTTGAAACATGGTATGTAAATCAAAAAAATAGGATATAAATGAAATCAGACTTAATAAAAATAGTAATATCGCAAGCAAAACTAATAACTGTGAATAAGTTACGTTAGAAAAAATACGCAGCCTTGAAATAGACATTTTAGGTGAAAATGAAAGCATTGGTGAAAATATTAAAGCTTGAACCAAAGATGCTATTGAAATAACAATAAGCCAAACAATAGAATATAATCCAAAATCAGTTAAATTTAATAACCTAGCTAACAATATTGTTATTACAAAATTACTCATACTAACTACAAATTGGTCAATCAAAGGTGACAGTTTATTTATAAAAATTTTCATATATATTTAAGTATAAAGGTCAATCCATAGCCTTTATTCTACCTTTCGTCCTTTCACCCTAAATCTTCTATAAAATGCCAAAAAGCGCCAAATATGAGTAATTGCGTAGCTATAACAAATAAAAATAAATAAGAATATACTTAACATTAACCAGTCTGGGGTCTCTAAATATTCAAGAAAAATACCTAGGAAGGTTAATCCTAACGCTATCAGTGTTATAAATATAAGTGTTTGCTTAGATGACAAGCCAGCTCTGAGGAAAATATGATGTAAATGATCTCTATCAGGTTTAAAAGGTGATTGTCCTTTTTTTATTCGCCTAACCATAATAGCTGCCATATCCATAACAGGCACCGAAACTAGCCATAATGCAGTTATAGGCTTAAAGGCAGGCGCACTTCCTTGCGAGCCTACAACTAGCAACCAAAGAATACTAAACCCAATTAGCATGCTTCCAGCATCACCCATAAACACTTTTTTTCGTTTATGTTTAACCCAACCTAAATTAAAAATTAAATAAGCAATAGTAGCAGCAATAAATGTTGAGCTTAATAGTAACCAGTTATGGTCTGCTACATATAACAGGTAGGTCAAGGCTATAAATGTAACCAATGAAAGCATTCCTACCAACCCGTCAATACCATCAACCATATTGAATGCATTAATCGAAGCAACAACAGCGATAACTGTAAAAATAGAGCTGAGGACACCTAAAGATACAACCCCAAAGCCAAATAAATCACCTAAATTTATAACACTGATATTTGCACCATAAATCATAAAACAGGCAGCTATTACTTGCGCTACAATACGTGGTCGAACAGGCAAATCGTAGAAATCATCAAGAACGCCAATAAAAACAACTAATGCAGAAGCTACAAGATATATATTCAAATATTGATTGTTTAACATGAAAATTGATGTTGAAGTTAAAACCCCAAAAAAGATAGCAATACCACCAACTAAAGGAACTGTTCCCATATGAAGCTTTCTTGAGTTAGGGATGTCAACTAACCCTAATTCCACAGCTATTGGCTTTGAAAACCATATACTTATATAAGATATGATAAACGCTACTAGGAGCGGTAATATTAATTCCATTCTAAACTCTATTTCTTTTGAACATATTAATTGCTGAGTGCAACAAAATACATAACACATATCTAGTTGCTATGTTTACTATAAAAAAATCTTAGCATTACAACAACCAAGCTAAAGATCACGCCAAATAATAAAGCTAAGATGCAAAAAACAGCTCTTTTAGGGCCATGTTTATTCTCGGCAATAATAGCAGGGTCAATGACTTTTAATACATACTGTTCACGAACACTCGCTAGCATTTTTGTTTGCTCTTGTTGCTCAATAAGTTGATAAAATATTTTCTGCATATCAACTACGACTGTTTCTTTTAAAGCAATCCTCAAGTATTCAATACTTTTATTTGCTTCAGCTATATCATCCTGCTTTCTTTTCTTATTAATTGCTAAAATTAATTTATCAACAATTTCTTTTGCTACATAAGGTGAAAAGTGTTTCACTGATAACAGCACCAGCCCTGTTTCTTTATCTTTATTGATCGATAAATTCTCTTTTATGAAAAACTCAAAGACTTCAAGATCACTAGGCTCCGCTTTTTTTGGTGCTTTAATTTCTCTTTGCCAAGTTTTGGAGTCTAGATCATAGATATCGCGATTATACTTTATCGTATTTGTAGACATATTCCAGCCATTGGCAGCCATGATAATGGGCTTAAAATTATTTTCGTTTAAAAATTCAACTAGAAAAGCTCTACTTTTTAACACCTCTAAGGTTAATGTTAACTTATCCGCTCCAGAGTTAGACAAATTAATACCAGCAATAGCAGCTAAACCGCCAAATTGTGATGCTAACCCACCAGAACTATGATTATTTTCTTCAACAGGTGCAAGCAACGCTTCTGACTTATAAATATTTGGCAAAGAAAGTGCGTAAAAGACAGCACAAATAACAACAATAAGACTAGTTAGAAATATAAACCATTTTCGACTCCAAATTTCTATCCACAACTCTCGAAATTCATTATCTGTTTGTAAATTACTTTTCATAATATGCTTATTTACTCCAATATTTTCTATTCTATTCAAACAATAAAATTAAGCCTTTAATTATTATTATTCTATGTTCTAAAGGTTATTCAAATCTTGAAGTTAAATACTACTTATCGCAGCAACTGCTACACCCAATTGATAAACGATTTGCGTGACGGTACTCCATAATGTCAGATTGTTCATGTGATCTGAATCAAGCGGAATAACAATGGTATCGCCAGGCTCTAAAAAGTTATCTTGAGAGACTGAAAACCAACTTGCTGGTTTTGGCATTTTTACTGCGCCATTTGCTTTAATCACATAAATACGACTTTCTGCTGCACGACCTTTAAGTCCACCACTTTGTGCTATGTATTCATCAATTGTTGTATTTGCTGTAAATAAGTGAGATGTTGCTAAATTCACCTCGCCAATAACACTGATTGATGCTCGCTGAGCTGGGATATATAAAGCATCTCCATTTTGCAATGTTAAATTTCTGTGACCATTTACGATCTCAGGTAAATCAATTACCAATCGCCCTACCGCTTCTACTGACCCTATATCTTTTAATAGGTTATTAGTATCTGCATAAGAAAGTGAATTACTGCCAACTGAACTTTGAAAGCTTTTTGTTGCGATATCTTTACGTAATTCATCGGCAAGCTTAGCTAGCTGCTTTTCTTCTTTTATACGTACTGATTCTCGAGTGAATATTGCCGCATTTGGCGCTGCTAAATCAGAAAAACCACCAGCCCTTTCAAGTAAACTCACTAAAGTTTCACCGCGCATTATGGTATAAGTGCCAGGGAACTTAACTTCACCTTTGAGTTCCACCTTTATATTTTCTTGCCAGTTAGGAACTGCAAATATATTCAAACTATCTCTGCTTTTTAATGCAAACTTTACCGATGTATTTTCAGCGATAGCATCTTTCAAATCAAAGCCAATATGGGCAACGCTAGCGGTATCATTATTTAAGACTCGGGTTACTTCAGCCTTAGCTAAATAAGCAGACTCAAGTAAACCACCGGCAGCTATAACCAGCTCTTTTACAGACGCGTCTTCAGATAAAGGATAAATACCCGGAAATTTCACATGACCAGCTACTTCAACCAGTTTTATTTTTTCATTTACACCTGATTGTTTTTTAAGTTGCAAAATCAGTGGTTTTAGTAATTTCTCACGGCTAAAGGCACTAAAATCAACTAACTTTAAGTTTTTTCTATTTGATAATTGAAGTTTGTTTAAATCTGTTACTTCAATTTCCTCTGGCTTTTCTGTTGCTTCTACGGCCTCTGTTGCTCCTAACTGTTTAGCTCCAACAAAATCGTAAAACTGTTTATTTTCAAATTGATGCCACAATTCAGTCTTTTCCAACTCGAATGCTTGCGTTTCAGTTAGAGCAAGATTATTTAAAGCGACTTTTTCATTCACTTTTAATTGATAGCGACTAAACACTAATATTCGGTCATTTTTTTGTAGTAATACGTTATCAGAGGTCTTATTGGCTATTGCGTTAGCAATATTTATCTGCAGTACTTTAACATTACCCTGAATATTCTGTTCTCTCACCACCAAAGCATAATCAAGATCGGCTTGTATTAATAAATCACCTTTTACAGACTTGATCACATCCGATACTTTTTGCCCTTGATACCATTGATATTGCCCAGGTCTGGTAACTGCACCAACAAGCGCTACTGAGTTACTTATTTGTTCGCTCATCGGCTTTAATGTTACAACATCGCCATCTTTGGGTTTATAAGTCAGGTTATCTAAAGTTAAATCAACTGATAATATTTCTTTTAAACTTTTGCTGCTAAACCGTTCTACTATGGCGTTTTTAGCATATGCTGAGGGCAACAGCCCCCCGGCCATTTTCATCAGTTGTGCAGCTTGCTCATTATCTTTTAGTTCAAATATAGCTGGGCGCTTTACTAAACCTTGCACTGAGACTCTTTTGCTCACAGGTGGAATAAATACAACATCACCTGGTTTTAGCATAATATCGCCAGAGCTATCACCTTTTATTAATAAATCGTATAAATCAAAATTTTGTACTACTTTACCAGCGCGCTTTACTTGAATATTACGTAATGAACCTATATCAGATATACCACCACTTACAAATAATGCATGTGATACTGTCGTTAAAGAAGATACTGTATAACTACCAGGTTTAAATGCCTCACCCAATACCATAATGCGCATTGAACGTAACTGACCTAAAGATATAAATGCTTTTACGCCTATCACTTCTTGAGATATTTTATTTTTGACTAATTCTTTTACTTCAGCAAAACTTAAACCTGCTACAAATACAGGTGTTAAATCAGGTATTGATAAACGGCCTTCACGATCTACAATCACTGTATGGGTTAAGTTTTCTTTACCGTATAAGTTGATTTGAAATTCATCGCCTCGGCCAACTGTATACGTTTCAGGCACTGCTGATATTTCACTTGGCATAAATGAAGTTGGATCACCTGCAAATAATTCATAACCAAAAGGCTTAATTTCATCTTCAACAGGTTTGTATTTTTCTTCTTCTGATAAAAGTTCTTCTTTTTCTTCACGAGGGAATATCGTGGGTTCTAATTCTGTTTGTTCTGATGAAGACTCTGTATTTGTAAGATCAGATACGTCTATGCCCATTTGTTGAGCTAAAGCTTTTTGCTGTGCTTTTGGTAAACTTTTAAACTGTTCCATTTGTTGTTTTGTAGGTGTCGCAGCATTTACCGATGCCGATAACAGCACGATTATACTTAATAAAACAATATTTAAAAACTTCACAAAGATCCCTTGAAACTAAAATGAACAATAAAGTGCTGTATTCTACCTTAGATTGCATAAAAAAAAAGGAAGCTAAGCTTCCTTTTTAGTAAAATATCAATTTAAAATGTTAAAAACTGTAGACTAATGTTAACGTCGTTTGAGTATCCATATTTTCTTCATCTTTATCTACAATACTATTATGCGTTACGTTAAAACCCATTTTCATTTGCATTGAACCATTAATTTTAGTTAATAATGCAGACTCTGATTTGGTTTTAGTATTAGTCGAACCATATTCCATGCCAACCGTTTGCGTAAATTTAGCGTATTCAGTGATATCCCAACTAAAGTTAACTTTACCTAACGCGATAACTTCACCTTCGGTGTCTCCCTTATTACCGTCCTCGTCTTTTGATTTTTCAAAATACTTATAACCAGGACCAATTTCAGCATCAAAATACATATTTGATTTAGCTAAAAATCGTTTACCATAACCTGATGCTAATACGCTTTCGTTTCTGTATGAACCAAAATAATCAGATGTATGAGAACCAAATAAAAAGAAATGTGAATTTTTCTCATTTAATTTATAATTACCTTGTGCAGATGCAAAGTACTTTTCATTAGTACGTTGTGTTTCTTTAGTACCATCCTCTTTTTCAATTTCATCTTCTTTGAAATAGCCATCTAATTTATATTCATTTGTCCAATTTTCCATTTCGTGTTTGGCTTTAATTGCACCTTTAAGCGTAGTCGTTTCAGTATTACCACTTGTTAAAATTAAGCCAAGTTCACTCGTTACTTGCCAATTTGTTTTTGCTTCTTCAGCAGCGACATGAGTTGCAGTTAACGCAGCAACCACAAGTGATAAATATATTTTTTTCATTTCAATTAAAACCTTTATTTAATAACTGTTTAATAAATATTTTTTGAATTGTCATTAGGCTACGCACTAAACCTAATCTTCTTTTTGAACATGTACATCCATTTGCGGATACGGAATATTAATATCTGCATCATCTAGTGCAACTTTAATATTCTCCATCAAATCAAAGTATACATTCCAATAGTCAGCTGTTTTAACCCAAGGACGTACCACAAAGTTGACACTTGAATCCGCTAATTCCAATACCGCAACTGTATAAGCAGGATCTTTTAAAATACGTTCATCAGCTGTTAATACCGACTGAAAAACTTGTTTTGCTTGTTTTAGATCCGCGTCGTAACCCACACCAATCACTAAATCAATGCGACGTGTCGCTTCTTTGGAGTAATTTGTGATCGCACCAGACATAATTGAAGAGTTAGGAACAATGACCACTTTGTTATCTGGCGTACGTAATTCAGTTGCGAATATTTCAATTTTTACTACTGAACCAGCATGACCTGCAGCTTCGATATAATCACCTGATTTGAATGGGCGCAACATAATAATTAAAACGCCTGATGCAAAGTTTGATAATGAACCTTGCAATGCTAAACCTATTGCTAAGCCTGCAGCACCTAAAATAGCAATAAAGGACGTCGTTTCAATACCAACTTGTGATAACGCCATTAAAATTGCAACAGCAAAAACCAACGCATATACTATACTTGAAACAAATGAACCAACCGCTTTATCTACTTTCTTTTTAGTAAACGCTTTTTCGGTAGTTTTAGCGCAAAATCGAGCAATTTTATTACCAATAAGAAATATCACTATGGCTAAAATTGTATTTATACCGTAATGAATGAATAAATCTGAATTATTGTTTAACCAATCAGCCGCCTGTTCCATTTAATGTTCCTTTATATGAAAATAAAAAATGATGCCTAATTACCTCTGCTTTTAATTAACAAAAGTAAGAAAAAAGTATTGTATATTATATTTATATAAAAAGGTTACATTTTATTACACTTCAACCGGGCTAGAAGGCCTAGTCCATATGAATATAAGCACAGATACCATCGTAATTATTACCACTAATTTAAGCCATATTATAATTGGTAAAAAAATAAGCGGATAAGATACTAAAATCAACATACTTGCCGTTGCTAAACATTTTGTTTTATAACGGATCACTCCGTGTTTTTCCCAGTCAGAAATCAATGAACCAAATAATTTATGATTTAATAACCACAAATGTAATCTTTTTGACGATTTAGAAAAACAATATGCGCTTAGCAATACAAAAGGTGTTGTTGGTAGCAAAGGTAAAAAAACACCTACGATACCTAATAATAAACTTAGCAAACCAAAAAGCAGCCAAAACGTACGTTTTATCATCTACTTTCCTTTTTTTTTAATTTTTCGAAATAAATAGTAACATAGCTCTTCCCATGACGTTTATTTTTATGTATTATGCGCGCCAACACCAACACGGTGTTTAAAGAAGTGGCGGTTGTAGCTCAGTTGGTAGAGCCCTGGATTGTGATTCCGGTGGTCGCGGGTTCGAGCCCCGTCAATCGCCCCACTCTTTAACCTATTTTGTACTTATCATTTCAGATTATTTTTTTATTAATTTTTATATTATTTATAGCTTCTTCTTACTTTAATTTTCTATTTTTTAATCTTAACTCTGTGCTCAAACCCCGTGATTTCAAAAGTGCTTTATCAGAATCTAGTGAAGGGTTTAAGCTTGGTGCAAAGATCCCATTATTCTCGAAGTCTTTTATCGGGAACCTTATCTTATACTTACAAAACAGGTTTACTTCTGACACTCATCACAGAATACAGAGCTGCGTTGACCTATTTTTATTTCAGTTAATGGCTTAGTACAATGTTTGCAAGGTAAACCTGTACGACCATACACTAATAACTCTTGTGCAAAATATCCTGGCTGACCGTCTGTTTGGGCAAAGTCTTTTAATGTCGTACCTCCTTGTAAAATAGCATGCTCTAGCGTTTCTTTTATTAATACCACTAATTTTTCATAGCGTTTCTTACTGATTTTACCTACTTGAGTTTGCGGGTGAATACCCGCTTTAAACAATGCCTCATTAGCATATATATTACCAACACCAACAACATTGGCATTATTCATTATAAATTGTTTAATAACCGTTTTTTTATCGCGAGATTTTTCATATAACGCTTCATGACTAAAAGCTAATGTAAGTGGTTCTGGCCCTAACTTAGTTAATAACTTATGTATTGTTCCTGGTGGTTGATATAAAAAACAGCCGAAACGTCTTGTGTCATTAAACCTTAATGTTTTACCCGTTTCCATCTCTATATCTATATGATCATGTTTGATCCTAGGCACTGAATGATCTATCACTCTTAGTTTACCCGACATGCCTAAATGCAAAATTAAACTGCCCATTATCGTTTCTAATAATAGATATTTTGCACGTCGCGTTACTTTATTTATAACTAACCCTTCGGTTAGTTTAACCTCCTCAGGTACGACCCAGCGTAAACTTGCTTGATAAATATGTATTTTTTTTATTACTTCACCTTCAAGGTAAGGTGAAATTCCCATTCTACTTACTTCAACTTCTGGTAATTCAGGCATAATTCTCTCTTAACTATTAATACCAATTCAAATAAATATATGATCAATCTAAATATCTTCTGGAAATAATAACTTTACTTGATCGCTAGTTAGTTTTAACCAAGTTTCATTAGCTGCTTTTGGCATATGAATAAAGTAATCTTGACCTAATTTAAAAAATGCATATACCTGTGGTAACGCCTCACCAGCAAGCCAAATAGTCACTATATTTTCAGCCTGTTTATTTTTAAACTCTGATTTAATGGCATCAATATCAGTTATTCGCAAACCAGTAGCTTGCTGCCAATTAATTGAGAGTTCGAATATTTGAGGCCCTGTTAGTTGTGAATTACTACGCCAACCAGTACCAATACGCTCAATTTTATATAAAGGGTATTCGATTGTCAGAATGTAACTTTGCTCTTTTAAGATGGATTGTATTATATCATCTGATTCTGTATCAATAATTTTATGATGTAAACCATTGAACAAAAAGATCATTATTAACATGGAAAATATTAATACATTATTCCAACCTTTTTTACTTAATCGGATCATAAAGATTTAAATTTGATAAATTTACAAGAAGTGTAACCAATTAAACTCTAAAATGGCAGAATATGATTGAAATGTTGAATTTTGGAGATAAAAAAACCCGATAAATCGGGTTTTTCTTTAAAAAGCAAAATTACTTTATTTTTGCTTCTTTAAAAATCACATGTTTACGAACCTTAGGATCGAACTTTTTGATTTCCATTTTTTCAGGCATGTTACGCTTGTTCTTGTCGGTAGTGTAGAAATAACCAGTACCAGCAGTTGAAACTAAACGGATTTTTTCACGCATTATTCAGCTCCTTAAACTTTTTCGCCACGAGCACGGATATCTGTAAGAACCGCGTCGATGCCATTTTTGTCGATGATACGCATACCTTTAGCAGTAGTACGTAGTTTAACAAAGCGTTTTTCGCTCTCAACCCAAAAACGGTGAGTTTGAAGGTTTGGTAAAAAGCGACGCTTAGTTGCATTTCTTGCGTGTGAGCGGTGATTACCTACCGCTGGACGCTTACCTGTAACTTGACAGACTTTAGACATTATATATATCTCCAATATCTTGCTCGAGCTAATTTCCCCAAGCCATAAGTACAGCAACTACAGGCAAAGATCTTGTAAAGTGGACTATCTGACCACTTCAGCTCATGTGTAAATTTGATAGCGGCTAATTATAGA
Source organism: Pseudoalteromonas sp. NBT06-2 (assembly GCF_002276045.1). Taxonomy (GTDB): domain Bacteria; phylum Pseudomonadota; class Gammaproteobacteria; order Enterobacterales; family Alteromonadaceae; genus Pseudoalteromonas. The sequence goes on along the minus strand of NZ_NQMR01000053.1, from coordinate 3,159 downwards.
GATCCTCTCGACTAAGTGAAAGTAAAAAGTGCAGTTAATTTAAACTAATTTGCATAAAAAACGATTTTTTTACTATTTTAGAGCCAAACCACCTAAAAACTTTTATTTATAGCCAACCTCGCTCGGCAAAAGAAAGCGTTTTGTTACTTGCCACGACGATATGATCTAAAATTTGAACATCAATTAATTGCAAAGCTTGTTTTAGTTTATTGGTGATAAGTCGATCAGCCTCACTTGGCTCAGCAACTCCTGATGGATGATTATGTGCCAAAATAACAGAAGCAGCGTTATGTTTTAAAACTGACTTAACAACTTCTCTTGGGTAAACACTCGCCGCGTTAATTGTGCCATAAAATAATGCCTCATCTTTTAGTAAACGATTTTGGCTATCTAAATAAAGTAGCATGAAAACCTCTTGCTGCTGTGCCTTTAATTTTAAAGATAAAAAGTCACGCACGGCTTTTGGTGAATCAAATAAAGTTTGTTGCTGACACTGCTCAGCCAAATAACGTTTATTTAACTCTAATACTGCTTGAAATTGCACATATTTAGCACTTCCCAATCCTTTTAATTTTATAAACTCAGATAAAGGTGCATTAAATAAATTTTGTAATGATCCCGATTCTTGTAGTAAATGCTGCGCTAACTCTATTGCATTCATACCCGGTGTGCCAGTTCGCAAAAATATCGCCAATAACTCAGCATCAATTAATGCATCAGCACCTTTTGCTAATAACTTTTCTCTTGGACGAGTCTCTTTAGGCATCGCAGTCAATTGCATATTCATTTCCTTATATACCCATGCTACATGGAAATGCGAGATTACAGCATGTCGAAAACCTGCTTCGCATCTTTATTGATCCACTGCTTAGCACAATATATTATTTTAAAGTAAGTCGTATTTTGACTTAAGTTTTTAATTTCAATTTAACTATAGCTTAAAGTTAATATTTTCTGCGACTTCCTCATAAATTTTCAACAAAAGCGAATAAACTGACTTAAGACACTTATTATTCCAGCTCAATTCTGCATCTTATAGTGATTTGGGTACATCAAGTTACCCTAATAAACTTGACCTATTGTCTACTGCCATTTACTTTATATAAAACAATAGCGCATATCTTAAAATACTGTCGACCACGAAATTAAAATTATTTCAATGATACGCAGTGCCCATAATAAATATGCGCAGCAGATTTATATACAATTAAGAAGAACATAAAATGTCAGTTAAGCATCCCATTATCGCGATCACAGGTTCATCGGGCGCAGGTACCACGACTACCACTAACGCCATTCAACATATTTTTCGCAGTTTAAATATTGATGCTGCCACGATAGAAGGTGATAGTTTTCATCGCTACACCCGACCTGAAATGGATAAACGTGTACGTGAAGCCCATCAAGATGGTAAACACATTAGTTATTTTGGTACCCAAGCTAATGATTTTGCAGCACTTGAAAACTTATTTACTAGCTATGCTGAATCAGGTCAAGGCAAAACCCGCCGATATTTACATACCTTTGATGAAGCAGTGCCATATAATCAACTACCAGGTACTTTTACGCCATGGCAAGATTTAGAAGCCACTACTGATGTACTTTTTTATGAAGGTTTACACGGTGGTGTAGTTGATGACGAACACAATGTTGCTAAACACGTCGATCTATTAATCGGTATGGTGCCTATTATAAACTTAGAGTGGATCCAAAAGTTAATTCGCGATACCAGAGATCGGGGTCATTCTCACGAAGCTGTTCGAGATTCAATTGTGCGTAGCATGGATGATTACATTAACCATATTACACCACAGTTTTCTCGTACTCATATTAATTTTCAACGCGTGCCAACTGTTGATACTTCAAATCCCTTTAGCGCTAAAGATATTCCATCACTAGATGAAAGTTTTGTCGTGATTCGCTTTAGGGATATTGCTGATGTTAACTTCCCTTACTATTTACAAATGATAGAAGGCAGTTTTATGTCGCGCATTAATACTATGGTTGTACCCGGTGGTAAAATGGGTTTGGCAATGGAGTTAATACTGAGACCTTTAATTGAAGATATCATTGTTAAAAAGCGCGCCTCTATGAATTTAGCACCAGCTGGGTAGCCAGTTTAGGTCCGTTAATTATGATATAGTAACCTAACGATTTTAAAGCTATAAGGGTGAACTCTCATCTATAGCCTTTTTTTTAGTTATAAAGCTCCATCTTCAAAACTCTAGTCAGATAAGTTACGTCCGTAAAATATCTCTTTCATTTCACGCTGTAGCTTTTCAGCAATATCTGATTGTTCTTGTTCAGACAAATCTCTAGCAGTAATACCAAATAAGTATTGATCTAAGTTAAATTCTTTATGCATCATTTTTGTATGAAATAGATTTTCTTGATAAATGTTTACATCAAGCATTTGATAGCCAACTAAGGTATCTTTAGTCATAAAGTTTTGAATTGAATCTATTGCATGATCTATATAATGCTTTTTACCTGACGCATCTCTGGTGAAACCACGTACTCGGTAATCTAAAGTGACAATGTCTGACTCTAAAGAATGAATTAAATAGTTAACGGCTTTAAGTGGCGAAATAACACCACAAGTAGACACTTCAATATCAACTCTAAATGTACAAATCCCCTCTACAGGGTGGGTTTCGGGATAGGTATGAACACAAATATGGCTTTTATCTAAGTGAGCAACAACGGAATCTGGTAAAGGACCGGGTTTTGCTTGCTGAACGTGGTTTTGTGCTTCTTTTCCTAATTGTGCTTCGTCAGATATAAGCATAGTGACACTTGCACCTTGAGGTTCATAATCTTGTCGTGCAACATTCAGTATATTGGCACCAATAATATCAACGACTTCTCTTAAAATATCGGTTAAACGCTCAGCACTATATTGCTGCCCAATATATTCCAAGTATTCTATTCGCTGTTGTTGTGTTTTGGCATAGCGAATATCATAAATACTAAAACTTAAACTTTTAGTTAAATTATTAAAACCATGAAGTTTGAGTTTTTCAAATGGTCTATGCACCAAAAAACCATCCTTGTTAAAGTTGTTTATTTGCCCTTGCAGGGCTTGTTTCTCAAAGTTTATACGAAAAAAGCCCTGCAAAAAAGCTTTATTAATTACACTCAGCAATTCTCGCTCAATAT